>JBDRMP010000082.1:0-56874 GCA_043811995.1 Planctomycetota bacterium
GCCTCACGCTTGGTTGTCATACGAGGCGCAAGGTCAATGTTTTGCTGTAGGTCTTCGTCAAAGATACGATAAATCTTCATTTCAATTCCTACCCTCAATTTGCCGTATAATGAGCCAGACATTCTGCCCGGTCATCTTGAAAATTCGGCCAATCTTCCGCAGGCTTGTCTTTGGATGATATTTGGCACCGGCACCAAAGTTGTGACAAAAGCATATTTGGCTCAGGGGGCGGTAAGAAATGCCGTTCATATCTTTATGCCGAGAGATTTCATAATGGGCAGGTTTTTGGAAATGAGTTTGCTTCGCTGCTGGACGCAGGCGAATGACCGGCCTGGGTCGGCAGGGGAGTTGAGGACGTAATCGAGCATCAGCTCAACGGTGGTTTCTGCGACGTGGCAGCGGGTATCGGAGGAGGCATAGTAAATGAAGAGCCGGCCATTTTTGCGGGCGACCCAGCCATTGCTGAAGACGACGTTCGAGACGTCGCCGACGCGTTCCTCTCCCCTGGGGGCGATAAGGTAGCCGCCCGGTTCGGCGATAAGTTTGTTTGGTTCGTCGAGCTTGGTGAGGAATGCGTAAATGACGTAACGAAGTCCTGTGGCGCAGGCGCGGACGCCGTGGGCCAACTGTAGCCAGCCCTTTTCGGTTTTGATGGGGGCGGGGCCGAGGCCGTTTTTGATTTCCTTGATTGTGTGGTATTGCCTGTCATCGACGATTGTCTCGGGGCCGGTGATAACGGCGTGCTCCATATTGTCGCAGAGTCCCCAGCCGATGCCGCCGCCGGAGCCGGCGGATATGAAGCCGTCCTGGGGGCGCGTATAGAGGGCGTATTTGCCGTTGACAAATTCCGGGTGCAGGACGACGTTTCGCTGCTGGGGCGAGGTGGTTTTCAAGTCGTCGAGGCGGTCCCATTTTTTAAGGTCTTTTGTGCGGGCGATACCGCACTGGGCGGTAGCGCTGGACAAGTCGCCGCGAGGCGCATTCGGGTCTTTGCGTTCGGAGCAAAACAGGCCGTAAATCCAGCCGTCCTCGTGCTTGACGACTCGCATATCGTAAACGTTGATATCAGGGTCGTTGGTTTCGGGGAGGACGACGGGGTAATCCCGGAATTTGAAATTATCGACGCCGTTTTTACTTTCGGCGACGGCGAAGAATGATTTTCTGTCGACGCCTTCGGCGCGGACGATGAGATGGATTTTTCCTTCAAGCTCGATAGCGCCGGGGTTGAATGCGCAGTTCATCCCCAGCCGTTCCATAAGATTGGGATTACTCTTGTAGTCGAGGTCGTATCGCCAGAAGACCGGCGTGTGCTCTGCAGTGAGGATGGGGTATTTGTAACGATAGTAAATGCCGTTGGTTTCTTTGACTTTGGGGTTCTTTCGTGCAATGAATCGTTTATGGTCCGCGAACAGTTTTTTAACCTTTGCGTCGAATGTCTTCTTGTTCATATCTGTTCTTCCTGTATATAAGGCATTTTAACCCCCAGGATAAACCTGAGGGCTTTCACTTTAATTTTCTTCGAGTTTGTTATACCAGTTGAACTTGAGGAAAATCGAGGTGACGACAAACACCGCGATTGAAATCCACATATTCCTGTAATTTCTAAGGACGAGATATGTCGGAATCAGCACCAGCGGAAGCTGCCAGACAATGCCTACGGCACAGTTTAGCATATCGCGGGCGAAGTTTTTATTCGGCTTAAAAGAAGGGTCTTCGCGGCACACTTTTTCGCGTATCGGTCCCCAGAAACCCCAGGGGCGGACCTGCCTGTAAAATTTCTTCAATACCTCTTCGTCGTCGGGCTTTGTGAGCAAGCTAATCACAACGGAGGTGAGCAAGCTTATGCCCAGAATTATCGGGAACAGGGCCATATTTCGTTCGATGCTCCAAAGCACCGTCTTATCGATGAAGGGCATCGGCAGTAAGATAGCCGCGGCAATGCCTGAAATCATACCGCTGAAGTATCCCATACCGTTAAACCTCCACCAATACCACTTCAGGACGTTTGTTGCGACATACCCGCCCCACAGACCGTTGACAATCCACTGTGTGACGGTATTGACGGATTTTGTCATAAAGCCGAATGATATGCCGACAATCACTACCAGTATGGAGCATATATAGCTTGCGCGGATGTATCTTTTTTCGGGCGCGTTGGGATTGATAAACTTTTTATAGAGGTCGTTAACAACGTAAGATGCGCCTGCGTTAATGGTTGAGGAGAAGGTGCTCATAAAGGCGGCCAATAATCCCGCGAGGACAAGGCCGACAAGACCGGCGGGAAGGAATCTGCTGATGACGTTGGGCAGGACCTGCTCAACGTCGAAAGACCCGCCCATTTTGACAATCTCGTCTCTGAAGAAGACCAGTCCAAGAACGACAATGCCTGTAACCATCAGGTAACGCGGGAAGAAAAGGACCAGCGAGACAAAACCGCTCATTTTTGCGGCTTCTTTGGGGCTTCGCCGTTGAGAGGATTCTTTGCATATCGTAGTTTGGGGCGGGACCTGCGATGCTGAGGAGGACTCCCTTGAACAGCATCATCATAAAAAATATGGTGAACAGTTCATAGCCGTCTTTGAGGATTTGGTCGTTGAGTGCGGGGATTTTCTGCGACCAGTCGAGGTTGAGCTTCCACCCGAAGAACAGGTTGTACCAGCCGTCGGGAACGGCGGCAGTTATTTGGGCTGCGGTTGTATGTTTCATCGCCACGATGGCGATAAAGACCGAGGAGATTGTCATAAGGACATATTGAATGACGTCGGTGACGGTGACGCTTAACATACCGCCTAAAATGACGTAAATCGTCGTTACGCCCATAAGGATAATTGCGTAAGTATTGGCTGAGGACAAAGAACCGGCGGGCAGAAACTTATCGAGGAAATTCACTATTTGTCCCGGGCACCAGTTCGCCCAGGCGAGGTCCCAGGGGAAGAAAATCTCGGCAAACTTACCTATACCCCTGAAAGCATAAGCCATAAACCCGATGACGCTGACAACAGCGAAGATGACGACGCTGATATGTGACAACCTGGCGCCGGCGCTTGTTCCGAATCTTGTCGTAATCCACTGTGCGCCGGTCATAACGTTTGAGCGTCTTAGCCAGGCGGCGAGGAATATCATCAGGAAAATCTGGTTAAAGACAGGCCAGACCCAGGGCAGAAACACGCCTTTTAGGCCATAGACGAAAATGGTCATCACAAGCCACATAGTGCCCGTGATATCGAACATACCGGAGGCGTTAGCGACGCCGAGGACATACCAGGGGATTTTGTTACCGCCGAGGAAATAGGAATTGAGGTTTCGGCTGGCGAGTTTCGCCATTGCGAAGCCGGCCGCCATAATGATAACGATATACGCGACGATTATCCCGATATCGACCGGTTTAAGCAGCATAGCGTCTCCTTTCACATATGTGACTGCCTGAAAGGACAACATTATTGGAAAAATCCGGCCGTCTGCAATAAAAATTTGGCAGGGTTTTTGCTGGTGAGCGTATCTTATGTTTGGTGTATTACTTTAAGTGGGATTTCAGAATAATCCTCCTGCGTCCGTTGGGCTACGGAGGGCTAAACTCATTCAGATGAGCAATGTTATGTCAATCGACTTTTAGTGAGTAAGTAGGGGTTATAGCCGAGGCGGCCCCAGCAGTGAATCTGCATCCAGTAGAGGTCCTGATAGGTGGAATCGGTCGGAGTCCCGAAGCGGTTGTCTGGATATTGGCCATAGCCACCGTTGTGGGTTTCCGCCCATCTACCGAATTCACCCGTTTGTTTCGACATCCACTTTTTGTATTCGGCGTGGCCGTCGGCGAAAGAGATAGTCGTTCCTTCACCATGCCGAATCATAGGGTAGTCGAACCACTTTTCAGGACCGGTCCAATTACCCAAATTGGAGAAATGGACTGCATAGCTATCAGGCGTTATTTTGCCCTCATCGATAAAGACGAGTTGCAGGGCGGATTTTTTTATCTGGCCCAAGGATTTTCGCCACAAACTTCCTGTTCCCGCCCTTGGAAGGCCATTCATTGCGTCAACTATTATATATGTAATCAATTCACCTTTTTTACCAGTTGGACAACGATAGCTTTTATAGTTCCGCAC
This sequence comes from Planctomycetota bacterium, assembly GCA_043811995.1. GTDB lineage: Bacteria > Planctomycetota > Phycisphaerae > Sedimentisphaerales > Anaerobacaceae > Fen-1362. The sequence goes on from JBDRMP010000082.1 coordinate 4,104, forward strand.
ATATTTCCAGATTGCGCCGGTGTCCATAGCACATTTATAGCCAAGTTCTGTAGTTGCCGCATCGGCGTTTCCTATCCAGGGTATCTCATCTTTGTGATTTTGATAATCCCATTGGCTGGATGGTGTGTTTCGCGGCGGCATGGCTTTAGTTTTGTCTGGACAGGCAGTATCCGGGCAATCGCCGGGTACCCAAGGCGCGCCGTTGACGAGTTTGCCGTTGTTGTTGTCGGCGTAGGCCATCCAGGCCAGCGTAAGCTGTTTGAGGTTGTTCAGGCAGACAACACGTTTACCCTGTTCGCGTGCCTTGTTCAGTGCAGGCAGCAATATGGCCATAAGAAGGGCAATTACGGCTATAACGACTAATAATTCGACAAGTGTAAAACCAGTGCCTTTTTTCATATCGGGCTCCTGTTTGCAACGGAACAGGCACAGCAGGGTATAGGCCTTATAATGTAAATATAATAACATATTTGACGGCAACTCGCAACGGCTTGTTTTCGCATCGGGAAGGATTTGACCAGTAAGGGATTTTGAGTATAATACCACCGATTTTGATTGAGAGGAAATTTATGAGCGGCAAATTCGTGCGTGCGATATTTCCGGGGTCGTTCGACCCGATAACCAACGGACATCTCGATGTAATCAATCGCGGTATGAAGCTGTTTGACGAGCTGATAGTGGCGGTTGGCAAAAGCCCCCTCAAAAACCAGTTATTCAGCCCCGAGCAACGTGTCGAAATGATAGCAGAGCTTATTAAGAATATGCCAGGCGTATCCGTTGAAGGTTTCGACGGATTGATGGTGGAATACGCGAAACAGAAAAAGGCCGACATTATCCTTCGGGGCCTGCGCAGCTTGACGGATATGAATTATGAGCTGGAGCTTGCTATGACGAACCGCTCTGTGGCGGGGATAGAAACGGTGTTTATAATGACAACAGAGCAATACGGGTTTATCAGCTCTACGTTGATTCGGCAGGTTGCATCGTTAGGGGGCGACATTTCAAATCTTGTGCCGGCCGACGTAAACAAACGGCTGAAGGAACGATTTAGCGGGATATAGGGGCGGGAGTTTAAGCAAAAAGTTAAAAGTTAAAAGTAAGAAGGTGAGAAAGCGAAAGGAGTTAGCTGTGTTCAGGATAACTGTTGAGACGCAATTCAAGGCAAGTCACAGTGTTGCTTTGCCTGACGGGTCAGGAGAGCCCGAACATGAGCATTTCTGGGCGGTATCGGTGGAGGTGGCCACAGACAAGCTTGACAAAAGAGGAATGGCCGTAGATTTCGCCTTGCTCAATACACGGCTGGGCGATATTACCTCTCCATTGGGCGGAGCTTTGTTAAACGACGTTGATTACTTCCGTGAAAAAGGTCCGACTGCGGAGAATGTAGCGTTGTATGTTTTTCAGAAGCTTGAGCCGAACCTGCCGAGCGGCGTGCGGCTTCAAAGCGTTACAATCAGCGAGCAGATAGGTTGCTCTGCGAGATACGCTAAAGACGGAGGGCACCCCTGCTGACGGAATGCAGGGGCAGGGAAGGCAGTGGACGGAAAATAGTGCAGGGGGTTTGAGAATTTAACGGTTGATTCGGTGAGATTTTGATATAATAAGGATTAGTTATGCAGTGTGAAGTTTGCCAGAGCAGAGAAGCGACGATACACCTTACGGAGATATCCGATGGTGTCAGGACAGAGATGCACCTTTGCGAGCAATGCGCTCAGGAGCAGGGCGTGGGGGCGAAAAGCTATATTCCTCTCAATGAGCTTTTGAGCAATCTGCTCAGCGTCGGGCCGAAGGAAGATATAACGGGCCGGCAGCGTGAAAGCGGCGAGGCGTGCCCGCACTGCGGCTATACGCTGGAGAAATTCCGCGACAAGGCGGTTCTCGGATGCCCGTATGATTACGAAGTTTTCGAGAAAGAGCTTTTGCCGTTAATAAAAAAGGCGCACGATGGCGCGACGATGCATTGCGGCAAAATACCTTCGCGTATGCCTAAGAATGAGCAGAAGCAGATGGAGATTGCCCGGCTACAGCGGCAATTGGATGAGGCGGTGCGAAACGAGGATTACGAGCTTGCCGCCAAGCTTCGGGACAAACTGGCGGAGAACAAGTAGTTCGGCTGTATTGAGCAGGTCTGATGAAACTGACTGAAATAAGCGGGAATATCAATGAATGGTTCAACGGCGAGGGGCCTCTTGGCGACGTAGTTGTCTCTTCGCGCGTGCGGCTGGCCCGTAACCTTGCGGGCCACAAGTTCCTGGCCGCTTGCACCGTCAGCGAAAAGAGCGAGATACTGCGGAAACTCAAAGATGTCCTGATGGGGCTGAAACTCGGCGACGAGGTATTTTACATCGGTATCGACAAGACGCCTGTGCTGGAAAGACGGTTTCTGGTCGAGCGACATCTCATCAGTCAGCATCATGCGTTCGGCAAAGGTCCGCGGGGGGCGGTGATTGCGAGGCGAGAGTTTTTCACCGCGATGATAAATGAAGAGGACCATCTTCGGCTCCAGGTATTGAAAGCCGGCTGCCAGCTGCGGGAGTGTATCGAGCAGATAGACCGCATAGACGATATGATAGAGGAAAAGATAGAGTACGCGTTCAGTCCTAAGTATGGGTATCTTACGGCTTGTCCGACGAACCTGGGCACAGGGATAAGGGTTTCGGTTATGCTGCATCTTCCGGCGTTGAAGATGACGGGACAGATAGAGAAATTTCTTAACGCCGCGAAGTCGCTTGGGCTGGCGGTAAGGGGGCTTTTCGGTGAGGGGACCGAGGCGGCGGGCGATTTTTATCAACTGTCGAACCAGATATCCCTCGGCATCTCGGAAAAAGACATTGTAAGCCGATTCGAGCAGGCGATTATCCCTGAGATTGTCGAATATGAGCACATCGCACGCGACCGATTGCTGGCGAAGGAGGCCGGCGTGTTGGACGATAAAATATCGAGGGCGATGGCGCTATTAAAGAACGTGAACCTTATAAGCTCACAGGAGGCGTTGTTTTTACTGAGTCACATTCGCCTCGGGCTCAATATGCACAAGCATCAGGGGGCGTCAACCCCGGCAATCAGGCAGCTTTGCTCATTAGGTGGCGACGGCGGCGACGCCGGGGGAACCGGTCGGCTTTCCATTGCCACGGTAAATCGTCTCTTTATGCTCACATTGCCTGCCCATTTGCAGCTTAACTATGGCAAGGAGCTCGATTCAACCCACCGTGACGCTCTCCGTGCAAAAATCATCCGCTCGGCTCTGAACGGCTGATATTTTTGGCCACAGAGTTCACAGAGAAATTAAAAATAAAACTATAAAAACAAAAATTACATATTAAAATTAAAAGATATTTCGTTATTTAACCATAGTTCTAATCTGATTACCTTTTAATTGTTCAAGTAGTTATTGTTTCCTGCCGATATGGCTGTTTAGAGATAGAAGACGGCAGAATGGGGGATGTGGTATCCGGGGTGCGAACTATGAAACGAATAACGATGATGAAACATATAATGCCTATAAGTATCGTTTTTTTCTTGGTATCCGGATGCACAAATTTAACTGATGTAAGAGAAGAACTTGGCAAGGGGGGATTTGCCCTGTGGTATCCTGCTGAATCGGGGATAACCCCAGGCCAAATTTGGAAAATCACGGGGGATAAGAAGGACATTATTCAGTTAAAGCCGGATTCTTTGCATACTATCGGGCCAAATCCAGCCAAGTTTGAGACGCTTAAAAAATCTATAAATGCCAATATTTCCCTTGAGGCGAAATTCGCAGAAACGATACTTGGAAGGGCAGGTGCTGTCTCGGCAGAGTTCAAGAGGGCAACTGTGAAATCTGTTACTCTGGAATTCGGCGACACAGAAATCGAACGCTTGCCTGTTGGACAACTAAGGGATGGCTCAATCCCTGAATCATACAGAACCGACCTGAAGAAGGTGCGGATTGCTTTGTCGGGATATGTTCTTCTTGCGGCGGTTGTCTCAACATCGGGTATGAAGTATGTTTTCAAATGCGAAGATGCGACTATATTGAAAGCTCACGCTCCAGAGATTTCGAAGATACTAAATGCTAACTTTGATTTGAAATTGGTCAGCAGAAGTGAGGCAGTGTGGGAGATACCAGGTTCGAAAAAACTTGCCATAGGTATTTCACCGATGGCTGGCCAAATGCTTGATTTGAATGACGAACAAATCGAGATGACGCTGAAATCGCTTCGATTCGATAAAGATATAGAGCATGCTATTTTTCAGATAGACAATTTTGAACTTCAAGAAGATAAGTAAAGTTCTTTATAAATTAGCTTGCAGACTATTTGCGCACATTATTCTGGGCAGTCGTAAAGCGGATAGGGGTGGATGAGAGGAAAATATCAAGTTTCAAGTCAGGGGCGTTTGACGTTCAAGTCTTTGCAAATCTTGCGACAGAGATGGTTGTTTATTTCTCTGTGTCTTGGAACGGTAGATACCTTTTTCGCTTTACGGTTTACATAAACTGTGTGATTTCCACCCTCGCGGAGAAGTTCACATCTTTGCTTTTCGAGATGTCTTATTAAATCCGTTCGTTTCATACCGTGAGCAGGCCAAAGGGTTCTTTGACTACCTGCCTTCCGGCTGTTTCCTCTTTGTTAAGCTGCCTGTAGGACTCGAAGACCAACTCTATGGCTTCTTTAAGATTCCGTTTGGTTTCGCGAAGGTTGGCGCCCTGGGTATTTGCTCCGGGGAGTTCTTCGACATAACCTATATATCCGTCTTTTACTTTCTCGTAAACCGCGGTCAGTTTGATTTGCATAATCGTTCTCTTTCCTTTTATTTCTATTCTATCGTTTTCCTTTTATAAAATCAATACGTTTGTCCGGTCGATTCCGCCTGCCAAAATGGCATAAAAAGAGCACAAGTGCACAAGGGTAAAAGCCACAAGTGCTTAAATTGGCAGGAGTTACGATTGTATGTTAGCAAAGGTGTTTGCTGGCACGGCGTTTGCACTTTTCTTTTATCGAATGAAGTTAATGCGCTTAAATGCATAAAACGAAAGGGAGTTAATTATGGCTACGAATAAAATAATTGGTATTGACCTGGGGACAACTAACTCGGTAGTTGCCGTGATGGAAGGCAACGCATCGAAGGTCTTGATAAACTCTTCCGGCTCACGGCTGACGCCTTCGGTGGTCGGTTTTACCGACAAGGGCGAGCGGCTGGTCGGTCAGATTGCCAAGCACCAGCAGGTGACCAACCCCGAGCACACGGTGTTTTCCATAAAGCGGTTTATGGGTAGGCGCCACAGCGAGGTCAGTTCCGAGGAAAAAATCGTGCCTTATAAAATTGTCGGCGGCCCCGAGGAATTAGTCAAGGTCAACGTCCGCGGCAAGGAATACACGCCTCCTGAGATATCGGCGATGATTCTCCAGGATTTGAAGAAGACCGCGGAGGATTATTTAGGCGACAAAGTCGAGAAGGCGGTAATCACTGTTCCGGCGTATTTCAACGATGCGCAGCGCCAGGCAACCAAGGACGCCGGCACAATTGCCGGCCTGAAGGTCGAACGGATTATCAATGAGCCGACCGCGGCCGCCCTTGCTTACGGTGTAGATAAGCAGAAAAATGAAAAAGTTGCTGTTTTCGATTTTGGCGGCGGCACATTTGATATTTCCATACTCGATATAGGCGGTTTCGAGGATAAAAGTGGCGTCATTGAGGTATTGAGTACCAATGGCGATACTCATCTTGGCGGCGACGACTTAGACGCGGTTTTGATAAATTACCTCGCCGAAGAGTTCAGGAAGAAAGAGGGAATCGACCTTCGCAAAGACCCGATGGCGCATCAGCGTCTCAAAGAGGCGGCCGAAAAAGCCAAATGCGAATTGAGCACACAGATGGAGGCGACGGTGAACCTGCCGTTTATTACGGCGGACGCTTCCGGACCGAAGCACATGCAGATGACGATTACCCGCAGCAAATTCGAGGCGTTGTGCGAGCCGGTATTCGACCGGCTCAAAAATCCCTGCGTCAAGGCGATGCAGGACGCGAAGCTGGCATCCAAAGATATTGCCGAGGTTTTGCTTGTCGGTGGCTCAACGAGGATTCTGAAGGTCCAGCAGATAGTCAAAGAGCTTTTCCAGAAGGAGCCCAACAGGAGCTTGAATCCCGATGAGGTTGTGGCGATGGGCGCAGCGATTCAGGGAGCCGTCCTGGCAGGTGATGTTGGAGTTAAGGACATCTTGTTGTTGGACGTGACGCCTCTTTCGCTGGGTGTTGAAACACTGGGCGGCGTTATGACAAAGCTGATTGAGCGTAATACCACGATACCCACGAGCAAAACCGAGATTTTCTCGACCGCCGCCGACAATCAGACGACCGTTGATATTCATGTGCTGCAGGGCGAGCGAGAGTTCGCAGGCGACAACCGCACACTGGGCCGGTTCCAGCTTGCAGGCATTCCGCCTGCGCCGCGCGGCATTTCGCAGATTGAGGTTGCCTTCAATATCGACGCAAACGGTATTCTCAACGTCTCGGCCAAGGACCTCGCGACCGGCAAGCAGCAGTCAATAGAGATAAAGTCCAGCTCCGGCCTTAGCGACCAGGAAGTTGAGCAGATGAAAAAGGATGCCGAGTCGCACGCCGCGGAAGACAAGAAAAAACGAGAGGTAGTTGATTTGAAGAACCAGGCCGACCAGTTGATTTACGCGACGGAAAAGACACTCAAGGAGCACGGCGACAAGGTATCGGGCGATACACGCGGCAAGATTGAAAGCGCCGTCAACAATCTCAAAGAGGCCGCCAAGGGTGATAGCGCCGACGCGATAAGAAAAGCGATTGAGAACCTCAGCAGCGCCAGCCAGGAATTAGGCAAGGCGTTGTATGAGGAGGCCGCCAAAAAGACGGCAGGCACCGGCCCGGTTCAACAGCAATCACCCCCGCCTCCTCCGCCGGAAGGCGAAGTCCGCAGAAAGGGCGACGGCGACGATGTAATCGACGCCGAATTCGAGGCCAAAGACAAATAAGGGTATAAGAGATAAGAGCACAGGGGCACAAGTTATATCCGGCTTGTGCCCTTTTTTATTTATGACGGTTTTTAAGGTTGGCAGTTTGCCGATTACAAATTAAGATTAGGGTCGTCGGCAGGTAACTGAAGGGTTTATATAATTTTGGGGTGTGGCCAATCGTGGCAAAACTTAAACAGGAACTGGGGCTTCTCGGTGTTTTCTGCATCGCGTCAGGTGCGATGATAAGCTCCGGGCTTTTTATTTTGCCTGGGCTTGCGTATGCCAAGGCGGGGCCTGCGGTGATTATCTGTTATTTTCTTGCGGGTCTTTTGTCGTTGCCGGGGATGCTCAGTATCGCGGAGATGACGACCGCTATGCCCAAGGCCGGCGGCGACTGTTTCACCATAATACGTTCGCTTGGCCCCGGCGTCGGGACGGTCGCGGGGCTGCTTAGCTGGTTTTCGCTTTCGATGAAAAGCGCCTTCGCCCTTATCGGTATGTCTGTCTTTACCGTTTTGATAATGGACATCGACATTCACATCATCGCAGTTGCTTTCTGTCTGATATTCCTGGCGATCAACCTGGTCGGGATTAAAGAGGCCGGCAGGATACAAGTCGCTCTTGTAGTCGGACTGCTGCTGCTTATGGTGGTATTTGTCATACTCGGCGTTAACAAGGTCAAGGTCGATAATCTCGTTCCCTTTTCGCCTCACGGCCTTGCCGGGATATTTTTCACCACCGGCTTTGTTTTTGTTTCCTACACGGGGCTTTTGAAAATCGCCAGTGTAGCCGAGGAAATAAAAAACCCGGCGCGCAACATCCCGCTCGGAATGATTATCTCGCTTTTAGTAACGAGTATCTTCTACACCTTTATGGTTTTTATTACCGTGGGTGTTCTCGAAAGCGACAAGCTGAGCCATTCGCTTACGCCCATTTCCGACGCGGCAGAGGTTTTTATGGGCGCCCCCGGCAAAATCGCGCTCGGAATCGCCGCCATTCTGGCCTTTCTCTCGACCGCCAACGCCGGCATTATGACTGCGGCCCGCTCGCTTGTACCGCTTAGTGAAGACGGCCTGATTCCCGAAAAGCTCGGCAGAATCAACGCACGCTTCAGAACGCCACACAATGCTCTGCTGGTTACGGGACTGTTCGTGCTGGTCTCATTGTTTTTGAAACTCGAAATCCTCGTCGAGGCCGCTTCGCTTGTTCTTATCCTTACGAACATTCTGGCGTGTCTGTCTGTGATTATCCTGCGGGAAAGCCGTATCCAGAATTACCGCCCCAGCTTTCGTGTTCCTCTATATCCCTGGTTGCAGGTTGTGGGAATCATCGGTTTTTCTTTCCTGATTTTTAAAATGGGAAGTGAGGCGCTGTTTGTCAGCTTACTGCTCATCGTCGCTGGCGGGTTCGTTTACTGGTTTTACGGGCGAATCAGGACTAATAGGGAGTATGCCTTGCTGCATCTTATCGAGCGAATCACCGCGAGAGAGCTTACCAGCTATTCGCTCGAAGATGAGCTGCGGGAAATCATCAGGCAGCGCGATGAAATCGTCAAAGACAGGTTCGACCACATAGTAGAGCGATGTATCGTTTTGGATATTGACAGGGCGGAAAACGTGGATGAGTTTTTCCACCTTGTATCTGAGAAGTTGTCCGAACGGCTCGGCGAGAACGCGGAAAAAATATACATGCGGCTCGTGGCGAGGGAAAAAGATAGCAGCACGGTATTGAGCGATAATCTGGCCATACCTCACATAGTAATCGAGGGAGAGCACGTTTTCGATGTCCTTATCGCGCGATGCAAAGATGGCGTAGCGTTTTCTGATGCTCACGGGAAGGTGCATGCGATTTTTGTGATTGCCGGAAGTAAGGACGAGCGGAACTTCCATCTGTATTCACTCTCTGCTATCGCACAGATAGTTCAGGACACGAACTTTGACAAGAGATGGACGGCGGCACAGAACGTCGAAGTGCTTCGCGATATTGTTCTGTTGGGTGAGAGGAAGAGACCTACTGCCAGGCCACAGCAAAAAGATGTATTGTGATACATTCGCAGGAAGATAGACAACCGGCTATTTACCGATGCAGAAGCGGGAAAAGATTCTGTCTAAAAGCTGCTCATCAATATTGTGCTGCTTGATGTTGCTTAGCCGGTTATGAGCGGTCCTCAGCATCAGGGCTGCGATTTCGTTGTTTCTCGCCTTTAGCTCTTCAACGGCTTTTTCCAAATCCGCGATTGCAGCGGTGACTGCCTGCCTGTGCCGGGCGGTTAATGCGATGCTATATTTACTATCCTCGGGGATTGCAGTGATTATCCGTTCGGCTGTTTGGGCTTTCAGTTTATCAAGCCCTGTGTCGGCGTGAGCGGAGACGGGAAGAAAATCGCAGCTGAAAAGCGATTTTAACTGTGAGATTCGTTCATCAGTATCACGAGAGGAAAGTAAATCGGTCTTTGTTGCGACGAGAACAGGCGAGATTGCTTCGCTTCCTCCTTCGCTATCGCTACGGAGGACAGGTCGCTCGCAATAACATCGAAACATATTCCATACGGCAAGGTCTTCGCTCCAGTCGGCTTTTGCAATATCAACGCAAAATATGACTACCAGCGCGTTTCGCAATGCCTCAATCGCCGCCTGCTGGGCGAGCTCATCGAGTATTGTTTCGATGTTCGTTGTTAGTCCCGCACAATCAAACAGAATGCAGCGACAGCCGGCAATATCGGTTTCGCCTGTTAGGACGTCCCTGGTGGTTTTGCGCTGGTGCGAGACGATGCTGCGTTGTCTGTCTAACAGTTTATTGAGCAGTGTGCTTTTACCCGCGTTTGGCGCCCCGGCGATACCGACGGCGGGTAAATCGAGAGTTGATTCGCTATTGATAGAGCCGGCAAGCAGTGCTCGCAGTTGATTTGTTGTCTCGTCCAGCGTGGTAATTATATCGGCTTCGTTTGTCGGCTCGATGTCTTCGGTGCTGAAATCAAGTCCGGCTTCGAGCTGACTGAGGCAATCGAGAATGGTTGAGCCGATTTTCTCCATCGTTTGGCCGAATCGACCGGCAAGGAGATTTTCCGCGGCGGCGAGCTGAAACGTGTTCGAGGCGGTAATTACCTCATTGACGGCTTCCGCCTGGGCAAGGTCGATTTTACCATTGAAATATGCCCTTGCGGTGAATTCGCCGGCCTCAGCGGGCCGTATGCCGAAGGACAGCAATCGCTCCAAAAGGAGTTCGGTGACAGCCGGATTCGCCCAAAGGTGGATTTCGGCGAGGTCGTCGCCGGTATATGAATGCGGCTGGCGGAAAAGGTAAACGACAGAATCGAGGTTGATATCCTTTGTGACTAAAACAATTCCTTGTGTGATTCCGGGATTACCAGGAACGGCCGGGGTGAAAATTTGATTCAGAAAGTCGATGGTATGCGGGCCGCTTATTCGTAAAATTACTCTGTGGTCGTTACTGGGCGAACTGACAGCCGTGATTGTATCTCGCGGGTCATACATATTTATTGAGTAACCCCTCAATAAATTGAGGGGCTAAATTTCTGGATTCCTGCTTGCGCAGGCATGACATAAGACGCACTTATATTTTGAAGAATGGTTTCGGTTTTTTCTTTTTGATTTTGCCGCCGGTCTTGCTGGTTACCGCGACAAGACCCCGTTCTTTTTCCTGCTCTTTTTCCTTTATGTGTTTTTTAATCACATACTGTTCGAGGACGCCGCCGAATACGCTTGTCATAATATAGAGATTCAAGCCCGACGGTGACGTATAAAGCATAAGCGGAAACAGCACGGGCATCATAAGCATCATAATCTTTTGCTGTTTTGCGGCTTCGGGCGTTGGCGCCGTTTGTTGTGAGGGCATCAATTTTTGCTGCAGGTAGAACGCAATCCCCATCAGAATCGGCAGCAGGTTAAAGGTGTCACCAAAGAAGGGCAGCTTGAAGCCGCCGGGAAACTTGAACAAGGCGTCGGGCGCGGAGAGGTCGGTAATCCAGACAGGCAGGAAGCTCGCGCCGCGCAGGTCGATACTGGCGTAAATCGCGCTGTATAACGCAATCCATATCGGCATCTGCACGAGCGTCGGCAGCATACCCATAAGCATCGTGGAATGGCTGATGCCGTGCTTTTTCTGCACCTCGGCGATGCGGCGATTCATCTCCATCATATCTTTGGAGTATTTTTTCCTGATTTCCTGCACCTCGGGCAGCGACTGAAATTTAGAGTATTCGCTCATCGAGACCTGGCCCTTTTTTGTCAGCGGATGAAGAATCAGTCTGACTAAAAGAACGAGAATGATGATTACGATGCCATAGTTATGGGGCCAGAAGCCGTGAAACCATTTCATAAACCACAATATTCCGAAGGCAAGCGGCTGTATCATCGCCGAGGGACAGCAGCAGGCCATAAAGTCAATCGTCTGGACAAAGCCGAGATTTTTATACAGCGGGTTTTTGTCAAACAGCCCTTTGTCTTTTGGTCCGATGAAAAGCTGGAATTCAAAGGTCCTGCTGTCTGCTTCGGCGAGGGTAAAAGATGTGGTCCGCAGGTCGATACCGATATTCCCGTCGCCGCTGCCGGTCTCGGCGAACCAGCCGAGCTTATCGGTAATCCAGTTGCAGAAGTTCATATTTGGATCAGGCGTCGGAACGACAATAGCGGCGAAATACTTGTTGGTTATCGCTGCCCATAGGAAACCTGCCCCGCGATGAGTCAGCTGTCGATTTTCTACCGTTACTGCCTTGCGGAGTTTCTTGACATCGAGTCGGGAACTGACGATTTGTCCTTTGATGTCTCTGAATCCGGCGACGGTTTTTCTTGCATCAGCCCTCGGGTCTTCTCTTTCGATTCCCGCCGGCCCGGACAGGTCAAACTGCATCTTTTGTTCGTTGGACGACAGATTCTCGGCGGTCAGGTTGCAGTCGATATGATAAAATCCGGGGCTGATGCGAAACGTTTTTGTCAGCTTGATTGCCGGTGAGTCCGTGGTTTTGTCCTTTATGGTTGCCTCGAATATTGCTGTCTCTGAGCCGTCCAGTCCTTTTGTAACGTTTAGGGTGTTCCAATCGAGCTTGTCTAATCGCAGCTTGAGCTGGTAGTCGGCCAGTATAAGCGCATCGTTGGCCATAGAGAAGGCCTGTGAGCCGTCGGGTCTGGTTACAGGCGAAAGCAGGACAAGCGGCTGTGGATTCTCGGCGTTGCGGTCGTCGAATTCGCTGAGAGTGGCTTTGCTGATGGCGGCGCCTCGTGAATTAAGCTCGAGCAGGAACTTAAAGCCCGTGTTGGGGTCGAGTGAGCCGAGCGAGATTGTTTTCGCCTGACCGCCGACGGCGGTGAAGTCCCTGTCATTTGATTCAAGAGCAAAAAGATTTATCTGTCCCGCGGGCATTGCACCGAGCAGGCAAAACGCCGCTGTCAATAGAATTGATATGTTTTTGAAAGTCATAACGTTACTTTCTATCTTCCTTCTTCGAGCCGGTCGGCGTTGAAGGTATCGAGCTGGCCGGTTGCTCTGATTTTTTCGGCCGTGGTTTTATAATCGTATTCGAGGCGGACGAAGTGCACCTCGTTTTCTTCGACGTAAACGTAGCTGGCGCGGTTGTCGCGGTCGCGTGGCTGGCCCACCGAGCCGATGTTGATGATTGCCTTTTCATCCTCGACAATCGGATAGACGTTACCCAATTCCGTAGGCAGATAGAAATCCGGTTCGTCCAGGAACACTCCCGGCAGGTGCGTGTGACCTACGAAGCAGACGTGCTTGACCCGCTCGAACATTACGCGGACCTTGACGGGATTGGTATAGACGTCGTCCGGGAAGATATACTCGTTAATAGGTCTTCTCGGCGAGGCGTGAAGGAAATCTATGGTTGTGGCCGCGCCGCCGAGTTTTGCCTTGAGGGTCCGGCGCATCGGAAGTTTGCCGAGGAATTCCCAGCGGTTGTCCCGCGGTTTTTTTTCGGGCTCCGCTTCGAGGTCGAATCGCGTCCAGAAGCTGGCTTGTTCGGCGCCAAAATTAAAATTAGTTGGCTCATACAGCGTGGCGTAATCGTGGTTGCCGAGCACACACCATTTGGTCTTGCTGATGACGAGGTCCAGGCACTCGCGTGGGTTGGCGCCGTAGCCGATAACGTCGCCGAGGCAGTAAATGGTCTTTATGCCCCGGCTTTCAATGTCCGCCAGGACCGTCGTCAGCGCCTCAATATTCGAATGTATGTCGCTTATTAGTGCAAACATAGAAATACTTATTTAGCAAAAAAAAGGTGAAAAGGCCAGAAGATTTGTTATTCTAATTTTATATGAATTTACTCGAAGCCAGGGATTTGGTGAAAATATATGACGGAAGGGCCGTCGTAAACGGCGTATCCATCGAAATCGCACATCGCAGCATCGTTGGATTGCTGGGGCGAAACGGCGCAGGCAAGACCACTACCTTCCGTATGATTATGGGTATGATAACTCCCAACTCAGGCACGGTGATTTTCGAAGGAAACGACGTTACCAAGCTGCCGATGTTCAAAAGGGCACGGCTGGGTATCGGCTATCTATCACAGGAGCCGAGCATCTTCCAGCGGCTAAGCGTCCGCGATAACCTCTACGCGATTTTAGAAACAATGGCCATTACAAATGAGCAGCGAAACAAAAGGGCAGATATGCTCATTGAGCGTTTCGGCCTGGCCGAGGTGGCACAAAGTCAGGGCAGGTTCCTTTCGGGCGGTGAACGGAGAAAACTCGAAATCGCCCGTGCGATGATTACCGAGCCATCCCTGATTCTTCTCGATGAGCCGTTCAGCGGTGTTGACCCGATTACCGTGCAGGATTTACAGCAGGACATTCGTCATCTTGTGGCTTCCGGCGTAAGTATCCTCATTACCGACCACAACGTCGAAAGGACTCTCGAGGTCGTCGATAAGGCCTACATAATTGACCACGGCAAGGTCTTGGCGGAAGGCACGCCGGCGCAAATAATCCAGAATGAAATCGTCAGAAAGACATATCTCGGCAATACATTTGAAGGTGACGAGTATGACTGAAATCGACGTTGATAATTGCTGTATTACGCATTACCCGGCGCAGGTTTTGGGTAAGCCCTCGCAGCCGGTAGAAAAAATCGACGATAGTATCCGTCGGCTCGTCGCCAAAATGACCGACATTATGGTTGAGTTGAAAGGCGTCGGTTTTGCGGCGCCGCAGGGGGGTGTGCCTTTGCGCCTGTTTATCATTTCCATCGACGGCACGAGGGAAAACGTCCGGGTCTATGTCAACCCGACCGTCAAGCCGGAAGGTTCGCTTGTTGAAAATGAGGAAGGATGCCTCTCTGTCCCGAGCATTTATGCGAAAATCAAAAGATACAGCAGGGCGACCGTCACAGCCACTGACCTCGACGGCAAAATGTTTACCGAACGGGCCGATGGGCTTTACGCCCGTGCCCTGCAGCATGAATTCGACCACATCGAAGGTATAACCATCATTAACCGGATGCCGACGACCTCTCGGATTGCTCACCGTAAACAGCTAAAGAAGCTCGAAGAAAAACAGAGTAGCACAGGTTCCTGACGTCCCTTCTATATTCTGAAAGACAAATGAACATCGTTTATCTCGGAAGCGGCCAGTTCGGTTTACTTTGTCTTGATGCGATGGCACAATCGAGCCACAGGATTTCTCTTGTGGTAACTCAGCCGGCACAGCCGGCAGGCAGGGGCCGTAAACCTACACCGACACCGGTTGACAAATGGGCAGCCGAGAACTCGATTCCCGTAATTGAGGCGCCGGATGTGAACGACCCTCAAATCGTCGGCCGGATTGCCGGGTATAAACCGGACCTCATTGTCGTTATTGCCTTCGGCCAGAAAATCAGCGGCAAGGTTGTTGCCGTTGCACCAAAAGGCGCGATAAACGTTCACGCGTCATTATTGCCGAAATACCGCGGAGCGGCGCCGATAAACTGGGCGATTGTAAACGACGAAAAGGAAACGGGCATCACCATAATCACTGTCGCCGAGAGGATGGATGCAGGCGAGATACTTGCCCAGGCCAAAACCGAAATCGGCTGGGACGAGACGGCAGGCGAGCTTGGCGAGCGCCTCGCGAAGCTGGCCGCGCCTCTGCTCGTTACTACAATCGACCGGATTGCGGCGGGCACAGCCGTTTACACAAAACAGGACGAAGCACAGGTCACCCGTGCTCCAAAGCTGCGGAAATCCGACGGTTTTATAAACTTTGCTGAGCCGGCACAGGTTCTGCGAAGCAAAATGCTCGGGTTTTGGCCCTGGCCCGGTGCGGCTGCACTTTACGAATCAAAAAAAACAGGTCGAACCGAGCGAGTCATTTTCGCCAAATCGGAAATTCTGCGAATGGCCAATCCTGAAAACCTTCCGCCCGGCACAATCGATGAAAACCTAAACGTCGTATGCGGCGAAAACCGTCTGCAAATTGTTCTATTGAAGCCCGAAAACTCTCGCCTGATGGCCTTTGCGGATTTCGTCAACGGCCGGCACGTTTCTCCGGGCGACCGTTTTGTCAAAATCGATGTCGTTGATTGATATGGCTTTGCCGAAGCCCACAACTGCTCGCAGTATTGCAGCCGAAACGCTCTGCGAGGCCGAATTGCGCCGAGAGTTCGCCGGCGAAATACTAAATAAGTATCTGCAGCTAACCGAAATGCAGCGAGCGACAGACCTCGTTTTTGGGGTATTAAGGAACCGCAAAGTCATTGACCTTGTTATTGAAAGATTTTCGTCATTTTTGATTACTCGTGTGACCATCAAGATTCTTAACATTCTTCGCGTGGCGGTTTTCGAGCTGATTTATTGCCCGCAGACCGTCGAATACGCGATAGTGAATGAGGCGGTAGAATATGCCAAGCACGTCGCCGGCGCAAAACAGGCGGGGTTCGTCAACGCCGTGCTTAGACAGACGCTGAGGCACATACTTAATCGTCAGAAAGTGCTTGAAACATACCTACTTTGTAACACCGTGCCGCAGACGCAACACACGGGTTGTGAATTCAGTATCGAATTGTTCCCGGACAGGGATGCCTCGCCGGCGGAATACCTGAGTATCGTCTTCTCGCTCCCCGAATGGTTGGTGAAAAGCTGGTTTGATGCGTATGGCAGGGAGCAAACCGAGAAGATTTGCTTTGCGAGCAATCGCAGGCCGAGCATTTATTTGAGACCAAATTCACTTATAACCACGGTAGACCTGTTGGCGGACAAGCTGAAAACGGAAGGGGTCGATTGCGAGATTATAGCGGAATCGAAAATGATAAAGCTGATAAGTCCCGGCTCGATAGCTGCCCTGCCCGGCTTCGACGAAGGATTGTTTAGCGTCCAGGATTTGTCTGCTGTTGAGGCCGTGCGTTTTTTGAATCCTCAGCTGGACTGGACCATTTTGGATTTATGTGCCGCGCCGGGGACAAAGACGATACAACTGGCCCAGACCGCCGGCGGAACTGCAAAAATCGTGGCGACTGACATAGATAGCTCGCGTCTCGAAAAGGTCAAACAAAACGTTGCTCGCATCGGCCTTTCCCACTGCGTCACGATAATCGAATATAATGCTCTCGATGATTTTGTTAAGCGGTTTGACGGTTTTGATTGTGTTCTGGTTGATGCGCCGTGTTCAAATACGGGGGTCTTGGCCCGCAGGCCCGAGGTCCGCCACAGAATTACCCTGGATAGTATCGTTAAATTGACAAGGGTGCAGGGGGATTTGCTTAGCAAGGCCGCTGAGTTACTCAAACCCGGCGGTGTTTTATGCTACAGCACCTGCAGTATCCAGCCCCAGGAAAACAGTGTCTTGATAAAAGGTTTTTTGCAGGATAATTCCGGTTTTGCTTTGAAAGAGGAAAAGCTTGTGTTACCTTCGGCCGAGGGATTCGACCACGACGGCGGTTATATGGCGGTTTTGGCCAAGATGGCCCGCGATGCGAGCCGGACGACTGGTTTGTGAATATGCCGATTTTTTGCAGGTTTCTCTTGACGGAATTGGCGTTAATTGATAAGTGATGAACAGTTACTGACGCAATTTATTTGTGAAATAGTCGTAATGTCGACCGGACGGATTTTTTGGCTGTATGAAATAATTGAAAGGAGGCCGTTATGGCAAGGTTTGTTCTTATTACGTCGGTTTTATTTGCGATTTCTATATTTGTCGGCTGCAGGAGCGTCGACACCGGCAGTGCCCAGATTCTGCCGTCCCAGTCGGGCGTTGCACCATCGGCAACGGTCGATTTGACCAGGTCGGGTGAGGTTGATTTGGCGGAGCAGATGGCCGTCAGCCGTCAGGCATATCGGCGTGGGCTGGAAGTCCTGATTCAGCATTACACCAAAACCGGAAATAATATGAAGTTAACCTGGGCCGAAAAAGAACTCTCTGCGCTGGATGCGATGCCCCAGTATGATTACGTCGTCGAGGCGACCGTCGCCGGCGCCAACCTGAAGGCGACCAGGTCGGTTTCCGAAGCGGATTATCTTTATAATGATGCGGTTCGTCTCCAGGAGCAGGCAGGCCAGTTCCTGGTTGTCAAAGACGAAAATCTGCTGCGCCTGGCGCTCGATAAATACAATCAGTTGATAAGCAAATTCCCCTCCAGTGATAAAATCGATGATGCCGCTTTCAGGGCCGCCGGGATTTACGAGCACTTCAAAGATTACACCATAGCCGTTTTGTACTACCAGAGAACTTATCAATGGGAGCCGGGTACGCCTTATCCGGCCAGGTACAAAGCGGCGTATATTCTTGACCAGCACCTGCAAAGAAGGGCCGAAGCGCTTCAGTTGTATCAGGATGCGCTTGCCCAGATAACAAAGTCCGGCCAGCACCCCCAGTGGCAGCAGTATGCGGAGAGCCGTGTCAAGATACTCACAGGTGAGGTCGAACCCGTGCAGCTCAAGTACGAACAGAAGCGGTATTAGTTGAAACTGTTCATTAGAAATTTGACGTAACTATGGGCCTGGCCATTGGTCAGGCCCTTTTAATTTGTGCTGATGATGTTGAAGAATTTAGAACAAAAGGTGGCCGATTTTATCGCAACAGAAGGGCTTCTGCGGCCGGCACAAAAAGTCCTCTTGGCTGTTTCTGGCGGGGCCGATTCTACGGCGTTGTTATACATTATGGCTGCCCTTGTAGCCGATGGCGTGCTGCCCGTTGAGATTTGCTGCGCACACGTTAACCATCAGTTAAGAGGCGCTGACGCGCAACGAGATGAGGATTTTGTCGTTAGCCAGTGCAGCAAGCTCAATGTGCCGGTGATTACAAAACAAATCGACGTGCGGGGATATGCAAGGACGGAGAAATTGTCGATTGAAACGGCCGCAAGAAAGCTGCGAATCGACGCCTTGCTCGATATTGCGGCCAGGGAAAACTGTTCCTGTATCGCCACCGCCCATCAGAAAAATGATAACGCCGAAACCATTCTGCATCGTATGGTTCGTGGCACCGGCTTTCGGGGACTGTGCGGAATCTGGCCTGCGAAGCAGTTCACGGGCGGCATCAGGTTTGTAAGATCTTTGCTTTGTGCCTCGCGTGACGAGGTTGTTCAGTATCTAAATAGCCGGAATCTGAAATGGTGCACTGACAGGACAAATGTGGATTGCATATACAGACGAAATTACATTCGCCATCAGTTAATTCCGGCCTTGCAGAATGATTGCGTCGGCAATATTGTTGAGCAGCTTTCGGAACTGGCGACAGCATCCCGCGGCTTTAATCGCCTGATTTGTGAGAAGGCGGGCGCAATTTGGTCTGATGTCGCAGCCGTGGATAAACTCGCAGTGATTCTGGATTCAGACAGGTTTGCAGAACAACCACAGGAGATTAAAATTGAAATAGTTAGAAAGGCATTATTCTGTCTTGACGTCGGCGAACAGGAAATCACCCGGCAACATTACGAAAACATACTCCGGCTGTCGAACGGCGACAAACTGCAATTGCCCAAGGGCGTAGATGTGCTTAGGCAGGGTGGCACAACATTTTTTGGTCATCGCCAGGTGCGACCACAAGCCCCCAACTTTATGTTGGGGGTTAACCTGAATGTCCCTGGTAAAACGGAATTTGCCGGTAAGCTCATTGAGGCAGAGGTATTTGATTATGATGCGGCTGATTTCGAGAAGTTCAGGGCGACTAAAAGTGATTCTGTCGAATGGCTTGATTTTGAAAAGCTAAAGTTGCCGCTGGCGGTTCGCTTTCGAAGAAATGGCGACCGTTTTTGGCCCCTTGGTATGCGGGCAGAGAAGAAAATCGGCAAGTTTCTGACCGACGCTAAAGTATCCCCGGCGTCGCGAAAAAATCTTTTTGTTATCGCCGACAGTGAAAAGATAATCTGGCTGTGTCCCGTAAGGATAAGCGAACAAGCCAAAGTTACAAGTAAAACGAAATCAATTCTGCAGTTGCATGTTACCGATGATCCGCAGTCACAAAAACAAGGCGCTGCGGACGATTAGTCCGCAGCACCTATGCTGTCAGCATCAAAGGCAGTTGGGGTCTTCGGGGTCTGTGCAGCCCAGCCAGCCCCCGGCAAATAGCGCGAAATCCTCGAAATCCACGTAGCAATCCTTGTTTATGTCGCCGCCGTAGTAATATGTACCCGGGTCTCCACATTCGTCAGGCACAGGATTGAGGTAGTCCTGACCTTGCGGATACGGCAGCTGGCCCGTCCAATTAAGCATAAACGTTCTCGTTCCCAGCAGCGGGAAAGGCGGAACTGGATATTCGTAAGTTATCCAGTTGTCGAACGGTTCCAGCTCGTCATCCATCAAAAATCCGTAGGAGTGGCCGAACCGGAAGAAGCCCATATAGTATGGACCTGGACCTGTCACGTTCGGCTCGAAGGTAATATCGTGATGGCAGGGGTCCTGATAGTAGTCGTAGTCGAGCACCCAGCGATATTCGCCGACGGGCTGGGTGCCGTACTGGTCTGCGAAAATCATACAGGCGCAGACCACATATCCGCCGCACATATTGGGCGCATACATAGCCGGTCCTCCCGGTAATTCATAGTGTCTGCCCCACATAAAGGAGCCGGGTAAGGCCTCGAAATGCATCGGCGTCCACAAGACGGAGTCGATTGAAATCGAGTTACCGTTCGCGTCGTAGGGCACAACGATTTCAGCGGTTGCAGTCACGAAGGAACCCTGCGGCACCGGATTGTCGCTGAGGTCCCACTCTACTCTTACCCAGTTGGTGTCTTCGGTAAACGTCGGCGAATTGTTTGTGTCCCAGTCGATGCTTGTGCGGTAGCTGAGAAGCTGCTTGTTGGAGGAGATTTTGTAGTGCAGGTCAAGCGCGCAGGGGTCGTTCCCGTTGTATGTGAACTTTGCCGATGCGACCAGAACCCGCGGATTAGGGAATGCGTCCGTGTTCGGTTCGAGTGTGACGTAACCGTCAATGTAGCGGTGATTGTCCGAGTCGTTGTAATTGAAATACCAGCCGGGGCCTTCGTTGCACTCGTCGGGATTCGGATTGTTGTAGTCATCGTATGTGTATGTCTGCACCGGCACAGTGATATTCCAGTAGTCGGAATCGGAAATCTTTACCTTGCCCGGGTTGGTGTTAATGTCGTTGACATCCGCGTCGTCGTCGCCCCAGCAGGCGGTCGAATGTCCGAATTTGCCAACGTTGACGTCGTTGCAGTCAACCTTGCTGGAGCTAAGCGACAGGAAGCTGCATCTCCTAAGGTGGTCCCCAATCAATTCCGGCAGGTCCGTCCGCGAGTAAGGATACCGCTGATGGGTGATTCTGTTTCCGAATACTTTGACGAGCGTGTAAGGATTTGCATTTTTCTGGGTGTTGAAGCCGGATTCCAGCCACTTTTGTATTGCGGAGTCGTCCCAGCCGGTTTTGTTGCAGTCAACCAGATGGTCGCACAGCTCGTCGTAAATGTCGTCGGCACGCTGCTGGACGTTGTTGCCGTCGCCATAGCCGGCGCCAGCCAGCAAGTTCGACCCCGCCGCCACCCAGCAGGTAGGTTTATTGCCGTGCAGGTGGTCGGCTTTGTCCACGTCCGGCGGCGGGTCCATCTTCATATAGTCCCCGACAGAAACGGTCGATGTTGCCAGTAGTATGGCAGCCGCACACAGGAATACACGAATTGCAGAAACGAGAGAAATTGCACTGTTTCTCATAATGACCCTCCTTTTCCTTAATATTACGCGACAAAAACCCTTTATTAACTTAAGCCCTCGGCAAAATGCACGCGCAATTGCCCCGGGCCTTATTGCCGAATCAAAACCTCATCGCATAATGTAGATAGGTGCACCTCTCCCTGGTGCAAATCTGTTAATTGTAGTTTATCCTTGTCTGTGTGAAATGTCAATAGCAATTTTTTAGTTATTTTCTACAAGACCGGCATTTATTGCTCGCTGGAGCCGAATAGTGCGGGCTGGTCGCTTGATACCTTCTTGTGATATTTCAGGCCGAGGTGCTCGCAGGCGTCTCTCGTTATCTCCCTGCCGCGGTTTGTCCTGCGGACGAAGCCGATCTGTAACAAATACGGCTCAACCACGTCTTCGAGGGTGTCTCTTTCCTCGCCCAATGTCGCCGCGATGGCCTCGATGCCGGCGGGACCTCCCTCGTAAACGCCGGCAATCGCACGCAAAAACGACCTGTCCAGTTCGTCGAGACCGAGCTCGTCAATCTGTTCCATCTTAAGCGAACTTTCGACGATTGCGGTGGTTAGTTTACCTTGTCCCTTCACCTGCGCGTAGTCGCGCACACGCTTCAACAGCCGATTCGCAATTCTCGGCGTGCCGCGTGAGCGCGTTGCTATCAGCTCCAGCGTGCCGTCTTGGCAGCTCAATTGCAAGAGCTTGGCTGACCGATTCAAAATCGAACTCAACTCATTGACGTTGTAAAATTCGAGATGATAAAGCATCCCGAACCGGCTTCGCAGCGGAGCACTAAGCAATCCTGCGCGGGTGGTCGCGCCGATGAGAGTGAATCGCTTCAGCGGGAAATTTATGGTCTTGGCGTGCAGCCCGCTATCTACTGTGAAATCGACCCTGAACTCCTCCATCGCCGGATACAAAAATTCCTCGACGGGCGTGCTCAGCCGGTGCACCTCGTCGATGAATAATACTTCGCCTGTGCCTATATTGCTCAAAAGCCCCATCAGGTCGCCCTGCTTTGTAAGCGCAGGCCCCGACGTACAGCGGACATTCGCCCCCATTTCGTTGGCGACGACATTGGCAAGTGTTGTTTTGCCCAGGCCAGGCGGGCCGTAAAAAAGGATGTGTTCCAGCGGCTCATTTCTTTTCTTCGCCGCCTCAATAGCAATCTTCAGCTTGTCGATGACTTTTTGCTGGCCGACGCACTCGCGCAATTGCTTTGGCCGAAGCGAGACGTTGAAATGTTCCTCCGCCTCGTTTCTCGACTCGCCAGTTATAACCCTGTCTATCGCCATACAATTTTGTCTTTGGTCTTGTGTCTTGGGTCTGACTATACTTCTATTCCTTGTTTCAGCCGATATACCAGCGGCACAAGCTCTTCCGCCGACTTTACATCAGGATGCTTTCTGCGTGCAAGCTCAATTAATTCTATCGCCTCGTTTCTCTTCTCGCCCCAGGCAATAAGAATCTCCAGTGTCTCCGCCTGATATGGCCTAAACGCCGCCTTCGCCGCCGCCTGCTCTACGCCTATTGCGAAGCTGCCTAATTTACCTTTTAGTTCGGCGATAATCTGCTGGGCGGTCCTTTTGCCGATGCCGTCCAGCGCCATCAGCATCTTGTCGTCGCCTGTCTCAATCGCCGATGCGATGTTGGCTATGGGCATACTCAGCGAACGCAGCGCCTTGCGGATTCCGATTCCTTTAACGCTCGTGAACTTCGTGAAGAATTTTCTTTCGCCGTCGCTTAAAAAGCCGACAATTCTCGGGATGAGATTCCCTCCGCCTAAGGAACCCTCGTAATATTCCATCGTGCAAAACGTAACAACCGAACCGATACTGCCCGCCAGCGCACTTATGCAATAACCCGGCAGCATAACCTCATATGCCACCGAGCCGACCTGCACCAGTGCGTTATCGGTATCGAGCTTTACAAGTTTTCCTTCAAGTCGTGCTATCATATCGGTTTTTTACACAAAGGTTGCGGTTTTAAGTGATTCCGCACAACACATCGCCGCCGCTATCGCGTCTGCTACGTCATTCGGCTGAGGCACAGCCGACAGAGCCAAAAGCGTCTTGATTGTCTTTTGTATCTGCTCTTTCGAGGCGTGCCCGCTGCCCGTAACGCATTTTTTTATCCGCGTCGCGCCGTAGCTTTTGACCTCGATACCCGCCGCTGCGCATCTTTGCAATATAACGCCTCTCGCGTGGCCCATCAATATGGCAGTCCTCGGATGAGCATAATGAGAGTATAACTGTTCCACGGCCACAACGTCCGGCTTGAACTTGGCTAACAATGCGTCAATATCCTCGGCTATCTGGTTCAATCTCGACTCAATCACTCGCCCGCCTGTCGTGCGAAACACTCCCGCCTCAAGCAAATTGACCTTCGGCGAAGGGGTTTCAATGCACGCGTACCCGCAAACCTGCAATCCCGGGTCTATGCCCAAAATTTTCACTTCATCCTCCAGCTAGAGGTGCCGTCTGCGTTGTCGGATACCTCGATATCTGAGTTAGTAAGAGTGTTACGTATTCTATCTGCATTTTTGAAATCTTTTTCTTGTTTGGCTTTTTTTCGTTCTTCGAGGAAGTTGTTTATTACTGTAGCTAGTCGATTATGTTCAGCGACAGTTATTTGGGATGTGCCATAGCTTTGCTTAACGATGCCGAGTACATTACCGCCCAATTCCCTAAATGAATGGTCAATAACATCAAGTGTTTTTCTAGTCGTATCTTTATTATCAAGTTGGTCATTCGCTAAACGAACAAGATCAAACATAATTGATAAGGCGATAGCAGTGTTGAGGTCGTCATTCATTGCGTCTTCAAATTTCTTCTTCAACCGCATTAGCTCATTTGATACAGTTTCGTTGACTTCGCCATTTGGGGCTGATGCTTCTCGTCCTCGTACAGCTATAACTGTTGCAGTTATCTTATCGTATCCGCTTTGTGCGGCGTGAAGGGCCTCATCGGAAAAATCAAGCGTGCTTCGGTAATGGCTGTTGAGAATCAGTTGCCGAACTGCGAGCGCATCATATTTTCTGCTTAATCTTTCGTGCTTCGGCTCTGCCAAATCCATAAAGACCTGTTTTAGCGTGATGAAGTTATTCAGCGACTTGCCCATTTTCTGGCCATCGACCGTAACCATATTATTATGCAGCCAGTATTTGACAAACTGTCTCCCCGTCGCCGCTTCTGCCTGCGCGATTTCACATTCGTGGTGCGGGAACTGGTTCTCCAGTCCTCCGCCGTGAATATCGAAGGGTTGTCCTAAATATTTTGTGCTCATAACCGAGCACTCTAAATGCCAGCCGGGAAAACCCTGCCCCCATGGGCTTGGCCACTGCATAATATGATTCGGCTCGGCCTTTTTCCAAAGGGCAAAATCAGCAGGATGTTTCTTTTCCGCCGATACCTCCACGCGGGCACCCGCCATCATATCCTCGACCTTTCGGCCCGATAGTTTCCCGTATTCGGCGAACTTCGACACGTCGAAATATACCGAGCCGTTCACCTCGTATGCGCAGCCCTTCGCTATTAGCGCCTTAACTAATTCGATTTGCTCGACGATATGCCCGCTTGCCCGCGGACTGATATCAGGCCTGACGCAGTTTAACCTGTCCATATCCTCGAAATAACTGCGTGTATATATTTCCGCCAGCGCCATCGGGTGTTTTTTCTCTTTTGCCGCTGCCTTTGCGATTTTGTCCTCGCCCTGGTCTGCGTCGTCCGTCAAATGCCCCACGTCGGTGATATTCTGAACGTATGTGACGTTGTAGCCGAGATACCGCAGGTATCGCACGAGGATATCGAAGCTCACGTAGCTTTTCGCGTGGCCTAAATGCGCGTGCCCATAAACCGTCGGCCCGCAGACGTATATCCCGACCCTGCCCTCCTTCACCGGCTTAAATTCCTCTCTTCTTCTCGTTAAGCTGTTATAGAGTTGTAACGGCATTTCTCGCTGTCCTCACAATGTCCTTTTCATTTTCTTTCTCAGCATCGCAACCGCTGTGGCGGCTATCGCAGTTCCTTCGCCGATTTCACCGAGGCCGTTGTTCGTCTTGGCCTTGACGTTTACCGCGTTGAAGTCGATTTGCAGCAGTCCCGCGATGACCCGCTTGATTTGCCCCTTGAATGCCTCCAGCCGGGGCTGCTCCGCGTGAATCGTCACATCGACGTTCACTACTTCCCATTTCTTTTCCATCAATTTTTCTTTGACGGCCAGCAAAAATCCTTTGCTGTCGGCGTCTTTCAATTTCGGGTCGGTATCCGGGAACATAGTTCCTATATCGCCCAGACCTGCCGCTCCCAAAAGCGCGTCCGCTACCGCATGCAAAACCACGTCACCGTCGCTGTGGCCTAAAAGTCCCATTGGGTGCGGTATTTGAATACCGCCAAGCATCAATTTTCTTCCCTCAACGAGGCGGTGAACGTCCGTGCCGATACCGGCCCTGAATTCGATTGGTTTTTCGTCAATCACAATGTTCCCTTTGTGCTGGGTATTTCTTTGCCCGTTATTTTAACCGCCGTGCCGAGCGCCTGGCCCAGCGCCTTGAAAATTGCCTCTGCCATGTGATGGGCGTTTGTGCCGTAGGGGACGTTTATATGCAGGTTGAACTTGCCCGCGTTTGAAAAACTTCGCAGCATTTCTTCGAGGCACTGCACGTCGAAATCACCGATTTTCTCCGCCCTGTATTCCACGTTATAAACGCAGCTCGGCCTGCCCGACAAGTCAATCGAAACGTTGGCAAGCGAATCCTCCATCGGCACAGAGCTATTGCCGTATCTGTTGATGCCCTTCTTGTCGCCCAGCGCCTCGAGCAGACATTCGCCTAAGCACAACCCGATATCCTCGACGGTATGATGCGCATCGACGTCGAGGTCGCCTTTGGCATTGACCGTCGTATCAATCCTGCTGTGCTTGCTCAAATGGCTTAGCATATGGTCTAAAAAGCCGATGCCTGTATTGATTTCGTATTTGCCGGTTCCATCGAGGTTTAATTCGATGGTGATGTCGGTCTCATTTGTCTTTCTGTGTTTTTTTACGGTTCGCTTTTTCATAACGGTATCCTTTACTCGGAAACGATTTTTTTCAGTGCTGCCAGAAGTATATCGTTTTGCTCTTTTGTTCCAACGGTTATTCTCAGTTTATTATCGATACCGACTTTGTCCCAGTACCTCACGTAGATATTTCGCTGCACTAATTTTTCATAAATCTCTTTCGCCTTGTAGGTCCGATGTTCTGAGAATACGAAATTGGCCGAACTCTCAGGCAGCTTGAATCCCAGCCCCCTCAACTGTTCGTTCAGCCGTTTGCGCTCCTGCTTAACCTTCTCGATATTCTGCCTGAAATACTCCCGGTCTTTTATCGCCGACGTCGCCGCCGCGATGGCGATTGCATCGACGTTGTATGAATCCTTGACCTTCATAAGGCCCTCAATTATTTCCGGCCGGGCTATCGCGTATCCGAAACGCAGACCTGCAAGCGAGTATCCTTTGCTCAAGCTGCGCAGAATAATTACATTCTCGAATTGTTTAACTAATTCGACGCAGTTTCCCTCCGCGAAATCCACGTATGCCTCGTCAATCAGCAATATCCCTTTGGCCTCTGCCGCAAGCGACCCAAGCTCGCCGGCCGAAATAAGCGTTCCGCTCGGCGCGTTGGGATTGCATACAATCGTCAATGCCGCCCGCACCCGCGCCAGTCGCGCCGGCAGGTTAAACTCCTTATCGAACGGCACTTCAATCGCCCTGCAATTCTGGATATTTGCCAAAACCGGATACAGTGAATACGTCGGCACGGGATATGTCACTGGCCGTCTGCGATCGCAAAACGCCGTAAACGCCATTCGCAGCAAATCGTCCCCCCCATTGCAGCACATAATCCAGTCCGACTCAACCCCGTTTATTTTGGCTGCTGCTTCTCTAAACGCATTACCCATAGGGTCAGGATATCGCCTAAGCTGCTCAGGTCTAATCTCCGAAATTGCTTTCATCACCGAAGGGGAAGGGGGGTAAGGATTTTCGTTGGTGTTCAGCTTTACTACATCGGTTTGGTTCGGCTGATACCCCGGCTCATACCCCTTTGCCTTTTCTATATTGTCACGAAAATAATCCATTCTTTGCTCCATCGCACAGATTATATGCTTTTAGCACAAAAACAAAAGCTCCGATTGATTTATCTCTTTGAAAAAGGGCGATATTCTGTTACAATATATACATGCAAATGAAGATGGTTAGAGCCATAGTTTTGGTTTTTTTGGGTTTTGCTATTGCTGGCGCTGCCTGCTCTGGTGGCGACAGGTCAAATAATAGCCGTCAGAATGTTTTAAATCATCGCCGGGCTCACTTGCCGAAGAACGTTATCATACTTATTGGTGATGGTTGCGGTTTTAATCATATCAAATCGGCCGATTATTATCTTTGTGGCGAAACACCCTGTCAGAAGTATGAAAATTTCCCCGTCCGCCTCGCGATGAGCACTTATCCCGCCGGCGGTGAATATGACCCCAAAGTCGCCTGGTGTAGTTTTGATTACGTCTATAGTGGCTACACCGATTCCGCCGCCGCAGCAACCACTATGGCAGCAGGAGTCAAAACTTATAACGCTGCAATTGGTGTCGATATCAATGGCGTATCCGTAATGAACCTCGCCGAGCGGGCCGAACAAATGGGCAAATCAACCGGTGTTATCACCAGCGTCCCATTCAGCCACGCCACACCAGCCGGATTTGTCGTCCACAACGGCAACAGGAATAATTACACCCAAATCACCTCAGCTATGATTAATGATAGCGCTGCCGACGTCATTATGGGCTGTGGTCATCCGCTTTATAATGCTAATGGCGGGGCTGCAAATCCTAATTACCGCTACATCAGCTCAATCGTCTGGAATGACTTGAAAAATGGTTCCGCTGGCGCCGACGCCGATGCCGACGGCATTGCCGACCCCTGGAAGCTCGTCCAGACACGCGCCGAATTCCAGGCCCTGGCAAAAGGTGATACCCCTAAACGCGTTTTTGGCCTCCCGCAGGTCTATGAGACGCTTCAGGAAAAACGCTCCGGAAACCGCTTTGCGGCTCCCTATCAGGTGCCTCTGATTCAATCTGTTCCCACGCTTGAAGAGCTGACACTGGCCGCCCTGAACATCCTCGACGAAAACCACAATGGCTTCTTCATTATGATTGAAGGCGGCGCCATTGACTGGGCTGCTCATGGTAATGAATCGGGCCGGCTCATCGAGGAAATGGACGACTTCAACAATAGTATTGAAGCTGTTATTGATTGGGTGCGCAAAAATAGCAACTGGGGCGAAACACTCGTCATTATCACCGCAGACCACGAAACCGGCTACCTCACCGGCCCCGGCTCAGGCCAGTTGCCTCAGGGCCCCGTCTGGAATGACCTCGTCGCAAACGGGATTGGTGTTCTGCCGACTATGGAGTGGCACAGTTCCTCCCATACTAATTCACTCGTCCCATTCTTCGCCAAAGGTCGCGGCGCCCGGCTTTTCAAAAACAAAATCGCGGGCTACGACCCCGTCCGCGGCCCCTATATCGACAATACCGATATCGCTAATGTAATCTTCTCCCTCTGGCCCGCCGATTAAATTTGTATGCCTCACGTTACAGCCGTGATGGTTGACGCGTTCCTTATTTTTTGCTAAAAAAACGCGAGAGTGTGCTGCAGGAAGCTCAATACGAAAACAGCCGTTGGCCTTATATTATTGATGATGACCGTTCTTTTAGCCGGCTGCGCAGGACGCCGGCCCGACCCTGTCCCCGTTTACCTGCCCGGCGACGAAAATCGTGACTGCGAATCCCTTAAAAAGGAAATCGTCGATATCCAGAAAAAAATGCACCCTCTGCTGCCCAACACCGACAAGACCTTTGCTAATACACTCTGGAGCGTAGGCGGTACCGTCGCCGGCAATGTCGCCGTTGCTGGTGGTGCAGTCGGTGTTGTACCCTACCTCTTCATCGATATGAAAGACGCCGAAAGAATCGAATACGAGGCCTTCAGACGTCGCCACAATCGCCTCTTGCTCATAATCCAGTCAAAATCCTGCGATACCGGCGACATCAGGGCCGAACCCATACCTTCTCTCGCCGAAAGAAAGCTGCTCGAAAAAGAGGTAAAGAAGTCAAAAACAAATAAAGAGGATTCCTCCAAATGAACCTGTCTGGTCTCTAAAGTTAAGGAGAGCTGAGCTATTAAACCGCAAGTGCCTGCCAAACTGATTTCTGTTGTCTTGCTGATTCTTGAAATCGGGCTTGTCCTGTTTGCCGCCGGCTGTGTCGCCCGCTCCGAGATGATGGTCCCCCGCAGCCTCGAGGTGACAAACAAAATTCCCGGCTCAGTCAGGGTCGATGAGGTTGTTGGCTCTCGCGAAACCGGCTCATTTCAATTATGGACGTCCCAGATTTCCAGCACCGCCTTCACCGAAGCGATTACTGCCTCGATTACAAAGGCCAAGCTCTTCGATTCTGTCGTCGAGGCGAACGGTGCCGATTATATTCTCGATGTTACCATTCTTGACTACGACCAGCCGCTCGTCGGCCTTGACCTCAATATAAAAATGAAAACGCAATGGCAGCTTACAGACGCCGGGAAGCTGACTCCCGTCTGGTCCGAAACCTTCGAAACAACCTACAAGGCAAAATTCAGTGACGCGCTTCTCCCTGCCGAAAAGAGCCGCAAGGCCTACGAAGGCGCAATCCGCCTCAATATCTACGAGGGCATCAGGCGCTTATCGATGGCCGATTTCTGACTGGTCCTCTTATTTATAAGCAGGGCGGGGCCTGTTCCACCGAAGCTGAACTTAAGTACTTTTTTCGTTATTTTAAGTGACAGAATCTGACACTGGCCCAATTTTTGGCTTAAAAACCACGTTCTTGATAACTTATTTCCGGTTAATTAAAAATTTTTAACGAACTTTGCTTGCATTATAAAAATCGCAGGATATAGAATACTCATGATTTTTAACCGACACAGTTTTGGAAAGTGAGGGACGAAAAATGAAAAAAAGAACAATTCTAATGAGCGTGCTGGTTTTTTCCTTTTTATTGCTTGGGCTTTTCATTCATTTATTCAGACAAAAATATTTTATCTCGTTCTTCCGAATATCTTCCTTTCCCTTCTTTTCAGCCCATATCATCGAAAAACATCCTCCTATTGTTGAGAGGATTCATACTGATATATCACCTTATGACCTGCTTAATATAAAGACCGAATCCTTTGAAGAGACAATTCGAATACTTAGTCGCTTTTTATATAAATGGGGAGAAAGAGAAATAAGAGATGGAAATCTTATATTCGAGCACAAACGTCTCAGGCAGTATAACGGAAAAGAGCCGGTAATAATGGAGCCGAATGAAAAGTATTTTGTAACCATTTATACAGATGATTATGACATAAATTGTGCCCCAAAATACTGGGAGGAATTCAGTTTTAAGTTTAAGCAACCGTATGAGAAACTGCCCGAATCTGTTCGTATTTTGCTGAAAAAGTTCAGTCCTGATGACGTCGGAAAGACATTCAGTGAAGTTGTGCCCGAACTTAAAGGGGCCGTGTATCTTGTTCAAACCAGTGATAGTAATTTATTTAACTATGAGCCGCTTAAAATCAAGATTTTACAGTTGTCAGAAGATAAACGTTCTTTCAAGCTGGCTACTGAACCATTCAGCTTGTCTATGGTCAAAGGAATTACGGCGCCTGACAGGAAAATAATCTATACTGAAATCTTTAAAGGGAAAAGAGTATCCATTGGGTTCCAATTCTACTTTCCTTTTGGTGGCAAAATAAAAGAAACGATTATAAATGAAGAGGATTAAAATGATTATTCACGCCTTAAAATCTGTATTGTGCAACAGGAGCTTTTTAGCATTTTCAATTGCATGTGTTTTTATCGCCTTAGTCAGCGGCTGTCCAAGTCCAGACGTTTATGGAGTCGATAGTATCGGGCTTGAAAATGTATATGCACCCGCTCGTCGGCCTTGACCTCAATATAAAAATGAAAACGCAATGGCAGCTTACAGACGCCAGGAAGCTGACCCCCGTCTGGTCCGAAACCTTCGAAACAACCTACAAGGCAAAATTCAGTGACGCGCTTCTCCCTGCCGAAAAGAGCCGCAAGGCCTACGAAGGTGCAGTTCGCCTCAATATCTACGAAGGTATCCGTCGCCTCTCTCTGATGCAATTAGGATTGTGACTTGGGTTTTGTGTCTTTGCTATACGCTACACGCTATCCGCTATACGCTGTTTTAAAAGTAGATGCTCGCATTCAGCGAGCCGTAGGAGTCCTCGCCTTGCTGCCCCTCGAATTCATGCGTAAGGAACGTCTGCGCATAGCTTATCTCGAATGATTTGTATCGCCACACCACGCCTAACTGGAATTGTCCTACTACCGGCCTTGTGTCAAGCCCCGTAAGAAAACGGTCATATTGCACAAATTTGGCGTTTGCTCGTCCGAAAAAATAAACGTATATCTGCTTCTCTCCAATCGCCCCCGTTGCGCAATAGGGCTGCTCCAGCCGCCCCGGACCGAAATCGTTCGGCAGCTTTGTCCCTAATCGCAGCATATACCCCACATTCGCGTTGCGGTGCAGCGAACCCGCTGTAAATCCGTATTCTATGAACGAATCGAAATTTTCCGTGCGTTTAAAAAGCAGCCCGTCCGCACGCTCTCTTCTCAGCCACGTAAAATCAATCGCAAACTCATCGTTCAACTGGTCGTCCCACCCGTTCGGCTCCGGCTGGTCGACGAGATTGTGAATAAAACTTTGCACCTCGCCCCCCAGCGCCGACGGCCCTATAATGCCCACGTTCAGCTCGAAATGCTCCATCTTCTTTTGCGTGGCCCGCTGTGCGAATATCCCCCCGTTGAGCCACGCGGCGAAAACCCGGTCCGTAGAGCTTCTGCTCGCCGGGTCGTCGGCGTGGTCAGGCGTGTACATGTTTTGCCCGAAAAAATATCCGACTGCGGTATCAACTTCGTCACCCTCGCCGAAATTATTCCACGTTCCGAAATCTTTGAGCCAGCCCCATTCCGGCTGGTGAGTATATACGAATTTCAGTCCTTCTGTGTAATGACGGTCCGTTCGGTAGTTCGGCTTGACGAATGTCCCGTCGTTTTCCCAGTAAACCTGAAATGAGCTGTTCTTCGGCGGCATCGGCAAAAGACTGATAATCGCCTTGTCCAGGCGAAAGGCCTCGTTCGTATCGGCTGACTGCTCTCCCGCCGCGGGGCGAATTGTCGCCGCCAACGTAACCGCCGCTATGATTACCTTCACAAAACGTGACTGTGCTCTTTGCTCTTTTATTGCCGTCAGCCCTTTGTTTTTACCTATATTTATCGGTCATTCTACCCGCCGGAATTTACCGATACTTGCGCGGGAATGCAATACTTTTGGTTGTTACTTAACGGACAGCAGTATACATTATTGCAGGCGGTTTGTATAATGAAACAAACTAATGAACTGTTCTACGAACAATTTTTGTGAGGGACAACGAATGAGCGCTGCGAGGATATTGATAGTGGATGATGACGCCGACATTACCGAGGCAATGAGAATTGTGCTGGAAAACAAAGGTTATACCGTCGACGCCGCCATTGACAGCAAAGATGCGGCCAATCGCATCAAGTCGCAAAAGCCCGACCTGATAGTCCTGGACGTAATGATGAACACCAAGAGCGAGGGTTTTGATTTCGCACGAGGTCTCAAGAATGACCCCATGTACCGTGAAATTCCGATTCTCATGCTGACGGCGATTAAGGAAAAGACCGGCATAGATTTCAAGCCCGAGGCCGGCGATGAAACGTGGCTGCCGGTGGAGGAATTTCTCGATAAGCCCGTCAGGCCGGAACAGCTGATAGAAAAGGTCGAGTCGCTGCTGAAATCGTAAGAAGATGGAAAACATTCTGCAGAGCAAGAATCTGGTGCAGCGGGCCTATTGGCTGATTCGGCTGCGGTGGATGGCGATAGCCGGTTTGGCGATTGCCACGTTTGTTGCGGGGGAAATACTCGGCGTGGCTTTGCCTGTGCGGCATCTGTACACGATATCGGTCATTCTGCTGTGCTATAACTTCGTATTGTACGACCTGATGCGGTATATTACCTGGAAGGGTAAAATTGCGTCATCAGCCGCTATTAACCGAATCATCACTTTCCAGATATCAGCGGACTGGATTATTCTGACGATTATTCTTCATTTCTCCGGCGGCGTTGAAAATCCTTTTTATCTCTACTTCGTTTTCCATGCGATTCTTGCCGGCGTGCTTTTGTCAAAGGTTCAAAGCTATCTGCAGGCAACATTTGCGGTGGTCCTGTTCGGCTCGCTTATTTTTATGGAATACCTGCAAATCGTTCCGCATTATGTGCTGACCGGTTTTCTGGGCGGGATTAATTACCATGACGAGCTTTACCTTTTCGGGACCTTTTTCGTATTTTCGACCACGATTTATGCGGCAGTGTATATGACGGCCTCGATATCGGAGCAATTGAGACGTCAGCAGTCGGAGCTTGCTGAAACCAATGCTGAGCTGCAGAAGAAGGACTATCTGAAAAATGAATACGTGCTGCGATTGACCCACGATATAAAGGGGCATCTGGCGGCCATTCAAAGCTGCCTCGACGTTGTCAACGACCAGCTTGTCGGCACGCTGAACGAGCAGCAAATCGACCTGATAGAGCGGGCGCACAGGAGAACGAGCAAATGCTTGAGTTTCATTGGCGCACTGCTCAAGCTGACCAGAATGAAGCTCACAGGCCGGATTGAAATGAGCTACTTTCCGCTGCGCAACGTCATATTCAACTCTCTGGCGGCGGTGGAAAGAAGGGCAAAAGAAAAGGACATCGCTGTATTACATCGTATCGATGAAGGCGTGGATGAAATCTATGGCGAGCCGGTCCTGATTGAGGAAATTGTTGCAAATGTCCTGCTCAACGCGGTTAAATATACCCCAGACCACGGCAGAGCAGAGATGAACATAAAGGATGAGCGGGAAGGTATTCTGATAGAGGTAAAAGACACCGGCATCGGAATACCTGAAGGCGACCTTGATAAGATATTCGAGGAATTTTATCGAGCCGAGAATGCCCGGAAAATTGAGAAGAACGGCACGGGGCTGGGGTTGTCCATAGCAAAACAAGTGGTCGAGCGGCACAAGGGGCGCATCTGGGCAGGCAATAATCCAGAAGGCGGCAGCACTTTCCATATCTGGCTGCCTAAACATCCGGCTCATATCTAAATTCTTTAATTGTGCCTTGCATATGAATTTACTGCCGCGTTTCTCACAAAAAACGTGCTTTTTTTGTTCCAGTGTCCTCATAAATTTATAACTGCAGTTATAACAACCACTTAGCTTTAAAGAAATTTTGTTGCAGGTAATGTTTTTCTTGACAAGGACGGCAGGTATTTGGTAAATTTCAAAATTGTCGTCTGTGAATGTGCACACAAGTGCAAGTGATTGCGAACACAATCACCAATAAAGGTGCTATATGCGATACCACAGAATTCCGGATGAGACGGTCAGACGCATGCCATTTTATCTGAGGGGGGTCCGCATACTTTCCGAGCAGGGGCGAAGCAGTATATGCAGCAAGAGTTTGGCTGATTGTCTGGGCATAAGCGACTGGCAAATCAGGAAGGACTTTTCGTATTTCGGCGATTTCGGGAAACCCGGCGTAGGATATGATTCTGCAAAGCTGGAGAAACGAATCAGCAAAATTCTCAATCTCGGCTGCGGCCATAAGGTTGCTCTGGTAGGGGTGGGCAATCTTGGCTCGGCAATACTGGCGTTCAACGGCTTCGGGCAATACGGTTTTAACATTGTTGCGGCCTTCGACTGTGACGCAAAGAAAATCAGCAAAAAGAGGGGGCCGGTAATTATCGAGGACGTTTCCAAAATAGCTAAATTGAAAAAGCGCAGGGTAGATATCGGGATAATTGCAGTGCCGGCGTCAATGGCCCAGGAGGTGGCTGATGCGCTGGTGGCAGTCGGAGTCAAAGGCCTTCTCAATTTCGCCCCTGTTCGTATCAATGTGCCGAAAAAAATCAAAGTTATTACGATTGATATCGCGATAGAGCTGGCCCGGCTGCCATACTATATGGCGTCCAGCCAGTCGCAAAGTGCTTGGGAGTAATATGGACGCGGTTTTTGTAAGTAAGTTAAAAACACTGCTTGATGCCATGGCGGAAAAGATGGATGTTTATGTCCCAGCGAAGGTCTCGAAGCACATCGTGTTTGCGAAATACGACCCCAAAAATAACCAGGAGGTCGAGTTCAACGCCGTTCGCACCTGCACTCCTGTAAAAGAGTTTTTGTTTCCGCTGCGTGAGGTGGCTGCCACGATGCAGGCAAAACCGGAACCGTTGACATTGAAAGCGTTCGCAGTAGTCGGCTTGAAGGAATGCGACGTTCGGTCAATTGCAATTCTCGACAAGGTATTCACAGAGGACGATTTCAAGGACCCGTTGTATATGGCCCGGCGGGAAAAGATGTTTGTAGTTTCCTCGGACTGTACCGAACCCGCCCAAAGCTGCTTTTGCCCGCTGTTTGAGGGGAAGGGTTTCTCCGAAAAGGGCTTCGACCTGAACATCGCGCCCATAAAAGGTGGCTTTATTGTTGATATCGGCTCACGGAAGGGACGTGAGTTCGTTGAGCGAAACGATGGAATGTTTGCCGATGTTCCTGCGGCCCTGCTGGAGGAACGAAACGCAAACAGGGCGAAGGTCCAGCAGCAGCTCGAACGGCAAAACGCCGAGTTTATCCCTTCGATGCCCTTTCAGGAAGCATTGGAACAGACGCAGGATTCAGAAATTTTCGATGAGCAGGCGAAGGACTGTATCGAATGTCAGGCGTGCACGCGGGTCTGTCCGACCTGCCATTGTTTCTTTTTACACGACGGCAAGCAGAAGGATTATTTCACGAAGATGAAAATCTGGGACAGTTGTATGAGATTCGGATACGCAATGGTTGCCGGCGGAGCGAATCCCAACAAAGTCCTTGGCGAGAGAATAAAACACCGGCTGATGCACAAATTCGTTTATTTCCTCGAACGATACGGTGTGAATATGTGCGTCGGGTGCGGCAGGTGCATTGATGCGGATGCCGGCGGAATTGACCTCCGACAGGTCTTGAAAAAGCTCAGCGAAGAGGCCGGCAGACAAAAAACAGGAAGGGTGAAATGAACGCGAATCTTTACCAGCCCATAAATGGCCGGATAATCGATATCGTTGACGAGTCGCCGACGATAAAGAGTTTTGTTGTTCAGCCGGAAAGCCCTTTCAAGTTTGAGACGGGCCAGTTTGTGGAGCTGACCCTGCCCGGTGAAGGCGAGGCGCCTTTCACGCCCTCGTCATCGCCAAAACAGACCGAGCAAATGGAAATCACAATTATGAAGGCAGGTCGGGTAACAGGTCTGCTTCACGAGTGTGCACCCGGCCAGATGGTTGGGATACGCGGGCCGTTCGGAAACGGCTATCCAATCGACAGCTTCAAGGGAAAAGAGATTTATATCGTCGGGGGAGGCGTGGGTTTGGCACCCATTCGCTCGCTGTTTCTGACGCTGGTGGACAGGATAAAGGACTTCAAGAAAGTCGTCTGTCGATTTGGCTCGAGGACGCCGGAGGATTACATTTACAAAAAAGCCCTTTTCGGTCCCTGGCAGAAAATCAGTGGGGTTGACCTGAAGCTGACCGTGGATAAGGCCACGAATGGGTGGAATGGAAACGTGGGCGTGGTAACGACGATTCTAAATCCCGGGGACGTCGATGTGAAAAACGCCGTTGCGGTGGTTTGCGGGCCCCCAATTATGATGAAATACGCGATAATCAAGCTGCTCGAATTCAACTTTGCGCCCGGCGATATCTACCTCTCGATGGAAAAAAATATGAGCTGTGGAGTCGGCAAGTGCGGCCATTGTATGGTGGGCAAATACTATGTTTGCAAGGACGGGCCTGTATTCACATACGAACAGATAAGAAAGTATCCGAAAATTTGGGATTGACCCGGATTGAAATCGAGAACGTATTATGGCGAAAAAACTGATAATCGACCTGGGTGAGTGCAAGCCGCAGCAGCAGTCCGCGGTGCTCTGCTCGTACAACAACCATCCGGACAACCGCGGGTTCGATTCGCTGCTCGAAATGGTGCGTTTTGCATTGATTTGCAGGCGGTGTAAGGAAGCGCCCTGCATAACCGCTTGTCCCCGTAACGCCCTGGAAAAGGTCCACAAAAATCCGGACGATGAAGGGATTCTCAAACGCGCCAATATGTTGTGCACTGGCTGCGGTTCCTGCGCTATCGCGTGCCCATTCGGGACGGTGTTCAATGATTTGATTCTTTTTCCCAGCAGTGTCTGCGACCTTTGCAGGGGCCGGCTGAGTAACGGGGAAAAGCCGCTTTGCGTCCGCACGGGCGCCGGCGCTGTTGAATACACCGAGGTCGAACCCGCTAAACAGCCCGATATGAGAGAGGTCTTTGAGGATATTGTCGTCTGCGTCAAAGGCGGACAGCTTTGGGAGCCGTTTTTGGACGAAAAGACCCGAGGAAAACCCTGGCAGAAAGGTATTAATAGATGACTGGTGAGTTGCAAATCTTGTTCTGGATTTTGTTGTTTCCGGGTTTTGTTTTTACGGCCGGTCTGGGGCTGTTCGCAAGCTGGCTTGTTCGCAAAGTAAGCGCCCTCGTGCAGTACCGTGTCGGTCCGCCGTTCTTCCAGCCGCTCCGTGATATAAGGAAGCTGTTGTCAAAGGAAGTGCTGATTCCCGAGCAGGCCAACAAATGGGTTTTCATAGGCGCTCCTTTAGTCGGACTGGCCGGGGTGTTGCTGCTTTCGACTCTGCTTGGCGTTGCCGCGTTCTGGCCGCAGAAAACCTTTGTGGGAGATATTATTGTAGCTATTTACCTGATGACCCTGCCGTCGCTGGCATTAATTCTCGGCTCCAGCGCCAGTGCAAGCCCGCACGCGGCAGTGGGCACGGCGCGTGAAATGAAGCTGGTCCTCAGTTATGAGCTGCCCCTTGTTCTTGCGTTTATAGTTGTAATTATCAAATCGGGCGGCGCTCTGGGCCTGGCGGCAATAGCGGGAAATACCCCGGTTGCCAGTATATCGGGCGCGATTGCCTTTTTGGTTGCCTTGCTGTGTATCCACGCCAAAATCGGCTACGTTCCGTTTGATATGGCTGAGGCGGAAACAGAGCTGGGCAGCGGTGTTTTGATGGAGTATTCGGGTGGTCTGCTGGCATTGTGGAATCTGACCAGCGCGATGATGCTCGTGGCGATGCCGATGTTCCTCGTTATGGTGTTTCTTGGAGGTATCGGGACGACGGCAGGCGGCATCGCGAAGGGTTTGCTCAAATACGTTCTCGTTGTTGTTATTATTATTCTTATAAAGAACACCAACCCGCGGGTGCGAATCGACCAGGCAATGAGATTTTTCTGGATTTGGTGTGGTTTGGCTTTGGTTGCGGCGATAGCGCTGGCGACAGTTGGAAGTATATACGGCATCGGCTGGCTGTGAGGTTTTAATATGGGCTTGAGCGCAAAGGCAGTAAAGAAATCACCGTGGGTGTTTCACGTCAACACCGGCGCGTGCAACAACTGCGATATTGAAATCGTCGATTTGCTCACGCCGCGGTTTGACGTCGAGCGATTCGGGATAAAGCTGGTGGGTTCCCCCCGGCACGCGGATGCCCTGCTTGTTACGGGCGTAGTAACCGCACAGGCGGCGCCCCGGCTTAGAGAGGTCTATAGGCAGACCGCAAAACCTTGTGTTGTTTTTGCCATAGGCGCTTGTGCGTGCGGAACCGGGATATTTCACACGGGTTATCACGTCGTCGGCCCGGTGGACAAAATCATCAAAGAAATCGACCCCAACGCCATCATTGCTTACGTCCCCGGCTGTCCGCCAAAACCAGAGGCAATTATCTCCGGCGTCGTTAAGGCGCTGTCTATATTGTAAAGAGGTCACAAGATGGACCGAGCACAGTTAATCGATAAACTTGACCAAATCAGGGAAAAGCTCGAAGGCATTGAGCAGACGAAAGACAACCGTTTTTACCTGCTCTGTGAGGCCGAGAACAGCTTTGCGGTCAATCGGTTTTTGTTTGAGGATATGAAGTGTCGATTCGTAATTGCCACGGCCATCGACGCAGTCCATTGTTATGAAGTTCTGTATCATTTTGCACACGACCAGACCGGTTGCTTCCTGACCGTCAAGACGTTCATCCGAGATAAGGAAAAACCCGGCGTCGAATCCATCGCTCAGTTCATCCCGGGCGCTATGTGGATAGAAAGAGAAATGCACGACCTGATGGGTATAGAGTTCCGCAATCATCCTGATATGCGTCGGCTGATTCTTGCCGATGACTGGCCGGAAGGTGTTTATCCGTTAAGAAAGAAACCGAAAAATGAAAAAGACAATTAATAAGCCCGTTCTGCCTGTAGGTCCGTTTCATCCGCTTCAGGAGGAAATGGAATTTTTTCAACTGACCGTCGATGGCGAGATAGTTACGGATATCGACGTTCGTTTGTCTTACAACCATCGCGGGATGGAAAAAATAGCTGAGACCCTTCAATTCGACCAGATACCGTTTTTGGTATCTCGGATATGCGGCATTTGCTCGGCGTCGCACCCGCTGGCCTACGTGCAGGCGGTTGAGGAGCTGGCGGGCATCACGCCGCCCGAACGGGCGCTCTATGTCCGCACCATAATCAACGAGCTTGAAAGAATCCACAGCCATATCCTCTGGGTCGGTCTGGCTGGTCACTTTATCGGTTACGATACCGTCTTTATGTGGGCGTGGAAATATCGCGAGCCGGTCCTCGATTTGCTTGAAGCAATCACCGGCAACAGAAACAACTACGGCAACGTCAGGGTGGGCGGCTGCCGGGAAGATATCCCCGATGAGCTTAAGCCCAAAATCATCGAAGAGCTCGACAAAATCGCCAAGAAGATGGAGATGCTGACCAAGGCGATTCTCGATGACCCGGTGCTGCACGCTCGTCTGAAGGGCGTTGGTATCCTGAAAAAAGAAGACGCGATAAGTTATTGCGTTACAGGCCCCACTGCCAGGGCAAGCGGCGTCGATATCGACGTCCGACGCGATGACCCGTACGCTGCTTATGGCCTTCTCAACTGGAACGTTATCACGCAGCCGGAAGGCGACGTATTCGCAAAGGCCGTTGTGCGGCTGCTGGAAACGTTCGAGTCGATAAAAATAGTCAAAGAAGCCCTTGCCAAGCTGCCAAAAGGCCCGGTGGCAATCGAGGTCAAACAAATACCCGCGGGCGAGGGTTGCGGCCACGCCGAGGCGCCGAGGGGCGAGACGTTCCATTACGTTCGCAGTGACGGCGGCAACAGGCCCGTCAGGCACAAGATGCGTGCGCCGAGCTTTGTGAATGTCCCATCGTTCAAGGCGTCGTGCCTCGGAGGAAATATCGCGGACGTTACAATCACGCTTGCGTCCGTGGACCCCTGTTATAGCTGCACCGAGCGATTGGCCGTCGTCAACGACCGAAACGGCAAAATACTGCACGACTACGACTCGCTGTTGAAACTCAGCCGTGAGAAAACTGAAAAAATTAAGAAGGAGCTTCTGTGAAATACGGAGGTATGAAAATTGGATAATCGTCTGTTTGTAACCGTGTTTTTGCCGCTGGCCGTTGGCTTTGTGATGCTGTTTCTTCCCGGCCGATGGCGGCGGTTGTCGCAATTTATTGCGATGGTGGTTTGTGGTTTGGCGTTTGTATTATCGATTATGATATTCAGGGGTGGGCCTGCCGCTTACGAGGGATATACTTTTAATCTCGCAGGTATCGATTTGACGCTTAACTTTGCGGCCGAGCCGCTCAGCAAGTTCATTCTCCTTTTCGCGATGGGTTTCGGCGTGCTGATTACGCTGTATTCGCTCAAAGCACTTGCCCCGACCGCAATGCGATTCACCGAATATTACGGCGCAATACTTCTGACCATAGGAGGCAGCGCGGGGATAATATTGTCCGACAATCTTCTGTTTCTGCTTATTTTCTGGGAAATTGTTACCGCTTCGCTTTATATCCTTATTACGACCGGCGGCAAACACTCAAACTTCGCAGCGACCAAGAGTTTCGCTATGATAGCGGCTTCCGATGCGGCGCTGCTCATCGGGATATTGATGATTTGGGTGCAGGCCGGCTCTTTCAATATCTCGGCGATTCGTTTGCAGACCGACTCGACCCAGGCGATAATCGCCTTTTTGCTGCTGATGCTTGCCGCAATCACTAAAGCCGGGGCAATGCCGCTTCATACGTGGCTTCCTACGAGCGGTGAATATGCGCCGCCTTCGGTTATGGCCCTCTTGCCTGCGGCAATAGACAAGCTGCTCGGCATATATCTTCTCGTCTTAATCGTTCGCAAGCTCTTCGTGATGCAGTCGGCGGCCCTGCAGGTGGTCCTTGCGGTAATCGGCGTAGCAACAATTATCATTGCTGTTATGGTCGCAATGGTTCAGCACAATCTCAAGAAACTGCTCTCATATCACGCCATCAGCCAGGTTGGATATATGATTCTCGGTATCGCGACGCTTACGCCGGTCGGTATCGCAGGCGGTTTGTTCCATATGCTCAACCACGCTATCTATAAATGCTGTTTATTCCTCTGCGGCGGTGCGGTCGAGCAAAGCGCAGGCACCGCAGAGCTTGACAAGCTGGGCGGGCTTGGCAAAAAAATGCCGATTACTTTTGTCGCCTGCTTGATTGCCGCCTTGAGTATTTCCGGCATTCCGCCTTTCAACGGATTCGTCTCGAAATGGATGATTTATCAGGGCGTAATCCAGATGCCTGCTGTTCAGGCCGACCTCGCATCGCGACTGTGGCCCGTGTGGCTGGCCTGTGCGATGTTCGGAAGCGCCCTTACGCTCGCGTCTTTCGTTAAGGTTCTGCACTCCGCGTTCCTCTCACGGCTGCCTGATAACCTCAGCGGCGCAAAGGAGGTATCGAAACTCCAGACAACGCCAATGAT
The DNA here is from genome assembly GCA_043811995.1 of Planctomycetota bacterium. Classification (GTDB taxonomy): domain Bacteria; phylum Planctomycetota; class Phycisphaerae; order Sedimentisphaerales; family Anaerobacaceae; genus Fen-1362. The sequence continues at coordinate 46,165 of JBDRMP010000082.1, forward strand.
TGTCCTTGCCGGCCTTTGTGTTTTCTTCGGGGTCTTCTATTATGTCCCGTTAAATAATTTTATATATCCGGCGCTGGGAATTGAGCCCGGCACGATAGCAATCGGAACCTGGGAGTCGGGGCTGGCCAGCATCCTGATTATTGCGGGCATAGTTCTCGGCCTGCTGATTCTAATTGTGAGTCGAATTGCGTCAAAGGTGCGTATCGTCCCAACCTGGACCTGCGGCGAGGTTCTTGCCAACGAGCAGATGATTATTCCGGGCACGCATTTCTATAAGACGGTCTCTTCGATGGGCGGTCTGCGGCAGATGTATTCCTCGCAGGAAAAGGGCCACTTCGACCTGTATGACCAGGGCGGCCGGCTGGGACTTACGCTGACCAATATGCTAAAATCCCTGCACTGCGGACTGCTTCCGGTTTATCTCAACTGGGTGACGCTCGGATTGCTGTTGCTGCTGTTTATCCTGTGTAAAATCTGGTGAGGTTGTTATGATGATATTTTATATTCTGCTGTTGTTTTTGATTATCGCGTGTCTAATCGCCGTCCAGACCGACAATCTGCTAAGCTCTATAATCTGCCTCGGTGCGGTCGGGGCAATCGGTTCACTTATGTTTCTCTTTTTATTCGCACCCGATATCGCCATAACTCAGGTCGTCGTGGAAGTCCTTGCGCTGGTCGTGATGCTTCGCGTTACCATCTCGCGTGACGTTACCTTCATTACCGGCGACAGAGAGCTTTTCGGAACCGTCGCCTCAATGGTAATCATTCTCATAATTTTCCTGGCGGGTATCGAGGTCTTCAGGACGCTTCCCGCCTTTGGTGTCCCCGCTTTCACTCAGTTCTCGAACGCGGCGTCTCAGACGTATATCACCGAGGGCCTGGCGAAGACCGGTGCGGCCAATATCGTCTCTTCAATCATTCTCGATTATCGCGGCTACGACACCCTCGGTGAGGCGACCGTTCTTTTCACGTCAATCATCGGGGCGACGGTCATCCTGCGAAAAGAAACCAGAAAACCACTGGAGAACTGCCGATGAAAGGAATGACCGTAATAGTCAAGACGATTGCAAGCTGGGTCAAAGTCCTGATATTTCTCTTTGGCATCTATATCGTTCTTTTCGGGCACCTTACGCCCGGCGGCGGCTTTGCGGGCGGCGTGATACTGGCCGGCTCTTATGTGCTGCTGCTGCTTGCCTTTGGTCGTGAATTTACCGAGAAAAACCTCTCGCTAAAAACCGCCTCCAAGCTGGATTGTGGGGGTGCATTGCTCTTTGTGGCTGTTGCCCTGACGGGTTTTCTCTACGGCTCGGCCGGCTTCTTTTATAACTTCATCCAGCAGGAATATCTGGCCGGACATAATACCGCCTTCAAACTTGTCAGTGCGGGTATCATACCGCTGGAAAATATTGCCATAGGCCTTAAGGTCGGGGCATCGTTATTTCTGATTGTTCTTTTGCTCTCGGTATTCAGGCCCGAATCATCAGGTAAGGAAAAGGAGTGAATGTTATGCCCTATGCGTTGTGCTTTCTTTTATTCGTAATCGGTTTGCTCTGTGCGGTGGTGAAGAAAAATATGGTTAAAATCATCATCGGCATTATGATTATGGAATACGCAGTCAATCTGTTTCTGATTATGCTGGGATACAGGGCAGGCGGTGTCGCCCCTATCATCAGTCCGACGGACGTTAATCCCGAAGGAGCGATTGTCCCGCAGTTCATCTCGTCCAGTGTGGACCCGCTGCCTCAGGCGCTGGTCCTTACTTCAATCGTAATCGGCCTGGGCACATTAGCGCTTATGGTGTCGATATGTATTCGGACTTATGAAAGATACGGCACCTTTGATATCACTCAGATAAGGAGATTGCAGGGATGACCGTGCCGCTGCCCGTTTTTATAGCAGTTCCGTTAGTTACAGCTTTTCTGCTGCCGCTTTTCGGCGAAAAATACAAGCGTTCGGCCACCTTACTTGCCAACGTCGCGGTTTTGTCTTTGCTTGTATTGGCTATAACAACTATCGGCCGAACTTATTCCTATCAGGTTGGCCGCTGGTCCATACCGCTCGGCATCAATATGGTTCTTGATGGTTTAAGCTCACTGCTGCTGCTTACCATATCCGTCGTGAGCGCTGCCGCGATGCTCTTCAGTGTCAGATATATGGAGCAATATACCGCCAAATCGAAGTATCTAAGCTTGTTTATGCTTATGCTGACGGGTATGAACGGCGTGGTTTTGTCCGGCGACATCTTCAACCTGTTTGTTTTTCTCGAAATCGCCTCCATCGCTTCTTACGCCCTCGTTGGTTTCGGCTGCGAGCACGAACAGCTCGAGGCGTCTTTCAAATACGCTGTTCTTGGCACTGTCGCATCTTCGCTCATTCTATTCGCCATCGGCTTGGTTTACGGCAACACCGGCACGCTTAATATGGCATACATCTCTCAGGCGATACAGGCCCGCGGATTAAACCACGGTTTGACTTTTGCTCTGGCGATGTTCATAACCGGTTTCGGCCTCAAGGCCGCACTCGTCCCATTCCACGCCTGGCTTCCGGATGCTCACCCGGCCGCCCCTGCCCCAATATCAGCGATGCTTTCGGGTGTGCTGATTAAGGCGCTCGGCGTCTATGCGATGGCACGGCTGTTGTTCAACGTCTTCGGCATTTCCGAAACAATAAGCTGGGTGCTTATCTCGTTGGGAGTGCTCAGTATGGTGGTAGGCGCACTCCTCGGGATAGGGCAGAGTGATTTTAAGCGTCTGCTCGCATACTCCAGTATCAGTCAGGTTGGTTACATATTCCTCGGAATCGGGCTTGGCGGTAATTTGCTTGTTAAGGGAGATAATACTCTCTGGGCTTCCTTTGCAATTCTCGGCGGCCTGTTTCACCTGCTCAATCACGCTGTGTCCAAGTCCCTGCTGTTTTTGACCAGCGGCTCCGTCGAAATGGCGACGGGCACAAGGCAATTCAAACAACTCGGCGGACTTTCCACTGTTATGCCGCTGACACGCGCAAACTGTGCCATCGCCTCGGCTTCTATTGTGGGAATCCCACCGTTTGGCGGCTTCTGGAGCAAGCTGATTTTGGTAATCGCAGCCGTCGGAGCCGGCGCTTATTGGGCCGCGGCGCTGATTGTCGCCGTAAGTGTGTGTACACTGATTATGTATCTGAAAGTCCACAGGTACGTTTTTCTCGGCGAGCTGCCCGAGAATCTGCGACAGTGCAGAGAAAACAAGGGCACAATGCTTATTGCGATGGCGGCGCTGGCTTTATTGTGTATTACTATGGGTGCGCTTGTTCTGGTGCCGTCTCTAAAGGCAGGTATTCTTGACCCGGCAGTTCAGGTTCTTATTGGCCGTTTTGAATACTCAGCGCGACTTTTAGCAAACTCGAATTAGGGTTTACTTATGAGAAGATTGATATACTTCGTTTTAAGCTTCATTGTGTGGCTGTTGCTGACTTGGCCTTTCACCGCCGAGGGCGTCGATGTCCAGGTCATAATCGCGGGACTTGTTGCCGCTTTTGTCGTGGCGGTGCTGTTCCACGAAATACTTCCACAGGAACACCACGTGTTCGTCTCTCCGATTCGCATCTTCTGGTTCCTCGTTTATATGCCCGTCTTTTTTTATTGGGTTATATTGGCCAATTTCGACGTTATGTATCGTGCGCTGCATCCGAAGATGCCTATAAATCCGGGCATTGTCAAAATCAGGACCAAACTCAAAACTGATTCCGGCATCACGGCCCTGGCCAATTCGATAACGCTTACGCCGGGGACGCTCACGGTGGACGTTACCGACGACGGATATCTGTACATACACTGGATTAACGTTAAATCCGAGGACGTTGAGCAGGCGACAAAGCAAATCGCGGAGCGTTTTGAGTGGTTTATACAGAAAATCTTTGAATAGCGAGGTCGTATTATGACGGTATTATATTACGGGTTGCTTATATGCTGCTTCTTGTGTCTTTATCGTATAGGCCGTGGTCCCAGCGCACCAGACAGGACGGTCGCCATCGACATACTCGGCATAGTTATAGTCGGTTTCTGCGGCCTGTTCGGACTGGCCACGGGCAAGGACTTTTATCTTAATATCGCGCTGGCCTGGGCTCTGCTGAGCTTTATAGGCACCATAGCGCTGGCCAAATTTCTGGAAGGCAGAGGTTTCGATGAGTGACGTGATTGGCTATATACTGATTGTGATTGGAATCCTGTTTAACCTGTTCGGCTGTATAGGCCTCGTGCGTTTCCCGGACGTTTACAATCGCCTGCAGGCCGCCACGAAGTGTGTGACGCTGGGCACGATTCTGCTTCTGATAGGCGTGGCTGTGATTAGCGCAGATGGCCCCATGGTGGCAAAGGCAATCGTCTGTGCGGTCTTTATTTTGATAACGTCGCCCACAGCCGCCCACGCCATTGCAAAAGGTGCTTACGCGTCCGGTGTGCCGCTGTGGGACAAAAGCGTCGTAGATAAATATGGTCAGGAAAAGAAAAATGAAGCTGCCAAAAATTAGAGAGCTTTGGGAGGCAGTTAACGCGGTCTTCTCGCCTCGATTCACAACCAGATTTCCGAACGAGCCCTGCATTGTCCCCGAACGCTACAGGGGCAAACCCGAATTTGACCCGGAAAACTGTATCGGCTGCGGCGCCTGTGTAAACGTCTGCCCTACTGAGGCGCTGACTATGGTTGATGACCCGCAAGCCCAGCCGCCGGTCAGGATAATCAAACAACGCCACGATACATGTATCTTCTGTGGGAATTGTCAGGAAAATTGCACTACCGAGAAGGGCATAAAACTTTCAAATAAGTGGGACCTGGCCACTCTCGACAGAAGCCAGACCGTTGAAGAACACCGGTATGAGCTTCAGCTTTGTGAGAAATGCGGCGCAATCATCGGCACAAAAAAACATCTTGTCTGGCTGTATGACCGTCTCGGCCCGCTGGCATATACAAATCCGTCCCTGCTTATTGCGAAAAGCGTTTCACTTGCCCCGGCTGCACAGGTGCCCCTCTCTCGCAGAGACCAGCCGGTCCCAGAAACCGCGGACTTTATGCGCGTCCTCTGTCCCAACTGCAAATGTGAGCTGAACATTCGACTATGACTCGTCTCGGCGAAGGCAGGGGCAGACATAAGGGGCAAACAAACACGCCGAGCCGTAGCCGGGGCGGCAAACGCTCAACTCAAGCTTCACAAAATCTTCTGGGACAGCTCGGCAAACTGAATCCAGCCGAGACAGTGATTGTTGGAATCGGCAACGTTCTCAAAGGTGATGACGGCGCAGGACCTCGGCTTTGCAGTATCCTCAAAGGTAAAATTACCGCGAAAGTTATCGATGCAGGGACGACTCCGGAAAATTACATCGGTAAAATTGTCCGAATGTCCCCGAAAAAGCTGCTCATAATAGACGCAATCGATTTTGGGGCATCTCCCGGAACACGGAAAATATTCCGCACACGGGATATTCAGCAATTCACGCTGTCAACCCACTGTCTATCGCCGCATATGTTCGTTCAGGCCATAACCTCGGAAATTGACACAGAGGTCTTCTTTGTCGGTATCCAGCCGGCCGACGTGCAAATGGGCCGGGACCTGTCAAAGAAGGTTGCCGACGCCGTCGCCGCTCTGGCCAACGAGATGAAATTGACGCTGGACAGGAGAAGTTAGTTTGTATAGCCATTGGATTGAAGGTTGGAATCCTGCCGTGTTCTGCGAATCGGGTGAATGCGATTAAGCCCCCGGCGTTCTTTTCTTAATAAAATTTTTACATTAAACTAATCTTTTGTTAACATAAGCCGCGAATACTGGTCAATAAACATTCGGAGAGAAATACGTGTGGTCAGAGCAAGTTTACTTACCGTCGATGATGAAGGATATATGCTGGAATTGATGCGGTCCAACCTTCGAAAAGACGACTTCAAGACCGCCGGATGGCTTTTTGTGGAGGCACGAGAATGAAAAAACTAACGGTTTTTTGTGTGTTGGCACTGTCAGGTTTATCATTTTGCGGCGTAGCCGCCGCCGCCGAAATCAGTGAGCTGAAAAGACAGCTCGCTGAACTGCAGACAAGGATTGAGAAACTGGAGGCACAGCAGAAACAAGTGATTGCGAAGGAAGTGGACAAGGCGGTCGAAAAGAAACAGGTGTCTGCAATGCCCGGTAATTTAAAATGGCTGGAGAACATAAAAATCGGCGGCGACTTTAGATTTCGCTACGAGGGAATCGATGCGCAAAGCGGCGGCAAATGGGGGTCGAGTGTTAACCGAAATCGCATCCGTGCCCGGCTGAATCTCGACGCGAGGGTCAATGACGATATCGACCTCGGTTTTCGGCTCGCAAGCGGTTCGGCAGACCCTGTCTCGACGAATCAGACCCTTGGGGACAGTTTCTCCAGCAAAGACATCTGGCTTGACCGTGCCTATTTTGATTGGCATCCGGGAACAATGAAAGGATTCAACTTTATCGGCGGCAAAATGCCGCTGCCCTTCTACCGGGTCGGCAGCAATCAGTTAATCTGGGACGACGACCTGAATCCTGAAGGTTTGGCAGCTAAATACGTGTTACCATTGAGCAGTAGTTTAAATGCCTATGTCGACGGCGGCGGATTCTGGGTGGGGCACGCAGACACATCAACCGCACCGGACACCTCCCTGTGGGCAGTACAGTGTTATCTGAAAAATACTTTTGAGGATAAAGGTTACCTGCTGGGTGGTATGAGCTATTACAACTACGGGAATATCGAAAGCGCAGGCGACCTCGCTACGGTCTGGAAGGGAAGCTCCAACTTTTTCGGCAACACTTCCACCGGAGGGAATTTCAAATATGATTATGACATCGTCGAGGGTTTTGCCGAATATGGTTTCAAGCTCGCGGATTTCCCCGTCGCGGTTTTTGGCGATTACGCTCACAACACAGCATCGCCAGGTTCAAAGAGCAACGGCTGGCTTGTCGGCACCACGTTCAACATGGCCAAAGACCCCGGCTCCTGGCAAATCGGCTACGACTATCGCGATATAGATTCGGATGCCGTTATAGGCCAGTTCAACGATTCGGACTTCATCGGCGGTGGCACCGACGGCAAAGGCCACAGGTTCAACTTCGTCTATCAGTTATCGAAGAATTTTCAGGCAGGCCTGACCTACTTCCTCAATGAAAAGAAAAACAGCGCCGAAGACAAATATCGCCGGCTTCAGGCGGATATGGTTTTCAAGTTTTAGGCCCGCGAATGGATTTGCTGTCGGTATCGAGGCGCTTGGAGCGTATAGCCGACCACGCCACCCACATCGCCGATATGGTCGAAGGCCGTATCGCCCGCCACAGAACCGAGGACTACAAATAGACGCATTGCGTCTTGCTTCATTATCGTTTACGCAGGGTTTAGATGACCTTAAAGACGGAATTCAGCTCGCCGTATGGATTTGGCTCGGTCGAGCCGTTATGAGGGTCGTGCTGCCATTTCCCGTCCACGACAAAGCGGTAGCGATAAGTCCCTTTTGCCAGCGGTATTCTGGCCTGCCAGGTTCCGTCGCCGGCCTTTTTCATCGGATTTTTTTCAGGACGCCAGCCGTTAAAATCACCCGCGATTTGAATCGCATTTGCCTCGGGATAAAACGCCGTGAACAGGACGCTGTCACCCATCTGGCGCGGGCCGTATGATTTCGAGGGACCGGCAGGCGTTGCTTTGACCTCTGCCATTCTTGAGGCAATGGTTGACGTTGACGAGTTATTTAATGTGGATTTCGATGTTCTCATAGAACACTCCTTTCAGAAAGATACGGTTTATTGGTATGGCCGGCATATTGCATCCGAACCGTTTGTTTGGTTTCTGTATTGTATTCACGCCGTTGTTTTTTGTCAACTGCCTCGGAGCAGCGATAGTCCAGATTATCGAGGACGTTCATGAAATTGATGTACGCATCGTAAGGCGAATTGTACGGGTTGAAATATTTGTGCACGTCTCCGTCGGAGAACCATTTTGTGCACATATAATAAAAATGGTCTGATGTCTGCAGCTTTCTCCAGTCGGCGATGATGTCGGGGTCGTCGGTTTGTTCGACACGGTCCTTTAGCCGATAGAGTTCCGCAAGGGCGTTTTCCTGCATAGCGTTACCCATCCAGGCCGAGAGGTCTCTCTCGATATCCGCCCAGCTTATCGTCTGAGGTATGTCGATTTGGTCAACGGCATCGTATGCTTCAATCGCCTCGGACGGGGTCTTGAAATCATTGTCCGGGTGTTTGAGGATTTCCGCGGGCAGATGGCACATAAAATCGAATATCCCGGTTTCCCGCCACTGATGCTCGCCGAAGGTTTCGTAATCCATAAAGAGGTTGACGACGTAGCCGCAGCCGTTGACGCTGTTGACCCAGCTTGCGAATTTGTCCGCGGTTAGAGGCCAGTCGCGCCAGTCGCGGTTGGAGAACCGAAAGGCGATGTCGTCGCTGAGCCGGTAATTTTTGAGAAGCAGCTTTAACCGGGTCGAATTTACCGGGCGATAGACAAAATTCGGGCTTTTATAGCCGAGGATGTGGTCCGCTCCTTCGGTTATTATCGCGTCGAAGCCGCCGATTTGCTCAATCACGGGGGGTAAATTGTTGTTATAGATAAGTTCGGTGTTTCTGAATACGCGGGGTGTCTGGCCGAATAGCTGCCTGATGGTCCGCCTGTGATGCTTTATCTGCTCGATGAATTCTTCCTTTGAATAAAGAAAACTCAAGCTGTGGTAATATGTTTCGCCGAGGAACTCAACGCAGCCGGTAGAGGCCAGTTTTTCAAAAGAGGCGATTACCTCCGGGACATAGCGCTGCAGTTGTTCGAGCAACACGCCGGTTATGCTGTATGCTATTTTGAACTGCCCCTTGTGTTTTTCTATCAGCTCAAGCATAAGCTGATTTGTGGGCAGGTAGCATTTGTTGGCGACCTTCCTGCACACCTCAGCGTTTTTGTCGTCGTTAAAATAGCTGCTGCCGCCGTCGATAAAGGTATAGTGCCGCAGACGGTCGGGCTGATGCACCTGAAAGTAAAAACATACCGAAGCCATTGTTGGTTAATTCTCCTTGTCCTGCGGCTGCCTGAAATTGTTCCGCGCTTAATATTTTAAGGAAACCGTCGCTGTGACTCCCGGTTTCTTCAGGCGGGACGAAAGTAACGTTTAAGCCCGGTGTGCCTGTTGTCTTTGTCAACCTGCGACAGGCGGTACCAGGGACGCCACTGATTCAAGACGGAGATTCCCAGCCGAACATAAGTGTTCTCATTATGAATCTTCCTCACTGGCGTCCGTGCGTTTATCTGTTTGATGTCTGTAATCAGAAAGCACCAGCAAATTGACCGGCAGCACTAAGCTCGGCAGACATTTGGGGTATCTTTTGCAGCCATTGCCCTGTGCACAAATCTTTGCTGCACCTGTACCACACAAATATCGTTCCGTTCTCGCATACCCTGTCTGTCTCGGCCATTTTGGCCCCGCACTCGGGACAGAGCTGTTGATATTTGGCCCGTGCTATCCTTAACACTAACGTCGCAGTATCCATATTCGTATTCCTTTACTTTATAATCAACCGCTTGCCAGACATCATTATTCTGTTTATGCGGTTATAAATTTCTAACAGCGCAATCCTTTAGATATCACCAGCCAAAACCTAAATTACTTGGGAAATTCTACCATAGGTTTCGTATATGGGTGTATAGGCGAATTGCTTAATTAGTATTTCGTAATTGCTCATTTTCCGATTCGTCGATAACATCGTATTATTGCTTGACTTAGCTCGCGTAATAAACGGCGTGCCCGGCTGGCGGGCACAAATCAGAGGTCGTAATTGCCCGATTACCGGCGAAGCCGTCTGGTCGGCAAAACGATGGCAGAGGGGCAAAAAGAGGGATAATTGTGCCGAAACCTTACGGCTCCGGCTGCGTCAGGCCCTCCTGTATGGCATACTTCGTAAGCTGGGCGATACTGTCTATCTTGAGCTTGCTCATAAGATTCAGCCGATGAACCTCGACGGTTTTCGAGCTGATGTGAAGGTGCTTTGCTGTTTGCTTGGTTGTCTTGCCTTCCGTCAAAAGCTGAAGGACTTCTCTTTCCCTTTTCGATAAAATTGTAAACGCCGAGTCCTTTGACTCGGGAAATTGACGCATATAATTTTCAACGACGACGTCGGATATTGCCGGGCTGATATACGTCTTGTTGTCGACCACAACGCGGATGGCGTTGAGTAATTCATCGAATTCGCAGTCCTTGAGCAGATAACCCGAAGCGCCTGCCTTGAACATCTCTATTATGAAATTCTTGCTCGAGTGCATCGACAATGCAATTACCTTAATCTTGGGACAATCCTGCGTAATCTGACGGGTCGCCTCTATGCCGTTTAGGTCGGGCATCCCTATATCCATTATCACGATGTCCGGCTTTAATTCTTTTGCAAGTTCGACCGTTGAACGCCCGTCTTTGGCCTGGGCTATCACTTCCATATCCTTTTCGTTCTGAAACGATTTGCTAAGGCCGTGACGCAGCATTGCGTGGTCGTCGGCAAGCATTATTTTGATGCTCATAGTGTAGTTCCCCTTTTTCGCTTTGTATCAATTACTGCACTTTCCAAAAACTGATTTGTTAAGCGGCCAGTTTCATTAACTTATAGAACTGGCGTACGATTTTTCGATTTTTACGGTTATGGCCAAAAGTTTCAAAAAATGTTTGCTTCAAAGTCTCGCGACGCAACGCTGCA
>JBDRMP010000083.1:0-10875 GCA_043811995.1 Planctomycetota bacterium
AAGCTTTTTACAGCGCCGGTTTTGGGGTCGTCGCAGCCATAAACTAAACGGTCAATACGGGCTAAAACAAGTGCGCCGGCGCACATACAGCAGGGTTCGAGAGTAACATAGATTGTGCAATCGTTGAGGTGCCAGTTTTCCAGTGCCGCTGCCGCCTGGGTAAGTGCGATTATTTCCGCGTGGGCCGTCGGGTCCTGCAACTGCTCCCGCTGATTATACGCCTTAGCGATGATTTGGCCGTTATGAACAATGACCGCCCCTATCGGCACATCGCCATTCTCCTCGGCTATCCTCGCCTGGTCGATGGCGATACGCATGAAATCGATATCGTTTATTTCTTTATAAGGCATTTTTAGTTATTTCAGTAGCGTGAGAAGTTGCTACTTATATCTTTTGAATTTTTTATTGAAAACGGTATCCTTTAGGTCAGCATGAATTTTGTCTAATAACGGCCATAACCTTTGTTTTCTATAATTTTCCCAATCATCAAGTTGCTTCACATCTTTACCATCATACAAATCTATTATCATATTTCGAAGTTCATCTTGTAATAAGGCTATTTCCTCAACAAACCCTGTTCCATAATAGAGGCCCATTTTGCCTAAAATAGAATAACTACCAGCTATTTTTTGGAAGAATTCTTCGTATGCCTTTGTTCTTCGACTTTCAAATTCTTGCTCTTTGCCTTTATTTCTGAACCACTCGTAATGCTGTTTGAGATTGTATAATTCCCAAACTTGCGAAAGTTGCCAACTCAGAATATCAATGATTTGATTGGCAATCGCGTCTTTTGCCAATAAATATTTAGTTCGAACTTCTCTCTCAAAATGATATTTAGCTATCTGAAGGGTTGCCCACAGACCCGCTAAAGGATAAAAAATCCATTTTAGAAATGGGATTATATTTGGAAAGATATTAACCTCAATAAACTGCTCAATGAAACTCATTTTAATTTCCCTCAATTAAAATAGATTTACAGGGTGGGCTTTACACCGTCCTACGAAATATTACCTTCCACGGATTGCTTGCGATAATTCGCCAACCCTATCTAATAAGAAGTACCATAGCCACGGTACGATTGTTAATATAAGGTAAGTGATAATTGCGACTGCGAAAAATAGACCGAATCCTATGTATGTGCTTCTCAGTATTCTTGAACTAAAACTTTGTATATTCCAATCCTGTGTACTGATGGCGAAACGATTTTCCCAAAGGCGGGTTTCATATTCGTCGGACGGTATAGGATTTTCTTTAAAGTGTAATAATGCTTTTGCCTTAGCTATTCTTTTATTCTCATGTACAAGTGGACTTGTTATTTCTTTTAGCTTTTCCCATCCTGCAACTCTGTCAAAAATATCCCCATCATATGTTGCCTTCTCTTTGCTAATAATATCTTCAACTTGTTGGATTTCCTCAGTGGTATTTCCACGCGGATTATTAAATGATATAATGATCCCGCCGATTAGGAATATACCACCAAGAGATAGAGCTATAAGAACACGTTTTTTAGATGGAATCTTGTTCTTTTCCATTTGTTAGTCTTTAGGGTTAGCTAAAGCTTATCCTACCAGACTACTTTTTTTCGGTAATACATTTATTTGGTTCTTGTTGATTAACGATAATATGCTGATTCAAGCTATCTACTTTATTCTCAATATCACTAATTTTTTTTATCAATTCAATATTGCCCGCTTTCAAATCAGCAAATTCTCGATATGTTTGGTTATTGAAATGTAACTGATCAATTACTATCGCTCCGACAGAAATCAATGCGCTAATAGCAGTAATAACAATGGCTACCACAACTGCATATATTAACATATCAATGTGGCGAAATTTTTCCTCTGCCTTTTTTTCAAATGATGATGGCCCAACGCTGCCTGTTTCTGGGATATTGACTTGAGGTTTTTCGTCCAACATATCAATAAATTCCTTTTAAGACAGACACATTATCGATATTCTCAACCTCAAGATCTCTGCCTACATAAAGAGAAAGGTCAATCCCGCTAAAAGAAACTCCCTTTGAAAACCGAACTCCAGGTCCAAATTCAACACCACCAATTCGAACTCGCTTAATTGGCTCTATGCTACCATCCGGATAAATACGGAAGATTTCCCAGAAATTGATTCTCATATAGAAACCTCTTTTAGTTTCATTGCCAAAATCAACCAATCCATAGATTCTTTAATTCTACATTTTAATTTTTGAATTAACAAGCATAACATTTGAACAACTGACCGAATTTGAGCATTTATGTCTTTTCTACTGTTCTCGTTTTCGCCTGATCTATTTTCTCCTTTCCAAGCCATTAATCAGGCCGGATATCATCTTTGAAATAACTTCAAGCTGATTAAGCAGGTCGGAAAGTTTGTCGTTGGAAATAAACTGCTTTCGCTTTGCAATTTCCAACAGAGGAACACATTCCTGCACACTGCCGCGGGCTATGATAAAGAAATTACGCCTGTCCCCTTTTGTGAACCTGCCATTACCTTCCGCGATATTGGTCGCTATCGATAAAGAGGCCCTGTTAAGCTGGTCCGTTAGAAAGTAGTATCCTTTAGGGAATTCTTCGGTAAGATTTATGACTTTCTCGGCTAAATCTACCGCTTTCTGATAAACTTCGAGGTTTTCAAACATAAAAGGCATTAGGAAAATCCTTTTGAACAGGTGAACAGTTGAGCAGGTGACCGCAGGTGAGCATTTTCACCTGTTCCACTGTTCAAATGCTCACCTGCTCCATTTTGACCGACTGCGTCGGTCAAAATACCCCCAAGGGGAGTCGAACCCCTGTCTCCAGGATGAGAACCTGATATCCTAGGCCACTAGACGATGGGGGCAAAATCAAAGCAAAAAGCAAAAATTAACGGCGATAAGTATAGCGGAAAAAGGCGGCAGGTCAATATGAAAAAAAACGACAGCCGGCTGCTGGATGGCTTCGGGCTGTCGTGAATCTTTGATGTCGAAAAAAAACTTAAAACGTCAGTTCAGCGAGGCGATGAACTTCTCGCCGGCAGTGCTTTGTTGACGGACTTCACTGTGCGTTTGAACTGGAACATCTTTATCTTTGAGGGTTTTGAGACCTTCGACCGTTCTTTCGAGTTTGGAAATGCGTTTCGACAATTGCATCCGCTGGTTCATTCCGCTTGCACAACTTATGAGTGTGAAACCGGCGCTAACAATAAAGAGCATATACGCCCACCGGTATGCATCACTCCAATCCACGTTAGGATGGACAATCAACGGCAGCACAGCTATCAAAAGACCGAATCCTATGATGTATTCGAGAACCACTATTATCTTTTTATCTGTAAACATAACCGATTCCCCTTATTGCCCTTCCATTTTTTGTTTACGCCGGCTTCTCGTGCTGGTTGTCTTTCCTTAATATCAATCGACACTTTGAAGCCATCGTGTTAGAAGCAGTTAACCTTTTTAAAAAATAACAAACATATGCAGCAACCGGCAAAAATATTTCAAAATAACTGTTAAAAAAATGCTCTGCTTATCGGACGCAGAGGCAGAGATATCAGTTTTTCGGAAGGGAAAAAAGAGGAGGTTAATAGCGGCGGTCGGATTCGAACCGACGACCCTGGGCTTATGAATCCCATGCTCTAACCAACTGAGCTACACCGCCAACTAACTTCAATCTACAAGACATATTCGTCTCTTGCAAGCAATTCTTTAAGAACAGTTTCTTTTGACACAATTGGCAGCTTCGGCTATTCTTTCCGCGAGGTAAAAATATGGCAAAAAGCAAAAAAGTGGCATATAAGCCGGCTCAAAACCGCTATGAAAAAATGAAGTTCAATCGCTGCGGCCGAAGCGGCCTGCAGCTTCCCGCCGTATCGCTTGGCCTGTGGCATAACTTCGGAGACGTTGACGATTTCGAGACCGGCAGGGCAATAATACGTCGGGCGTTCGACCTCGGCGTAACACACTTTGACCTCGCCAACAACTATGGCCCCACTCCCGGCTCAGCAGAAAAAAATTTCGGAAAAATCCTCAAGCTCGATTTTACGGCACACCGCGACGAGATGATTATCTCCACCAAGGCGGGATACCTGATGTGGTCCGGCCCATACGGCGAATGGGGAACAAGAAAATACCTGCTGGCGAGTTTGGACCAGTCCCTCAAACGCCTCGGCCTCGATTACGTTGACATATTCTATTCGCACCGATTCGACCCCAACACGCCTCTCGATGAAACGATGTCCGCCATCGATACGGCCGTCAAACAGGGCAAGGCCATCTACGCCGGCATATCAAATTACAAGCCCGAGCAAACCACAGAGGCAGCGAAGATATTACGTCGGCTCGGCCCCCCCTGCCTGATTCACCAGCCGAGATACTCGATGTTCGACCGCTGGGTCGAAGACGGGCTTCTCGACGTCCTCGAAAAGGAAGGAATCGGCTGTATTTGCTTCTCGCCCCTCGCTCAGGGATTGCTGACGGACAAATATCTCAAAGGCATTCCTAAAAACAGCCGGGCAGCAAAACCGTGGGGATTTCTCAAACGTGAGCAGATTACCGAGGCCGTCCTCAAAAAAATCAGCGCCCTCAACGATATCGCAAAACAGCGAGACCAAACCCTTGCCCAGATGGCTTTGGCGTGGGTGCTGAAAGATAAACGGATAACTTCTGTGCTGGTTGGCGCCAGCAAAGTCGAGCAGCTCGAACAAAATATCGCCTGTCTGAATAACCTACAATTCTCCGCCAATGAACTCGCCCGCATCGACGGCATCCTCAAAAGGGCATAGTCACCTAGAATAGAAGGTACATTTTCCCTGTCTTGGCAGAAATTCTCTTAAATACTTAACCCGCCTTCTCTATTTGCCCTATCTTATACATCGCACAAACCCTATACAACACTTGTTACCCTCAAGTAATATGTTCGGGACATAGCGCGTATATCGGCTGATATTTGTTCCGCGATTTATGCTCTCTGCTTTACATCCGTATCGAAAAATGGTTTAATGGTGCACCAATTGGCCTTTGGCCAATAGAGCAGTTGAGCAGATGATAGGTGAGCAGGAGAAAAAACATAAATGCTCAACTGCGGTCAACTGCTCTACTGTTCAACTTTCGTTAGCCGGGGAGGATTTAAGGGTTGTTGGTGAATTTTAGTGTTTCTTCCGCCTCCCGTAAGGGACGCCTGACGGCGTGTAGCGGACAAGTTAGGAAAGGTGTATGCCGAACGGTAACGGTAACGAAAAAACGCCTATAGTAACCAGTAAGTCGTTTTTGGCTGTGGGGCCAACGCTGCACTACAGCCATGCGAACGTCCTCGGTTTTTGGCTGTTGACGGTGGTCGCCTTTGCGGGAGTATGCATTTTCTGGTCGAAGATACTGACGGGGTCGCTATTTTCGTTCAGCCCCGAATCAGTAACATCACCACAGCATTGGCAAATAGGTCGATGGCTTCTGTCGGGTGTAAGCATATTTGAATATCCCTGGCAGATTCTCGTTCTCGCCCTGCTTATGGCGGTTCTGGCCGCAGCCCCCGTGCTCACTTCCCAGCTTCTCAGTTTCATTTACAGCATACCATTTATATTGGCGGTTTTCTTCCTTGCGGATTTACCCGCCTTTGCGGTTTGTCTGCTTGTAAGCTGTATTGCGGTCGCTTGTCGGCCATTGCGGTTTCGTTCACGCTTCATTTCGCTGGCGCTATGTATGGTGCCGCAGCTTCTATACTGGGGCTTCTTTGGCGACGCAAAGGGAACTGAGCCGATTAAATGGGGCTTTTCGTTTACGCCGTGGGTAGGCGCCTGGCTAATTGGGCTTGCCATAGGCGGGGTAGTACTGGGCATAGGACATTTTACGCGATATCGGCCGGGACAGATTTGGCTATCAACAACAATCACGCTTGTCATTGCAGCAGTAATCTTCAAATTCGGCGTCGGATACGATGAGATGGACTATCAACTTTACATTGCCCGCAATAATCCTGAGCAGATTAACGAGTTCCACGACCACAGCATCACCAGGGCGCTCGACCAGGCCATAACCAACCCCGCCGTAACCAGATATTTAGGCGGCTTCTTCTATCCGACTGAGCCGATAGCACTGCGCGCAGAGCTAAAAGCCGAAATCCAGGTCCAGCTTGCCCACGACCGCTGGCCAACGTGGTTCGCTGTCCCTGCAGAGTTGCGGTATCAGGAAAAAAGACAATGGCTCCTTGGTCAATATGAGCAATTCATTATGCACCGCTCCAAAAGCAAACGGATGCCCATTGCTTTGTATTTCGAGGCGCTTTTAATGGAATACAGCCCTGACACCCATGTCCTGGGCGAGAAGGAAATACTTCATTTCTACAACGATTACCCATTCGACCGTTCGCGGGAGGTGTGGTATCGGCTATACGTCGAATTCGGCAACAGCCCCGAATCGCTCGAGGCCCGCTGGCGGATTGCGATTCACTGGGCAGGCCAGGGAAAGTTCGAGCAGGCCGAAGCACTTATCACCGACGCCCAGATGCTGCTCGACGAGCGATTGAAGCTGCTTAGCCGGGAACAACCAACCGAAGAATCGCTATTCAGTATGTTTCGTCCGCCGCCCGATTCGGTTATGACCGTATCGAAACTGACCGAGCTGCAAAGGAAACTCAGCCAGTTGAAAACCATTATCAGCACGGACAACCGCACCGCAAAAGCGGATTCGGCGAAACGGCTGGCAAGATTTGTTATGCTCAATCCATATAGTCCCGACTACGCAGACCGGCTGGATGAGCTCCTGGAGGAAATGGGGAAAAATGACCCCCTGCAGGACAACGTTCTGCTTGCGAGGGTGAAACTCCTGCCGGATGAACAGCTCCGAGCCGAACGGCTGGCCGAGTTGCATCAGAAATATCAAAACACCGACGGCGGAATGCAGGCATTATATGAGCTTGCCCTGCTGAAAATTCACTTCTGGCGCCAGCAGGATGAGTCGAACGTCGAACAGAAAAAACGGTATCTGGCAGACGCGAGAACAACACTCAACGATTTTCTGAAAATGTATCCCGACAGTTTCGGCGCCGAGCAGGTCAAAAAAAATCTTGCGAGCTTGCCGGCCGCCGATTAGTCCGGGCCGACGTTTAGCAGCGTGTTGACAATCACACGCGATTGCTTATTCTGTGGAGGATGAATTGAAAGGAAAAATCCCATGTCAAAGCCCATATCGAAAAATAGGCAGGCGGTCCCGGCGATAAGCCGTCGTGATTTACTGGCAGGCGCAGCGGGGATAGCTGCTGCTGCTATCACACGCACCGGCTGGGCGCAGGAAGAAGTCTGGCGGGTCGTCAAAAACGGCAGGATTAATCAGTCGGTAAGCCGATGGTGCTATAACAAAATACCGCTTGAAAAATTCTGCCGTTTGTGCGCCCAAATGGGATTAAAGGGTATCGACCTGCTCGAACCAAACGAATTGCCGGCAGCCAAAAACGCAGGCCTCGTCTGCACGATGCTCTTTTCGCACAGCTTGACCGAGGGGCTGGCACACGCAAAAAATCACGACCAATGTCTGGCCAAACTGCGGACGAGTATCGACGCCGCATCCGAATTCGGCTTTCCGAACGTTATATGTTTCCCCGGCAACCGTTATGGCATCAGTGAGGAAGATGGAACCAAAAACACTGTAGAGGGTATCAGGAAAATCCTGCCTTACGCCGAGCAGAAGAACGTCACGCTGTGTATGGAATACCTCAACAGCAAAGTTGACCACAAGGACTATATGTTCGACAACATGAAATTCGGCGTCGAGGTCTGTAAACAGGTCGCCTCCGACCACCTTAAAATCCTCTACGACATCTACCACGCCCAGATTATGGAAGGCGACATCATCCGCACCATTCAAACTTACAAGCAATACATCGGCCATTATCACACAGGCGGCGTGCCGGGACGAAAAGACATCGACGAATCTCAGGAGCTATACTACCCCGCGATTATGAAGGCAATCCTGAAGACCGGCTACACGGGTTACGTCGCCCACGAGTTTGTCCCAAAGGCCTCCGACCCCCTCAAATCGCTGGCCAAAGCAATCGAAATTTGCGATGTTTAAGGGATGTATAAACAGAGCTAAATGACATAAGTTAATAATTTTCTGATAAATGCAAATTTAGGAGGATTCATTATGTTATCAGAAACACGCCCGCGGGAGACAATAAATGTAAGGATTTTTTGCTTAGGACTCATCTTCGGCCTAACTTCTTTCGCTAATGCCGGCGAAATACCAAAACCCGACTGCTCGCTTTGCGGCTTTATCAAAGACGCTCAAACGGGCCGGCCCGTTACAGACGCAATAGTAAGGGCAAGTGGCGGCCCCATATCTGATGTCCCGACGGACGCAAACGGATTTTACTGTTTTGAAAAAATCAGTGAGAGCCGCGATTACAGAATCTCGATTGATTCAAACGAATACGTCGGGATATACGACTACCAGGCAATGCCTACTGTGAACCTCAGCAAAGGCAAGCAAGTAGTCAAAGATTTCGTACTCGACAGGGCCTGTATGATAAAGGTGCAGGTTGTTGACGAAGCAAACCAGCCCATCGAGGACGCGAAACTGACAGCAAACATACCTGACGGGGTAAGAAACAGAAGAATCGGCACTGATATGTTTCGTAAACGCACGGATAAAAACGGATTTGTCCTTCTCGGTGGTTTCCCGCCCAGCACAAAGGGCTACTTGATTACTGCTACACACGGCAAATCTGTTACAGCCGGCCGGACCAAGGATGGTGCCAGAATTAGTCGTACACAATGGGATTATGCACCAGGCAAGCTCATAGCAATACTCGATGACACCGATGTCGTCGAATCCGGCAGGATAGTCCTGCAAAAAGGAGTCGATGTCAACGGCTACGCCGAGTATAAAGACGGCGTGCCGGCAGCGGACTTGAAAATCGAGGCCTATCCCGACTGGTGGGCCAGCTATAATTCGCCCGAAATGCATCCGATTGACGCTAACGGCGTTTTTATATTGCGACACATAGTGCCCGGTATATATCGCTTGCAGGCAAACATACCAAGGGGACAAGGCGGCTCTGTCGGCATTACAATTTTGCAAACCAGATTGCCTTTGCCTGATAACGAGACACTTATGCTGACAATTCCCGAAAAATCGCCGAAGTCGCTTGTATCGATTCGCGGAAAATTGTTTTTCTTCGGAGCAAAGATTCCACACTATGTTAACATCGACGCCTATTCTCCAAATATAAGGCACCATCCGACTACGTGGCAAAATCTCATAGGTGATGTTTGTGATACTAATTTTATAATAGACCGGCTTGAACCGGGAAAATACAGATTAACATTTTCATCCAGCGAAGCGGAACAAAAGGTCCTTGAAGGTGTTGTTGCGCCAAGCGAAGGACTCGAAGTTGAGCTTGTGTCCTTTGATAAACCGTTCATCAAAGGCACCGTTATAAATTCACAGAATAACCAGCCGATACAGGAATTCAAAGCCCGTGCGAGAAAAATGAGAATTTTACGCGGTGCGAACTATCAGCAACCTGATAAATGGCTTGAGGTTGACGACGCCGAAGGCCGGTTCACTATTGAGGCAACGGGACCGGGCATATATCAGGTTCAGATAGCAGCCGAGGGTTTTGCCTGGACCTGGAGCGAAGACGTCAATACCGACCAGAACTCGCCTGTTACGATTAAATTATCAACTGGCGGCGGTATAAAAGGTAACGTCTTCGACAAAAAAGGCCGGCTTATCGACGGAGCCAAGGTCCTGCCGTTATCAAAAGCGGGCGGGACGAGAATTCAGCCGGCTTACGGTCAAGACCCGTTTGTCACCGAGGATGGCGCCGTTAAAACAGTTGATGGTATGTTCGAATTGAAACACCTGGCTGAAGGTATGGAAAGCATAAAGGTCATTCACCCCGATTACGCCTATTCGATTGTAAACGATATAGAGGTAAAAGAAGGCCAGACAACTGAAGGCATTGAAGTCGTGTTGAACAAGGGCGCAATTGTGGAGGGTTATGTGTTCGATACACAGGGCCGGCCGCAACCAAATGTTACGCTCTATTTCCAGGATGTTTACAGCTCTTCGGATGATGGTCGTTTGGCCGAGGTAACAACGGACGCGAATGGATACTACCGGGCTGGAGGATTGCCTGAGGAGCCATTGAAAGTGAGGCGACAGGGAGAATGGAGCAGTATGGGAGTGGTCTGCAGAATGTTTGTGCCGACAAGGGGCAAAATATCACATCTTGATTTCGGTGGTCAGCCAAACGTGACGGGACAGATAATTATTGATGGAACACCGCTGGCCAGTCGCAGGATTACGCTGTCAACAACTGAATCGCCAAGCTCAGACATTTTTCGTTGTTATGCGATGACGAGACCCGAAGGCGAATTTACTTTTGGCGGCGTGCCGAACGGGAAATGGGCCGTCTATTATGATGACATCGAAAAACGCAACAACCGAATCAAAGTCGCAACATTCGAAATGGCGGGTCAGAATGTGGACTTGGGAGTAATACCGGCGGGCTTTGCGACAGTTAATATTTTAATCGACTATGAACAGGGAACACCAACGTGGGACATCATAAAGGCACACCTGCAGGATGATAATAAACCCTGGAGCCAGGCGGTAACGGAAATAACCATACCAAACGATGAAAATGAACCATATATTGCCAAAAATGTTTTACCGGGCGAGCACTATCTCGTCCTGATGCGTAAGGATTATTCCTCGCTGCGATATCCAATAGAGGTTACTGAAAGCGAATCGAGCATAACCGTCCGTATGCCTAAATGCACATCCGGCATCCATGGCCGGATGACCGGCAAATACCCCGCCGGGCAAACAATATGGACAAAAGGCAAGACATTTGTCGGCTATATAAAACCCGACGAGAACGGCAGTTATAAACTCGACAA
>JBDRMP010000084.1:0-10286 GCA_043811995.1 Planctomycetota bacterium
GATAAACGCGCCCGTCGTCTTGTTTTCAGGAGGCGAGCCGCTTTTACGTCCTGATTTGTTCGAGCTTCTCGCTGAGGCCAAACACTTGGGTTTGCGGACCGTCATCTCAACCAACGGCACACTCATCGACGAACCAACCGCCGAAAAACTCAAAGCTGCGAACTTAAGTTACGTCGGTATCTCAATCGATGGCCCGGAGGAATTTCACAATCGCTTCAGGCAAACCTCCGATTGTTTCAAAGCCGCAATGCTCGGCTTCGAAAACTGCCAAAAAGCAGCCCTTCGCACGGGCCTTCGATTCACCATCACAAAATCGAACCACTCCCAGGTCCCAAAGGTTTTCGATATCTGCGCTGATAACGATATAAGGCGCCTCTGTTTCTATCACCTCATCAGGTCAGGCCGGGCCACTCAAATCGAATCCGAAGTCCTCTCGGAGGACCAAACCCGCTTCGTTGTCGATACCATTCTCCAGAAAACCGACGAGTTCGTCGGCAAAAACCTCCTCGATGAGGTCCTCACCGTCGGCAACCACGCCGACGGCCCATATCTCCTTCTTAAATTGCAAAATAGCGATTCAAAAGACGCAATACGCAGAACGCAGGACGCACGACGATTGCTCCTCGCCAATGCCGGCAATCGCATCGGCGAAAAAATCTGCTGCGTTGGCTGGGATGGCTCCGTTTACGCCGACCAGTTCTGGCGCAATTACTCCCTCGGCAATGTCACCCAAAAAACGCTCGAACAAATCTGGACCAATCCCGACGAGCCGGTCCTGCAAAAACTGAGAAATAAATCGAAGTTTGCTGACAAGCGATGTTTGAAGTGCCGCTGGTTCGACCTGTGCAAAGGCAACTTCCGCTTCCTCGGCCACGACCACTCAGAAAAGAATTGGCTCTTAGAACCTTCTTGTTATCTAACAGATGCTGAAATAGGTTTATAAAATTTACCAGCCCTTCGTAGTCCCTTGGACGAAGAAGGGACCCCTCCGAAAAAAACTGGCTCCTCGAACCCAACTGCTACCTCACCGACAAAGAAATCAGATTGTAGAATACTTCAACTTCGCGTCATTCTTTTGGGGCCTGAATTTTTACGAGGGATTCGACAAGCCCACGCATCATTTTCATTGTCAGGTCAGGTTTGAGTAATGTAATACCGCCTTTCAGCAAGGCCATGGCAATCGACGTTGGTATCAGCAGGAACATAAAGAGTATCGTATAAGAAAAGCCCCTGAAGACCTGCGCTGGCAGCTCAATTTTGCCATTGGGAGTATTTATAGTGACCGGCTTGTCTTCCTCGGGAAAGATTTTCTGTAATATGGCGGGTCTTTCCGTGTCCTTGATTGTAGCGCTTACGATTGTGAGGACCCAGATGCCTAATGGTATGGCCAGTGCCAAAAGAAATATGGCGATAAATATTCTGGCCGACGACCCTGACGAGCTTGTCTGCTGTGATTGGTCCTCAAGCATATTTGTCTCCCTTGTCTTGCGTTTGCTAAAACATTCTTTGCAACCCGTGTTTCAAGCAGTTATTTTATAGCCGAAGGATGATGAGTCAAGATTTGATTTCCTAAAGATACCTGACTGGAGTATAATATATGTTCAGGAAACGTCCGCTGAATCCGGCAGGGAAAAAAGAGCAGTTGATATAGCGAAAAGGACACTGATTGATGTTGTTGAAATTAGACACGGATTAACACAGATTTGCACTGTTTATAATTCATTTCTCTGTGCTCTCTGTGTTCTCTGTGGCTAAAAAACTCTGTGGCAAAATAGAAAATAATAAATAATAAATAGAAAATCGCTTATGGCTTTTCCAAATATCAGGATGCGTCGGCTGAGAACAACTGATGCGATGCGCCGCTTAGTCCGCGAGACGACCGTTACCGTCAATGACCTCGTTTATCCGCTTTTTGTCCGCAAAGGTAAAGGGTTAAAAGAGCCAATCGAATCAATGGCCGGCTGTTTCCGCTTCTCGCCCGATACCATTGTCGAAGAAGCACGAGAGGTCGCAAAACTCGGTATCCCCGCCATTCTTTTGTTCGGCCTGCCTGACAAAAAAGACAAGACCGGCTCCGAGGCCTGGGCAGAAGATGGTGCTGTGCAGTTGGCTGTTCGTCAAATTAAAGACGCCGTTGGCGAACTGGTTGTCATTACCGACGTCTGCCTTTGTGCCTACACCAGCACCGGCCACTGCGGCTTAATTAAGGATGGTCCTTCGACTTCGCTCAGGACAAGTAAAATCGACAACGACGCCACCTGCGAGCTTTTGGCCAAAGTCGCCCTCTCGCACGCGCAGGCCGGCGCAGATATCGTCGCACCCTCGGATATGATGGATGGCAGGGTCAAGGCCATCAGGGAGTGTCTCGAAAAAAACGACTTTCCCGACGTAGCGATTATGTCTTACTCCGCCAAGTTCGCATCTGCCTTCTACGGCCCATTCCGCGACGCCGCCGAATCCGCCCCCGACGCCTCGACAGGCCTCGCTGATAGAAAGACCTATCAAATGGACCCCGCCAACGCGCGTCAGGCCCTCGCTGAAATCGCCCTCGATATCGAGGAAGGTGCCGACATCGTTATGGTCAAGCCCGCTCTTGCCTATTTGGATATTATCGCCAAAGCGCGTGACCGTTTCGATTGTCCCATCGCCGCCTACAACGTCTCAGGCGAATATATGATGGTTAATTCCGCTTCGCGGGAAGGGCTGCTTGACAGAAAATCTGCAATTCTTGAAATCCTGACAAGTATTAAACGCGCCGGCGCGGATATTATTATTACGTACTTTGCCAAGGACGCGTCCCAAACCTTGGGAAGATAACTTGCAGCAATGCCGTTTCGGCGTCGTCAGAAACCGTAGACGGGTTTAAGCTCCGCTTCGGTCGGCAGATGGTCGTAAACCTCGCCTCGCGGGCCGACGTAATTACTGCCTTGCCTTGTCAGCTTGACCGGCGTGAAAGAGCCATTACTGTTGGTTATGTTTACGGTCACCTCACCTGTCTGCTGCTGGGTAACGGCGCTTGTCTGGCTTTTCGCCTGTTTTTTATCCTGCTCGCTGCCGACGATATAGCCGGTGCCGCCGCCCACGGCGCCGCCAATCAAGGCGCCTCCGGCGGCGTGGCCCGACTGATGGCCTATTATTGCCCCTGCCCCTGCGCCAATCGCGCTGCCGAGCAGTGCGTCATTCTGAGCATTGGTTTCACAGCCAACAACGAGAACGTTTACAATCACAAGAGTCGCTATCGATACTGATAATGTTATGCGCCTAATCATTTTTCACCTCCATCAACTTTAGTTTTTTATCACTATACGTTTAAACACGGACGGTGTTTGTCCGCCCTGCATATTTTATCGGCCATCTTCAGTAAAACACTGAAACCGAGCAACAGCGGTTTACACAACGATTTTTTCATATAAGCTGCGTTTTTCCCGGCATCCGTTACTTCAGACCACTTTTCTATCACTTATGCCCCCGAACATCAAGCCCAAATCCGCCTTGTAAGCAACTGCTGGATGGGTTAAAATTACGTTATTATTATTTTGAGATATTATAAGGAGTTCGAAAATCAGACCAAAACTCATAGTGACGGGCGCTGCGGGGCGGATGGGCAGGCGGATTATCGCTATTGCCCTTGAACAGGGCGACCTTGACGTTGTCGGGGCGGTTGAGAAAAAAGGCCATCCCGACCTCGGCAAAGACGCCGGCATCGTCGCCGGCGCTCAACAGCTCAATGTCAAAATTGCCGAAAGCTTCCCCTCTGGCGCAAACGTCGTTGTAGATTTCTCGCTGCCTGAGGCAGTAGATATGACTATTGACTATTGCGTCGGGAACAACGCCGCTTTGGTCCTGGGCACGACGGGTTTAAGCGACGGCCAGCGAAAGAAAATTGAAGGCGCATCCTCGAAAATCCCGATTGTTTGCGCGACCAATATGAGCGTTGGAATGAATACACTGTTTAATCTTGTGGGTAAAGTCGCCTCGATGCTGGGCGACGAATACGATATCGAAATCGTCGAACAGCATCACCGCTTCAAAAAAGACGCACCCAGCGGTTCAGCCCTGACGCTTGCCGAAAATATCGCAAAGGCGACGGGCAAAAAATTCCCCGATTGCCTCAGCTTCGGCAGACACGGCAAAGACGCCCTGCGCGACAAAAGCCAAATCGGCATCCACGCCGTGCGTGCGGGCGACATTACAGGCATTCACTCTGTAATTTTCAGCACAGCAGGAGAGACGATGACGTTGAATCACACCGCCCACAGCAGGGACACGTTTGCTCGCGGCGCACTGAGGGCTGCAAAATGGCTCATTGATAAAAAACCCGGCCTGTATAAAATGGCCGACGTATTAGGAATAAGATAAAAGAATTGTAACTGACCCTTTAGGTTCGATTTCAAGTATCGGAAAGGAAATTGGATATAAATACGTTATTAGCGTTGGTGGCAATAATAGGCGGTATAGCCGGGTCGCTGGTCGCGTATAAGATTGTGCCGATGACGATGTTTGGTTCATTTGATATCGAGGCCTGGCACGACAAATTCGGCAAGATATTCAAGATTTTAGGCCCGTTAGCAATAATTATTGGGCTGGTGATTCTTCTGTCTTAGACCGCCGGCCAGAGGTCCTGCGGAGGAATTGACAGGCGAACAACTCGCCCTGTCTTTGCGGCAATATTGTTTTGTTTGGTTTTGTTATGTCTCCGACTGCGATCAGCGTTAAAAACATCAGCAAATCTTTCGGCTCGCCTCGCTTCACGGGCGAAGCGGGCAAGGTCTGCGCGGTGAAAGGCCTCAGCTTCGAGGTTGAAGCCGATTCCTGCTTCGGTTTTCTGGGGCCTAACGGCGCAGGCAAAACGACGCTGCTCAAAATGCTGTATGGCAGATGCACGAAGGAGATAAACGGCGACGGCGAGATAAACGTTTTCGGATATGACCCGGCCAAAGATGAGCTGGCGATAAAATACCTGTCAGGCGTCGTGCCGCAGGACAACAATCTCGACGAGGAGCTTAACGTCATCGGCAACCTGATGGTTTATTCGAGGTTTTACGCCCTGCCCCGCGCGGCCGCAAAAAGCAGGATTGATTATCTGCTGAACTTTCTGGAGCTTTCGGACAAGCGCACCGCCAAAATCAAGGAGCTTTCAGGAGGAATGCAGCGACGACTCGTCATCGCCAGGGCGCTTATGAATAATCCGAAACTTTTAATTCTCGACGAGCCGACCACCGGCCTCGACCCGCAGGTCCGACACCTGATATGGGACAAGCTTCGCCAGCTTAAAAGACACGGCACCACGATTTTATTGACGACGCACTATATGGAGGAGGCCTTTGCGCTGTGCGATACGATTCTGATTATGGACAAAGGCAGAGGCGTAATGAGCGGTTCTCCGGCTCAACTGCTTGAACAAAACATCGAGAAATTCGTCCTTGAAATTACGGGCAGTCAATCGTTCGACGCCATTGCCGACAGTGACGCCCAGCAAACAGTTCGGGTTGACCGCAGCGAGGAATCGCTTCGGCTTTACAGCGACGATGCACAGCGTCTCAGGCAATTGGCAGGCCAGCTTCAGGGTGCGCACTACTATTTAAGACAGGCCAATCTCGAAGACGTATTTTTGAAGGCCACGGGCAGGGCGCTAAATGAAAGACAATAAGACGTATCTTTGCCCCCCGCTGTCTCACCGCCTTTTCAGCGTATGGTTTCGCCATATGCGCGTCTATACCAAGAACATATTCAGCAACGGGCTGCCGCCTTTTTTGGAGCCGCTGCTGTTTCTGGCAGGCATAGGACTGGGTCTGGGAAAATACATAACCGAATCTATGGAAGGTCTTGCCTATATCGAGTTTTTAGGCACTGGTCTGCTTGTGACTACCGCGATGTTCACCGCATCTTTCGAGTGCTCCTTCGGCACGTTTATTCGTCTCGAATTTGAAAAGGTTTATGACGGGATGCTCGCGGCGCCCCTCACGGCCAACAACCTGATTATCGGCGAGATGATTTGGGCTGGGACAAAGGGACTGTTTTTCTCTTTTGCCGTCCTGTGCATACTGTCGCTGTTTAGCATTGTGTCGCTGCCGAAGTGCCTGCTCGCGCCTCTCGTCGGCTTTATAACCGGCCTTATGTTTTCGACGCTGGCGCTGCTTGTAACGTCCTTTGTCAAAACAATTAACCACTTCAATTTCTTTTTCACCGGGTTCATCTCACCGATGTTCTTCTTTTCGGGCGTGGTATTTCCGATTTCAAACCTGCCCCCTTTTATCCGCCCTTTTGCTGAAATCGTCCCCTTGACGCACTCGGTGCGTCTCGTCCGCGCAGTGTGTGTTCATCGATATCCTCCGCGGCTGGCTTTCGACTTACTTTACGTCGTCGCCTTCACTCTCATCGTCGGCTTTTTCGCCGTCAAACGCCTCAAAAAGCGACTCGTTTATTGAGATTTAGAGTATTTGGGATTTGAGATTTTGGGGCAACGTCCGCAGGACGCGTTTATTTGTTCCAAGCGATGGAACGGCCCGTGTTTAAAATCATTACTTCCACTTTGGTTGTTGAATGGCAGTTAACAATGGTGCCGTTGGGGCTGTCTCCGGCAATACCGCCGAGGTTGTATGAATACTCGCCGCCAGTGACGGTGCCCGTTGAGTAGCAGTCCCTTATTGCGCCGCTGTTAGACCCCACCAGACCGCCGAGCCACATTGAAGTATCTCCACCGGTAACAGTGCCCGATGCTTTGCATTTTTGAATGGTACCTATATTCCCTCCGACCAGCCCGCCGATATTGCTTGAATAAGCCCCGCTTCTGACATCGCATATCGAGGAACTGCCGACGATTTTGCTGAAGCAATTATCTCCCATAAGTCCGCCAATGGAATCAGAATTATCCCTGCCGGCCACTTTGCCCGTCACGGAACAATTTTTGATGTTGCTTTTGTGGCTGCATCCCGCCAGTCCGCCGACGTAGGATGAGCCGCGTCCGCCCTTGATGCTTACGTCTTTCAGGATGAGATTTTGCACCTGTCCGCCGGTAATTTGGCCGAAAAGACCGAGGTAATCGCCTCCGGTGCCGCAGGTGTTTATTGTCAAATCGGCAATCTTGTGCCCCTTTCCATCGAAGACACCGGTGAAGGCGACCCCATCGAAGCCGCAGCCCGAATTGTTGGTATCATTTGCAATGAGGGCGGCGATAAAAAACTGCCCGCCGGGCAGATTCGGATTTAGGTCGATATCCGCTGTAAGTATGAAGTGCGCACCGTAGTCGTTTGTCTCCGCTGCCAGCTCTAAAAGGTCATCTGCGGTGGCAATTTTATACGGGTCGATGTGGCTGCCCGAGCCGCCGCTGTATTTGTCGGGCTTGCATCCTGTCAGTATTACAGATACCGCCAGAATTAGAATTATTTCCTGCCCACGCCGTGCAGGTGTTTGCATTAACGTTTTCCCCTAAATGTTTCTTCTCCGTACTCTACTTCGGCTGTTATTTTGACCTACTGAATTGCTCCCCCTTGTAAAAACGTCTTCCGGTAGCATTTTGACGATAATATAGGACCTGCCCTGTCAAAAACCAACGATTTGTCCCGGAAATATTACTGTGAATGGTCGAATTTACTGGGTTAGTGCGGCCAGGACACTCATTGCGTTGAAAAAGGAGTGGATAAAAATAGCGCGGAAAAGTGAACCGCTTTTCTCATAAGCGTAGCCGAAGCATAAGGCAAGCGGAAACAGGGCGGGCCAATGTTCCGGATTTGCGTGGAAAATGATAAATATAAGCGAGGCGAGGATTATTGCAGGCCATGGCCTGTTAAGGTATGACCGAAGCAGCGTCTGAAATATACCCCTGAAAAGCACCTCTTCGGTAAACGGCACGACCACAATCGCGGTAATGATAATCAACACCCTTGCCTGCCACTGTGAATAATCGATAATTTCCTTCAGCTCTTCGTGACGCGGCATCTGGTATTCGGGACCGACAAAAGTTTTCCCGGCCAGGGTTACGAGAATAATCACGGCCAGCACAACCGGCATAATCGCAAGCAGATTGAGTAATGCGGCGCCTAAATCGCGGCCAATTGTTTCAGGATTAAACCCGAATCCCTTTAGCCGGCGGGCAAAATGGTTCCTTGCGATAAACAGTACCATTGCAATCATCGGAGCAACCCCAAGACACATCACCAGATTGTCAGCGAAGGCATTCTGCCAGCCGGAAAGCTCCGGATATGTCTTTTCCTTCAGCAAACCCAGAAGCCAGACCGCAAAAATCCAAAAAATCAGCGGAATCAAAGCCAGATAAGGCGGCATATCATTGCGCCGCTGAGGGGAATTGTCCAGCGCCCTGACGCCCAAATGCGTTCTGAGCAGCCACACCGCCAGCACCAACACGCCGCCCACGCAGACGATTAAGTCAATGACGTTTGCCCTGCCGACAACCTCTTTAATAATCTCAGTAATCATCAATAATCAATTTCTTTATGTCTCGATGCCTTTTTGGTAAACTGGACAAAATTAAAGAATTCAGGACTTGCTTTTGCAAGGAAAATAAATATGGACGTATTTCGCATCGAAGGACCGGTTCGGCTTTCCGGCACTGTGACCGTAAACGGCTCGAAAAATGCGACACTACCGATTATGGCAGCGGCCATTTTAGCGCCGGGCAAATCCATCCTCAAAGGTGCGCCGCGACTTTCGGATATATCGGTCTTTTCACAGTTGCTCACGGACATCGGCTGCAAGGTTACCACCGAATCAGACGGCGATATCAGCATCGATTCGACGACAATCGGCAAGCCCATAGGCGAATACGATATAGTCCGCAGAATGCGGGCGGGGATTTGTATCCTCGGGCCGCTTTTGACTCGATGCGGCAGGGCCTCGGTCTCAATGCCGGGCGGCTGCGCAATCGGCTATCGGCCCGTCGATATCCATCTTCGGGGCTTGCGAGAGCTGGGTGCGCAAATCAATCTCGAAAACGGCTATATCGTCGCCGACGCCACACGCGGCCTTCGAGGCAACGAGATATTCCTCGGCGGGCCTTTTGGCTCGACCGTTTTAGGAACGGCCAATGTGATGATGGCCGCAACGCTTGCCAAAGGCACAACTGTTATCGAGTCCGCCGCCTGCGAGCCGGAAATCGCCGACCTTGCAAACTGCCTCAATACAATGGGTGCTAAAATCACCGGTATCGGCTCGCCACGCCTCCTAATCGAGGGTGTCAAACAGCTTAGCCCCTTCGAGTATGAGGTGATACCGGACCGCATCGAAGCCGGAACCTTTATGGTCGCCGCCGCCATCACAAAAGGTTGCCTTCATATTCGTAACTGCCGGCTCGGAGACCTTATGGCGGTCGCTTCCCTGCTCCGCAGTATTGGTGTTACCGTCGAAGCTGAAAACTCCGGCTCGCCACGGCGAAGCGAAGTGAAGCCGGGCTGTATCGTCGCCTGCTCAGGACGGGTCAAACCCGCCGACATCACCACCCAGCCGCATCCCGGCTTCCCAACGGACCTGCAGGCACAGTTTATGGCGTTATTGGCCCTGGCTGAGGGAAACAGCGTTATCGTCGAAAAAATCTTCCCCGACAGGTTTATGCACGTCGCCGAATTGAGCAGGATGGCCGCGGATTTGCGAAAGGAAGGTTCGACCGTCATAGTATCGGGCGTCGATAAGCTTATCGCCGCCCCGGTTATGGCATCCGACCTGCGGGCCTCCGCCGCTCTTGTTCTGGCAGGATTGGCCGCCGAAGGAACAACCACCATCAACAGGGTATATCACATCGACCGCGGCTACGAAAAAATCGAAGAACGTCTTAACCCCGTCGGCGCAAAAATAACCCGTGAAAGCGACGGTTCAGTGTAATTGTAAAAGGGTTCCTGACCCCTTTTAGGGTTTGACTATGAAAAGCATTTTGGCCATAGTCGGCAGCCCGCGTAAAGGCGGCAATACGGATATACTCGTGCAAAGGGTGGCCGAGGGGGCTGCGTCAAAAGGGGCACAGGTCGATATGCTCTGGCTGGGAGGATTGAACATACGTGAATGTGACGGCTGTCACATTTGCTGGCAGAGAAAACCCTGTGGCAAACCCGACGATATGCTCAATATCTACCCCAAAATTAGCGAAAGCGACGCCATTATATTCGGCACACCCGTTTACTGGTATGGGCCGACGGCCTTAGTGTAAGTAATTGTGTGTAAGTTAGGGTGAAGGTATGGTTGTCATCCGGCTGGAGCGAAGGCGAGCGTAGCGAGCCGAAGCGAAAGACGGATGACAACAGGCAAAAAATCGGGTACGTAACCTTGTTTTTCCGCCA
>JBDRMP010000085.1:0-10439 GCA_043811995.1 Planctomycetota bacterium
TGTCTGTAATTTGATACAATTTCTTCTGCATGGCTACTCCTTTCAAAAAATATAATTGTTTATCTGGCCCAATTTTACACAAAATCAGGCCGGAGTAGCCATTGCTTTTTTCAACCTCCAACTATGGACGGGACAAGTTCCATTGCAACGAAAAAATACAACTGTGCAATCTCAAAAACAGGAGCCGAAATCATCTTCTAATTGCCAAATTTGTCTCATTCTTGCCAAAAACATACAATCTTGCCCTTTGTCTTGGCTTAGGAGAAAAGCATTGACGTCTGTTTCTAAGTATTATAGCCTGTTCTTTTAAATACGGCCACCTGACGAGTGGAGAGGTGGATAAAAGCTAAAGGTCGTTCAACTATGCCGTATAATATCCGAATTGTAAGTACGTATTCGCCAAGAAGGTGTGGAATCGCTACGTTTTCGCGTGACTTGGCTAATGCACTCGAACATTTTACGGGTGAAGTTAGTCACATAAGAATTGCAGCAATCGATGATAATAATGGGCCGTATAATATTCCCGTGGACATTGTTATTGACCAGTATAGTCCCAAATCGTGGGATTCTGCCATTAAAAACATAATAGCCAGAGCAAAAGAAAGTGCAAATCCCACTGTTATTATATTGCAGCATGAATATGGCCTGGATCCGGATAGGAATAGAGCCAGTGGCCAGGGCACTAATTTTGTTGACATGGCAAAAACCTTTAGCCAAGAGGGGCTCACCACTTTGGTTTACCTTCACACTGTCCTCGATGAGCCGAATCCCCATCAAAAAAAGACGTTACAGGAGCTGGCTGACTACAGTGACGGGCTCATTGTGACCACGGAAAGTGCTATAGCAATACTGGAATCTTCAGCTTACAAAATTGACCATTCGAAGCTCAAGCACATCGACCACGGAGTCAGGATGCAGCATCCTTCTGAATATGACCGATTGGCTGCCAAAGAAAAATATGGCCTGAAGGACTTTTTTCTCGTTACCACAATGGGACTATTGTCTCCTGATAAAGGAATCCACTATAGCATTAGGGCCTATGCGAGGTTTTTAGAAGAGTCCTGCACGGACGAACAAAGAGGAAGAATAGTTTATTTAATTGCGGGTCAGTACCATCCGGATTTCGTAAGAGCGGATGGGGGCAGGAAATACCGTGAATACCAGGCGACCTTGGCTGAGGTCCTGAAAGAGTCCAAACTGAAATGGTGCAGGGTCCAAAAAATCGAGGACCTTGATTTTAAACAACAAGACGTCGTCTTTCTCGACACCTTTTTGGATGAAAGTACTTTCCTGGAACTTTATGGTGCGACCAACGTTATGGTGCTTCCTTATCTCAACATGTTCCAGACGTCCAGCGGCGTGCTGGCCGATACTTTAGGTGCCAGCAGGGTCGTAATAGCAACCAAATTTCGCTGCGCTCTTGAGCTTATTCATTCGAACAAACATTGCCCGGCCGGCCTTGTTATCGGCAGGTATTCCAGAGGCATTCTGGTCGATGCCGGAGAAGCTTCAGTGGAACAAATAGCCGAAGCAATTGATTTTTTGGTCTTCAACCAGAATAAACGCCTTGCGATGGAGAAAGAAGCGCACCAGAGGGGCTTTCAGATGCAGTGGAATAACAGCGCTTGGGCATTACTGCGGCATGTCAAGTTTATCAGGGAAGAAAAGGAATTAACTACAGGCAGAGCGGAAAAATTCACAAGGGAAAAAACATCTGTCTATCAATTCAGCTTGCCTGGTTGTAATCCGGCTGCAAATAGCTCCAAAAACGCATTATAATATTTAGCCCTGCCTGCCCCAGTATGTTTTAAACAGGGGCCATTTATGGCAGGATTGCTCCTATCACCTTTTAACAATATAATGTCTCCCTAAGGCCGGAAGATACGGCTTTTGAAGAGAATCGCACCTTTTCGTAGCGAAGCGAAGATCCTCGCATGTCTTTGGCGGGGAGCTATGCTTCCTTGGATTGACAAACTGAGGATCTGTCAACATGCCTTGCCAGCCCGCTTTGGCTTAGATTCTTTGAAGAAATCGAGGGCAAGAGAGGTTGTTTGTTGTTAATAGAAGCGGTAAAGATAGAATTTAGATGTATTGCTAAGGAGAGCATATTATGGGAGTAATAGACAAAAAGACCGTTACGTTACGTTGTCCCTCATGTGGACAAACTGAGACACTGATCGCAGTAGAAAAAGGCTCGGTATATGGAAGCTCAGACTGGAATGATTTCAATAAATCTGAGCATTTTATTGTTGTGTCGGAAGAAAATGGGATAGCAGGGCCACATGTTGTATCAGCGAAATGTAAGAAATGTAGCTGTGATGCAATTCAAGAAAAGACCTCATAACAAAAACAAAACAAAGAAAAGAGATCGGTGGGCAACCGGGGACAGTAACTTTTTTACAAACGCCTTTATAAATAATAAGGAAATAAGTATGGCGTTCCCAAATTACACAGCCTTTAGAAAGCATATGAAATCAAACCTCTTTATAACTTTTGTTACAGTAAATCTATTAACAGGTTGTGCAGGGCCAATCTCCGAAAGGCATTACCAAGAACCTCAGGATAAACAGCCGTCCTATTCTTCAGACGATAGGAATATTCTTATAAAAATGGCTGAAAAGAAGTTTGGGAAACTCACTGAGGCGGATAAGATTTTATTTAGTGCTGTGGCGGATGGGAATTGGGCGGATTATAGAGAAGGAGGAGATAAAGATAAAATTGAAAATGCAAATAACTGGGGAGAGAGACGAATTATAAACGCAAATCGGTTTGAATGGCTTTGCCGCGACAAGCAGGCAAAAGAGCTTGTGACTGATAGGGGAATAATGGTTACGGGAGCGAAAATTGAAGGGCCAGTTAACCTTATCTTTGCGGAGATTCCATTTCCACTTATTTTTGGGAGATGTGTCATTCCTGATAAGATAATTTTGAATTCTTCCAGAATAAAATTTCTTTTTCTGGCAGGCTCACGCACAGGTTCGATACAGGCAGACGGTGTTAACATTGAAGGCGATGTGTATTTGAGCGATGGTTTCAAGGCCGATGGAGAGGTTCGTTTTATAGGTGCAGAAATAAGCGGAGATTTTGTTTGCAAAAATGGCGAATTTATTAATAAAGGCAGAATGGCAATTACAGCGGACAGGATGAATGTAAAGGGTAGCGTGTTTTTAGGAGATGGCTTCAATGCTCACGGAATGGTTTGTTTTCGGGGAGCGACCATAGGCAATACTTTTGACTGCGGAGATGGTGAGTTTGTTAATGAAGATGGTACAGCAATCGTGGCGGACAGAATAAATGTAAAGGGAAGCGTGTTTTTGGGAGATGGTTTCAAGGCCGATGGAGAGGTTCGTTTTCAGGGAGCAGAAATAGGCGGAGGTTTTATTAGTGAAAATGGCGAGTTTAATAATAAAGGTGGGACAGCAATATCGGCAGACGGAATCAATGTAAAAGGTGGAGTGTTTTTGATAAATGGTTTTAAGGCCGATGGAGAGGTTCGTTTTCTGGAAGCAGAAATAGACGGCCAATTTGCTTGCGAAAATGGTATGTTTATTAATAAGGGAGGTAAAGCGATTTCAGCAGATGGAATGAATGTAAAAGGTGGAGTTTTTTTGCGAAAAGATTTTAAGTCAGAAGGAGAGGTTCGTTTTCTGGGAGCAGCGATAAGCGGAAATTTTGATTGCGGAAATGGTGACTTTAATAATACAGGAAACATCGCGATTTTTGCAGACGGAATGGATATAAAGGGTAGCGTTTTTTTGAAAAAAGGTTTTAAGGCTAATGGAGAGATCTGTTTTATAGGAGTAGCGATAGGTGGAAATTTTGAATGCGACAGAAGTGAATTTGTTGACAAAGACGGCACAGCGATTCGCGCAGAAAGAATGAATGTAAAGGGCAGTGTATTTTTGAGAGATGATTTTAATGTGGAAGGTCGTGTGAGCCTTATTGGGACAACAATTAGTGGACGTTTTACATGGAGTGATATTAATCGACCTGAAAAGGCAACACTTGATCTGAGGAATGCCACTGTGGGAGTTTTATGTGACGATGAAAAAAGCTGGCCAGAGAGGGGAAATTTGTTTTTAGACGGATTTGTATATGAGAATATAGGGGATGATGCGCCAAAAGACGCGAAGCATAGGATTGATTGGTTAAACAGACAAGGTGAAGAACGATTCCGACCGGGATCTTTTGAGCAGCTTGCGAAGGTTCTTGAGAAAATGGGATACAATGAGGATGCGATAAAGATTCGTATCGAAAAAGAGAAAACGATAACAAGACAAGGCGGATTTAATCTAGTGACTAAGATATGGAGGTTTATTTTAGAGATTTTTATTGGATATGGATACCAGCTATGGAAGGCTTGGATTGCGGCAATATTTATTATCTTCGTAGGGTCGGTAGTATTTAAGTTAGGTCACAAGAAGATTGTTCAAACAGATAAGGAGCCATATCATAGGTTTAATTCGTTTATATATTCATTAGAGAAGTTTGTGCCGGTTGTTAATTTGAGCATGGCGCAATACTGGATACCGGACACAAATAAACGTTGGGGTAGATTTGTAAGAGGGTACTTATGGTTCCATATTTGCGCCGGATGGATAATTACGACATTATTGATTGTAGGATTGACTGGACTGATTAAATAGAGAGAAAGAACGGATGGTCGATTCCGAAATCCTATAACGCCATATTGATTTACGCTCTAAAGGACTACCGCCACCGTATTCGACGGTGCGCTTCCGTCTTCGCTGCGCTACGCCGGACAGGTCGCGAGAAATTTGAGCCCGTCTTCGTTTTAGCTTCGCCGAGACAGGCAGTTGAAATCAACGTTAAACCAATTAGATGCCGGCTTCGCCTATCTAACGGGTTAAATCTGTGTAGCCCTGCCCTGATATTTATCCGCCGCAGGCGTGATTTATCCGTATTAATCCTCTTCAATTTCGGACAGTATCAGCAGAATGGCCGAAAGGCAACGTAGTTGACTTTGTGTTCAAAGACAAAGTTTTTGACAAAGCTCGCTTTAGGAGAAAGATTTGTCGAGAACACATCGCTTGCCGAAATCTCTGTGCTCTTCGCGTCAAAAAAAACCAGTTTCAATAAAATGCCCATAGTCCTTTTGGTTAATCAAAAGGACTATGGCCAAGCCCATGTCTCTGGCCGAAACCTTCGTGTGCCTTCGTGCCTTCGTGGTTAAAAAACAGCGTTAATCTGCCTGCCTCGGCGTAGTTGCACAACGAAGACAGGCGTTAATCCGTGTCAAAAAAATCTCTGTGACCTCTGTGCACTCTGTGGCAAAAAAGAAAATCTGTGAAAATCCGTGGCTACTTTTTGTGTTTTTTGTGCCTTTTCGTGGCTTAATGTCTTGGTGGTTATAAAACATTGTTAATCCTATGAAGCAGAGCCGTGTCACGCTTCGCGAGAAAGCAGATCACAGACAGTCGGAGGATAGGTCGCTTTCGCTACGCCATCTTGCTGTAGCTGTTGAACACCTTGCGGAAGTGGAACCCGTAAATGATGAGCGTCATCGCCATATGGAAGTACTGGGGCCGGCGCATCGTCCAGAAAATCAGCTTCCAGTAATAAATCCTGCCCCTGTTTACTATCCCCAGAAACCATATCGACTTGATAAACGCCTTGATGTCCTGGTAATGAATCCTTATCTTGATTTTCGGCGAAGGTTTGTAATTCTTCAGGAACGTCAGGATTCTTTCGTAGTAAAGCTTGTGCGAGTAAATCGTTTTTACGACGTTTTTATACCCGCTGACAAGGTCTTCATATTTCATCTTGGGAACGAAATTCATCGAAAAGTCCGTATTGTCGCCGGTGTGGTTCCTCAGAAGCCGGTTTTCCTGCATAAGCCGTTTGTAGAGCTGCGTCCCTCGCGGGGCGTTCAGCAACCCCACCATCGCGGTCACTATCCCGCTCTGCTGAATGAATTTTATCAGGTTCTCGAAGCTGATGACCTTGTCGCTGTCGAAACCGAGAATGAATCCGCCCTGGACCTGCATACCGAAGCTTTGTATCTTTTTGACGCATTCCACGAGGTTTCTGCCGATGTTTTGCACCTTGTTGCATTCCGTCAAGCTTTCCTCGTCGGCGCTTTCGATTCCGACAAAGACGCAGTCGAAACCCGCATCGACCATTAAGCGCATCAGCTCTTCGTCATCAGCGAGGTTGATGGACGCCTGCGTATTGAAGCAGAACGGATATTTCTTCTTCTCCATCCACTCGATTATCGCGGGGAGGATTTCCTCTTTCAGTTCTTTTTTGTTGCCGATGAAGTTATCATCGACGATAAACAACGACCCCCTGTAGCCGGCGGAATAAATACTCTCAAATTCAGCCAGTATCTGCTCCTTCGACTTTGTCCTCATTTTATGCCCGAACATCTTCGTAACGTCGCAAAAGTCGCAGTTGAAAGGGCAGCCCCGCGAATACTGAACGCACATCACCGCGTAATGCTTCATATCCGCCAGCTCCCACATCGGGGTCGGCGAATCTTTCATCTCCGCGAACTGTCTTGTCTTATACATACGCCGGGTGGTCCCGTGTTCGAGGTCATGGAGAAACTCCGGCAGCGTAAGCTCGCCCTCGTTGAGGACAAAGTGGTCAACGTCCGGGAAGTCCTCCGGCACCGAGGTAAACAGCGGCCCGCCTACCACGACGGGTTTGCCCATCTTCTTGCATCGGTCTATGACCTGGTGGGCCGAGGTTTTCTGGATGAACATACCCGTGATGAACACATAGTCGGCCCAGCGGATATCCCGGTCTCGCAGTTTGGTTGTAACCATATCGACGAGCCGTTTCTCCCATTCTTTCGGCAGCATAGCCGCAACGGTCAATAGCCCCAGCGGCGGCAGCATCGCCTTCTTGGATATAAAACGCAGAGCGTTTCTTAAACTCCAGAAAGTGCTCGGCGATTCCGGATTTACAAGTAGAATATTCATAAACAGTACCCCTTAGTTACCTGACTTTCGCAACAACGGCGCGAAGCCTTATACCGTATTTGCCTCGTCTCGGCGAAGGCAAGAATCATAGGTGTAAACAATTGCTAAAGATGCCGAGCCGTAGCCGGCCGCGGATATTGAAACCAGCCACAAGCGAGAAGAAGTGGATGTTGAAGCACTTAACTTTACGCTGGCAGGTTGAAAACGGCAAGACCTGACCGCCAACAGCTAATAATCGCTCGTTCGGTCCTGCCGGCCTTATCAACATTCGCCAAAACCGGCAAAATACCCTTTCATTCAAAATTATAAAAGAGGACCGAAGCTTGCGTCCTGGTTGCTTTTCTTCACCTGAATATTATATCGGCCTATGAACATTATTTACACAAAAAAAACGAGTAAGTTCGATAATTTATCGCCAGCCGGATTATTTGCCCCCTAAGTCGCTTTTCAAAAAGGGCTTACTGTTATTGGCCGGCAGGGGGGTAAGAATGCAGGCGGAGCCATCTGCCCGCGATTTTTTCGTGCAATCGGATTGACACAGGGCGGCTTTTTGGTTATATTATTAGCATATGCCAGTAACTAAGACCGTAATGATAAGGCCTATAGGAATCATACGCTCTCCTTTTAAGGTAAAGGGAAAGACGCCGATTCAGCCGTTTAAATCGAAGAAAATCGGACGGGTGGAAGTTTATAAGAAATTCGCGCCGGGCCTTCGGGACATACTCGGCTTTTCGCATATCATCCTCATCTACCGATTTCACAAATCAAAAAGATATAAGCTGCTGGTTAAGCCCTTTCTTGACAGCCGATGCCGGGGCCTTTTTTCGACGAGATACCCGGCAAGACCGAGTCAGATAGGGATTTCGGTTGTTCAATTGTTAAGACAGAAAAATAACGTCTTGTTTGTCAAAGGCATTGATGTTCTGGACGGCACTCCCTTGTTGGATATTAAACCATACGTGCCGGAATTTGACGCAGCCCGAAAAACAAGAATCGGCTGGCTGAAGGGCAGATTAAGAAAGTGAAATGGTGAGATTGAACTATGCCCCGTCCGTTTAAGTGCAGACGAGTATGCGGCAATCCGGCGGCGGATTACTTCAAGCCGAGAGGCGTGCCTGTTTCTGTTTTACAGGAAGTTTGCCTGACGCTCGATGAGTTTGAAGCGATTCGGCTGGCGGATATCGAAGGGCTGTATCAGGAAGATGCGGCAGGGAAGATGAAAATCTCAAGGCAGACGTTCGGAAACATTATCGAATCCGCGCATAAAAAAATCGCGGATGTGATTGTAAACGGTAAGGCCCTGAAAATTGAGGGAGGTGTTGTCAAAATGATGCAGAGACAATTTTTATGTTACGATTGTAAGAACGAATGGAATGTCCCTTACGGCGCCGGCAGGCCCGCCGAATGCCCGAAATGCGAAAGCAGGAATATTCACAGGGCTCCTCAGGACAGGGGCTGGGCACGGGCAGCCGGTTTCGGCAGGGGACGGGGAATGTGCAGAAGAGGTGTAGTATGAAAATATGTATTCCAACAAGCACGGCGGACGGGAAAAAAGCCAAAGTTCACGAGCACTTCGGTGGCGCGCCTTATTTTACCATTTACGATACCGACAAGGATGCTGTTGAGGTATTAAACAACGATAACCAGCATCATTCTCACGGAATGTGCCAGCCGATGGAGGCGCTGTCGACCAAAGGCATTGATGCGGTGGTTTGCGGCGGTATGGGCGCCCGGGCAATCCAGAAACTCAACGAAGCTGGCGTCAAGGCCTACAGGGCCGTCCCGGGTTCGGTCGCGGAGATTGCTCAGCAGTTTGCCGAAGGCGGCCTTGAGGAAATCACCGCCGACACCGCCTGCCAAGAACACAATTGCCATTAAGCGATTCCGGATTTTAGTCGCTGCGTCGATTTGTTCAGACGGCCTGCAAGCACCGCCGGTCGGCTGCAAATTGGGGCATTGGTTGATTTTCAAAGCCGCCCCATTGTCGGCCAGCTGATTTTTGGCTTTTTTGATGTCTTTCTGGCTTTTTATATAACTGTAACCTCCGCAAAAACAAGCACTTAAAGCGAAGATAATAATCTTTGGCAAAGTTATATATTTATTGAATATTCACTTTTAGTTTGGTATAATACCCACCGCCTGCAGCGCCTCGGCTAAAGACATGTCGGGGCAAGCAGGCAGTAGTAGCACAGATGTGCAAGAGCAGGGGGGATAGTCATCCCGAGTTTCAGGCCTTGCCTGCACCCGCTGGTCTTTGGCGGGTGAGTTCAAGGCAGTCATCAATCAAATTGTAAACAAAAAAACTTAGTGTCTTGGTGGCAAGAAAGAGGAGAAAGTTATGTCTGCAAAACTTACAATACCGGTTCCCGCCTGGCTCGACCGTCTTTTCGTTTGGCCCGTGATGCTCTATCGCAAATACAAATATGGCTGGCCGTTTCGAAGGATTTACTTAGGCGAAGGGAAATTCACCATTGTTGACCCCGATAAATACTACTGGCTCAATAGTTACAAGTGGATTGTTTTTGGAAACGGAAATAATTTATATGCCATTCGGCTAAGAATGGCCGGCCCAAACAAGACGCAGATTTTATCTATGCACAGGGAGATAATGAATGAGCCCCGCGGCCTTTTGGTTGACCATAGAAACTGCAACTCCCTTGATAACCGCAGGGACAATCTTCGGCTGGCGACGAACTCACAGAACCAGTGTAACAGGGTAAAGAACGATCCAAAGGCCTCATCGAGGTATAAAGGCGTTTGTCTTCACAAGCCAAAGGGCAAATGGACGGCTTTCATACGACATAAAGGAAAGAGAACATGGCTGGGCTATTTTGACTGCGAAATCGACGCGGCAAAGGCATACGACGAGGCGGCACGTAAATATCATAAGGACTTCGCTCGCCTTAATTTCCCATCGGAAAGTTAAGGCCACCACTAACGAGATACGAGATTTTACCCGCCGGAGTTTCCTAACCGTAGGCGGGACGCGCGACGAACGACGAATAAGTGAAACCTCTTGCTTTTCTTGCCTCTTTAACGATATACTGCCACCGTAAATTATGAGATATAATTCGGAAATTTATCATCGGAGGTCGATTCGATTAAAGGGATATGATTATTCGCAGCACGGGTATTATTTTATTACCGTTTGCACACAGGGACGGCGATGTCTGTTCGGGGAAATCGAAAAAGGCCGAACGATTTTGAATGATGTGGGCAAAATGATTGGGCGATGGTGGAATGAATTAAAAAACAAATACGCCAATATTGAAATCGACAAATACGTGATAATGCCAAACCATTGTCATGGTATCATAAATATCATTGGGACGACAAACACGGTAGGGGCAGGATAGCGTCAAGTATTATGTGTAAGTTTAATTTTATGCCAGCGAAGGAATTGGCCAAAGACAGCCCTTTCGATGGCTGAATCGTCATAGAAGCAGCCCATAGGTCGTAAACGCTGTCTCAATGTTTTAATCAGCCGTTCCA
>JBDRMP010000086.1:0-16689 GCA_043811995.1 Planctomycetota bacterium
GGAAATACCTTAGTTTTCGTCAAAAGCGCGCAAGTTCGCGCCATAGGATAGAGGGACCTTGTGGGTTTCCTCCGGCGTATATCGTCGTTCGTATATCGTATATCGTATTTCGAGATTCGAGGACATGTAAAGAAAATAACAAATCACAAATGACAAACAAATTCCAAATACCAATGAGCCAATGTCCCAAA
This sequence comes from Planctomycetota bacterium, assembly GCA_043811995.1. Taxonomy (GTDB): domain Bacteria; phylum Planctomycetota; class Phycisphaerae; order Sedimentisphaerales; family Anaerobacaceae; genus Fen-1362. The sequence continues at coordinate 192 of JBDRMP010000086.1, forward strand.
CAGCCGGCGGCAGCCGGTTTGGAGATTGTAATTTTGATGATTGGTGCTTGTTTGAGATTTGTTGCTTGAGATTTGAGATTTCGAACGAAAGGGGAGAGGATTATGGTAGGAGGATTTACAAGAGAGATTCGCAAATGGCTGAACGGGATTATTTACACTGTGTATCTGGTCTATTGCCGATTTCGTTTCGGCAAGAATGTTTGCCTGATAGACCTTAAAAGATTCAAGTTCGCCATAGTTGACAAGGAGGATTACGACCGATTGAGAAAGAGGAGCTGGCGATGCCGACGGTTCGATGATTGCTGGTATGCGGTCCGGTGGGTTCGGGCCAGTGAGAAGAGCAATAAAACAGTGGCGTGGATGCATCGTGCGGTTCTTGAGGCGCCGGAAGGAACGCTTGTTGACCACAAGAATCATAATGGTCTGGATAACCGCAAGGACAATCTTCGACTTGCGACCTACAGTCAGAACATGCAAAACCGCAGGAAGATACGAAGGGCCTGTTCATCGAGATTCAAAGGGGTGATGTTTCGCAAGGAAGTGCATCGTCGAAGGCGATGGAGGGGGAGCATAAAAGTGGGAGGGTGGATGATAGAATTGGGAATGTTTAAGACAGAGGTCGAAGCCGCCCGCGCATACGACGCCGCCGCAAAAAAACACTTCGGCGAGTTTGCGTGCTTGAACTTTCCTGAGTCGTAAATCGGAAATCTATTTCAGCAGGCCGTAATCCTGCAGTGCTTTTTTGAGGACGGCTTTTTTGCTTTCTTCCATCGGCACCATTGGCAGGCGCATCTCCTCCGGGGCAAGGTTCAGCATCGCCATCGCCGCCTTGACGGGTATCGGGTTGGTCGCCAGTGAAAGCATACCTTTGCTCAGGGCAAACAGTTTTTTGTGCCATTTCAAGGCAGCGGTAAAATCGCCTTCGAGTATCGCATCGGTCAGGGCCTTTACGTCGGCCGGTGCGATGTTTGCCACGACGCTGATAACGCCTTTGCCGCCCACGGCCGCAATCGGCAGCGTCATCGAATCATCGCCGGACAATATCGTCAAATCGCACTGCGTGGCAATTCCGCTGACGTGGTCCATTTGTCCGGTCGCGTCTTTTATCGCCACGATATTTTCAATCTCCGCGAGGCGCACTATCGTATCGACGGTCATCCCCGCACCGCATCGGCCGGGTATGTCATACAGCACAATCGGCAAATCCACCTCTTCGGCGATTGCCCTGAAGTGCTGATAGAAACCTTCCTGTGTCGGCTTATTATAATACGGGTCCACCTGCAACGTCGCATCGGCGCCGACTTTTTTCGCAAACGCGGCTAATTCAATCGCCTCAGCCGTCGAGTTCGACCCCGCCCCGGCTATCACCGGCACCTGTCCCGCCACGGTTTTTACAACGCGTTCAATCACCTTCTTGTGCTCATCGTGACTAAGCGTGGGGCATTCGCCCGTCGTTCCAACCGGCACTATCCCGTCTATCCCGTTTTCCAATTGGAACTCAAGCACCTCATCGAGGGTCTCGAAATCCACCTGCCCGTCTCTGAAAGGCGTTATCAACGCCGTCATCGCCCCTGCAAACATTTATCTTTTCCTTTTACTTTCTGTGTAATCTGTGAAATCTGTGGTTAAGTTTTACTGTATTTATCAATCATCCGAATCATTTCGGCTGTCGCTTTTCTTATCCCGACAAACATTTAAGACACTCCCTGCAAGATTGCACAGCGGGTCCTGCAAGCTCGCGCAAACGTTTTTCGTCGAGCATAAATCCGTAACCGTGTATTTCCATATGCCTGAATACCAGCAGTTTACTGATTGCCTCAAACTGTTCGTCATTTATCAACATCTGCTTCTTTGCCTTAAGAAGCAGTTCCTTATGCCAGCTCTCGGTCTTGGCTGTTTTGATGCCCACTGCCTCAAGCCGACAACGCAGTATGCGTTCGATTCCTGTGTAAACGTCCTGCAGCAGCTTGCCGAGGGCGATAACCTCAAACTGATTGAGCTTGTCTTTGCTAATAAGCTCTTCAATCAGCTTGATTGTGGCAAGGACGTTTTTTGCCTCCGACCGCAGATATTCAGTTTCTGCGCTCATAGATACGAATTCCCTTTTCGCGTATTATAGCCGCAATTGGCGACTGCTGTGACAAATCCACGAGGTCCACCGGCTTGGGCAGCGCAAAGAACAGCTTCGTATAAAAGTCAAAGAACTTGTCCGCAGGCAAACCTTCGACCGCTAAATCGATATCATTCGCTTGCGTTTCGTCCTGGGCAGCCGACCCGAACAACCAGACTGCCCGCACATTGAACTCTTTTGCACAATTTTCTATTGTCTGCCTTAGCGCACTTGCAATCATAAACGTTTCCCTTCGTGCCTTAGCGGTTTTGTGGTGAAGAGTATTTATCAATCATCCGAATCATTTCGGCTGTCGCTTTTCTTATCCCGACAAACACACTTCTGGCGATGATACTGTGGCCGATATTCAATTCGCTGAGTCCCTTCATCGCTGCAATCGGGCCAATATTTCGATACGTCAGGCCGTGCCCCGCGTGCACAATCAATCTTTTCTTAAATGCGAAATCCCTTGCCGCCTCCAGCCGGTCAAGCTGACTGCGAATTTCTTTTTCCGTTTCGGCATTGGCATACTGGCCCGTGTGCAGCTCGATAGCGTCACAGCCGTATCTTGTCGCTGCTATTATCTGCTTTTTATCCGGCACGATAAAGGCGCTGACCAATATGCCTCTTTTGTGCATCCGCCTGATTACTTCCTTGACCCGACTGCCCAAGCCCGCGCAGTCCAGCCCGCCTTCGGTCGTCAGTTCCTCTCTTTTTTCCGGCACGAGCGTAACCTGCTCCGGCTCAATACCCTCTGCAATTCTGACAATCTCCTCTTCCATCGCCATTTCGAGATTGAGCTTGCAGGCGACCGTCTCGGCGAGGATCTGCACGTCGCGGTCGTTTATATGGCGTCTGTCCTGGCGCAGATGCACCGTTATCCCGTTGGCCCCGGCCAGTTCGCACTCCGCCGCCGCCCATACGGGGTCCGGCTCATCGGCGCGCCTCGCCTGTCTCACCGTCGCCACGTGATCAATATTTACATTTAAAACCGGCATAAGATTTACCTCAAAAGCCGACCAATTATACCGCCGTAACGCACATCGGCAAGGATTATCTTGTTGCCGTATCGTGTTTGAGACCTGTATAATTCTTCAAATAGCCGGAAACTAAATATCAAATCGAAAATAGAAAATGAAGCTGACCTGGGCCAATAGAATCACGATACTTCGCATACTGCTGATTGCGCCGTTTGTCAGCTGTATGCTCAAAATCAACGACGCAGGGCTTGGCGAGCAGCTTCGTCTGATGCTTCGCTATGCGGCGGTAGCCGTCTTTCTGCTTATGGCCATAAGCGACGGTCTTGACGGCCTGCTGGCCCGGCGCAACGGGCAATCCACCAAATTAGGCGCATTTTTAGACCCGACGGCGGACAAGCTGCTCATTACTTCGGCGTGCCTGTTGCTGGCATCTCATCGAGCGGGCGTTGATGGTTTTATTCTTCCCTCGACCGTCGTCGTGCTTATCATCGGTAAAGATGTCCTGGTGTTCGTTGGTTTTCTTATTGTGTTTTTTATGACCGGCAAGCACCGTGTCGTTCCTGTTCTTGCGGGCAAAATATCAACTGCGCTTCAGCTTTCTATGGTAGCGGCGATTCTCATAGCGCCGGAGGTTACGGCTGTTTTGCCCGGCTGGATTTGGTTTCTGCGTGTCCTGTGGTGGTCGGCGGCAGCGGCGGCATTAGTCGCAACACTGGTCTATATCCGCATCGGCAGCAGGTTCATCGAACAATTCGAGCAGTCAAATCACCAATAGTGTTACTTGGTGCGCTGGAGAACAGTTCTGGCCCTCAAACCGTCGCCTTCGAAAGTAAGTCCAAAATCGGCATCACTGTACTCGAACAACGATTCAGGTAATTTCCGTACTTCTTTTGGCTTACCGGGATGGCCGAAGATTGTGGATTCCATTGTCTGATACTCTTCGTTCCATACGTATTGTCCGCCGCCTGGGCAAACCAGTTTTGTCTTCCACAGGCGCAGGTGTACATCCACCGGATTTTCTTTGGGATACATACGCTTCCACTCGTTCAGTATTGCGAGGTTGCTCCACGACCGCCTTTCAAAAACCCTGTTTATATTATCCCCGAACACTCCCTGCAAAATTGTAAACGCTGTTTGTTTGGCTTTTACACCAGCGCTATCGCCAAGCCACTTATATTTCTCATCTGGTTTTAGCGACTTTACGGAGTTAGCATCCTGCCCCATCCTGTCCATCGCCCGCTTCAATAACGTCTCATTCATTGTTAAAATAAGCGCCTTTGGCGTTAACGCGTAATATATCGCAGCGTCTCGCAGCCCCCCCGGTGCCCCATCGCGGCCCTGAGTTGAGAGTGAAACTTTTACATAAGGGCTTTCATTATGTTTTAATGTCTCCCATATTGTCATTTCGGGCGCAGATTGTTCAATAAAAGCCCGGATACTTACCATAAAAGCAACCACCTTAAATGAGTTGCCAACGTCAACATGCACGGCGAGGGGAAGTCGCCAGACATTGTTTCCCATAAACTCCCATATTTCGTTGCCATCAGCTATTGCCTTATCGAGTTCCTGCCATAGCGGGTCATCGTCCACATATACACTGACCCAGTCCCCGAGCCAGTTAAATACGTTTACCCCCGCATCGGGTGTCATTGTCTCCATCGGCCTTATAAAGTTACCAAACCGTTGCACTCGCGGAGAGTTGGGGTCGATAGACATCACAAAATGAAGCAGCGATTCCTTATGCAGGTCGCCTGCTCCATCCGGAAGCGTCTTGTTCCCGGCTATCTCGATAAACTCCCTGTAATCACTGCCTGCCGTGAGGGGGCGAACCGTCACATCCGCGGCGACTTTGTCTTGCGCTACCGTCAGGCGAATCGCAATCGGGTCAAAAAAGCGTCTCCAGCCCATTTGATACCGCTGGCGGAAGCGGTTGTAGGCATCTCGCTCCTCCGGCGTTACTTTAGTTATTTCGAGTTCCGCTATGGGCGTGAGGAAATCCAGCGTTCCATACACGTTCGATTCCAATCCGTTTTGTAACAATCTTATCTCTCCGGCCCCCGGTATCGACTCTTTTATTTTCGAGTCCTTTCTTTTTTTTGCCGTGACCATCTCATCGAGATATTTGCACTGTAACTCCATCATCACGGCGGCGGCACGCGTTCGTCTTGAACAGCCGATTCGCCATTGTGGTCCGCACCACCGGCGTATTGTCGCGTCCGTCATAATCACCAAAGCCGTTTCCTCAGGGGCTCCGAGCTTATACCTGTCCCTGAAAAACACGTACTCATCGAGCGAGTCGATGCTGGGTGTTTGTGTCTTTCCTGCCCCGGCGATTCGTTCAAGCTGCGATATCGAATTAGTGACCACCAGTATGTTATCTATAGCCGCCATATAAGAGCAAATCTCTCGCCCGGGTGATACGACCCCGGTGTATGCTATCCCGGCAACATTTCCATCGATTACTTTTGTTCCCTCGACAGCTTTTGTCGTTTCGGCATAACGCGCCTTCACGAACTCGCGCAGGACCGGAATAGTTTTGGTCTCAAACAGGACCGCAACATCCGAGCCGGTCCGTAAATAAGGGTCTGAGCCGGTAAATGCAACGCTGGATACAACCGCACGACCGATTATGCGGCTAAGCTCGCTCATTGATAAACACAGTTGCCGTTCATATCGTTCATTTGTCCGGGCGTCTTCGCTGTGCGGCTCCATCAGTCGAAGCACCGGCGTCCCTTTTTTCTTTGACTCGTCAATCAGGCGGGTCATTGCCTCGAAAGTTGGGAAAAAAATCACGTGCTGGTCGGCGGGGACGTATTTTGCCAGGGGGTCTTTTTTCGGTTTAAGCCCCGAGACGATTTGTTTCCAGTTAATTTCGCGAATCGTTATGCCCTCCAGCGAATTGACGTCAATTGTCTGGTCGCCGGTCTTCGATATTACAAGCTCACGTTCAAGCTGAAGATTCTCACTCAACGCCCGGCCCCCGCTGAACAGCGAGTAGCTATCGTCTATCTGGGACTGGTTTCTCATTGTCCTCATCTGTTCCAGCATCATCTCTTGTTCTTTTTGCCGGGTCTCATTTACATCCTGCCCCTGGCGTGCCAGCATTGCCCGATGGCGAAACCACGCTGCTCCGGCCAAATCCATAGCGCCGAGTTTTTCATAATATTGCTGCTTTGCCTGTAAAAAAAACGCCCGTTTCTGTTCCTGGTCGGAGGGCGCCTGGCCAAGAGTAAAACCCACTCGCACCAGCCCGGAGAAATCCGCATTCGGAAGATAAAGCCAGCCGGACACTTCATCTTTATGCCCGGCACAAACCGCGAGACGTAGATTATCTTCGTTAAATCCCCAGGGTCCTAACCGTTCGTGTTCGAACGTTTGCCGAGATAAAGGCAGCTCTTGCCCGACATACATTTCTTCGCCTTGTTTGCCCACTGCATAAGGATATATATATTCCATTCTCTGCATAGTTTGCCGCCAGTGTCTTGGCACCATATTCCTATCGGGTGTACGAGAAGGAAGATTCCCCTCGGTGATTGTCAGCTCTTTCACTGGCACATAGTAATAAACCTCATCCGCAAAAACACTGTTGACGCAGGTAAAAACAAAGAACACGGTAGCCAGACATTTCCTCTTTATTGACATAACAAACCTCCCATTTGCCCTAAAATGTTTATGTCCTGTTCATAAAGCCATAATATAACTAATTTTGGCACGTCCATAATTTATACAAACGGAATTATTCTGTCAAAAGTATTGTCTTGTCCGGCTTATAAGTAATTGGGGTGTAATTTGCCAGGAATAACTTTAGCCGCCAAAACGGGAAGCGAAGGGTGGATTTAGTTCTTCTGGTTTTATAGGCGATGTGGTATAATGCCGAAAATATGACTCAATCCAGACGTGTTGTGATACATATCGTATGGTGTCATTTCGAGCGAGCCAAAGGCGAGTCAAGGAATCTTTTTGTTAATAGATTTCCCTTCGTGTCTCCATTGCGTCCCGATGAATCGGGATTACGGTCGAAATGACGGGCAGGAAACATTATTTTTTTAGGAAAAACAGATGCCATTCAAGACATTTGGTCTTTCGGACCCGTTAGTGCGAGGGATTCTGGCGACGGGCTTCACAGCGCCAACGGAAATTCAATCGCAGGCAATACCTGCGGCAACAGCCGGCAAAGACATCATCGGCTGCGCCCAGACGGGGACGGGCAAGACGGCGGCGTTTGTGCTGCCGATTTTGAACCGGCTGAGCCACGAGCACCAGTCAAAAAGGAAGGTCATCCGCTCGCTGATTTTGACACCGACGCGCGAATTAGCCGTGCAAATCGTAGCGGCCATACACGATTATGGGCGATTTTTGCATTTGCGGACCTTGGCCGTCTATGGCGGCGTGAATATAAAGGGGCAGTTTAACGCGCTTCGTAATGGTGTTGACATCGTTGTTGCGACGCCGGGGCGGCTGCTGGACCATATGCAGCGGCGCACCATCGACCTGAGGCACGTTGAGGTGCTGGTTTTGGATGAGGCGGACCGGATGTTCGATATGGGCTTCATAAGGGACGTGCGGAGAATCATTGCGGCTGTGCCAACGCATCGCCAGACGATGTTGTTTTCCGCCACGGTAACGCCGGAGATAAGCGCACTGGCCGCGGGCGTGCAAAAGTCGCCTGTAATGATACAGATTGGCGTGCCTCGAAACCCCATCGAAACGATTACGCAGAATATATATTTCGTCGAGAGGGAGCAAAAAATCGGCCTGCTTTTGCACCTGCTGCAAAACAGGCATTTGTCGAGCGTGCTGCTCTTCTCACGCACCAAGCACGGCGCGGACAGGATTAACCGCTACCTCGAACGAGCGGAGATTGAATCGGTAGCGATACACTCAGGCCGAACGCAGAGCCAGCGTGAGCGGGCGATGGACGGCTTCAAAGGAGGCAAATACCGCATTATGGTCGCAACCGATATCGCCGCCCGCGGCATCGACATTACGGGCATATCCCACGTCATCAATTTCGACGTGCCCGTCATACCGGAGGACTACATTCATCGCATCGGCCGGACAGGCAGGGCGGAAGCTTCCGGTGACGCCATTACTTTTGTTTCCCGTGAAGAGCACAAGTACCTTCGTCAGATTGAAAGGTTCATCGGCCGAGAATTTGCTCCCGTGGAATGTCCCGGTTTTACCTATATCCACATAAAGATAGAAAAGCCCAAAGTCCTACCGGGGCTGCACAGGGGCAGGTTTTCGACCGCAGGCAAAAGGTCGCGTTTTGCTTCTCGAAGCCGCCGGCCTCGACCGAGACGTTAGTCGCTATTTAGCTCAGATTATAAACATCGCGTCGCCGTAGGAATAAAAACGGTAACGAGCGTTAACGGCGTGAGCGTAAGCGGCAAGAATCGTATCGAGTCCCGCAAAAGCGGCAACAAGGGCAAGCAAGGTCGAGCGGGGCAAATGAAAATTAGTTATCATCGCATCGACTATCTTGAATTTATAGCCCGGCTTGATAAACAAACTCGTAGTCCCGCCGGCTGCCTGTAATTTTCCATTTGCGGCTGCGGTTTCGAGGACGCGGACTGAGGTTGTCCCGACGGCGATTATGCGGCCTGCTGATTGTCTGGCCCGGTTAATAATATCCGCGTTTTTATTGTCTATACTGAATCGCTCTTCGTGAATTTGGTGAGCTTCGAGTGTCTCGGTTGTTACCGGCTTGAAGGTCCCAACGCCGACGGCCAGAGTTACGTATGCGAACATGACGCCTTTGTCTTTTAGCTTCTCGAGCAGCTTTTTTGTGAAATGCAGGCCTGCGGTCGGGGCCGCGACTGCGCCGGGATGCATAGCGTAAACGGTCTGGTAGCGGATTTTATCTCTGGCGGCCTGTCGCAGGTTCGTATCGCGTCTGATATATGGGGGCAAGGGCGGGAAGCCGATTTTTTTCAGTATTTTTTCGGCGGGCCCCCGCGTCTTGCTGTCGCAAGACAGCAGCGGGGACTCGACATTCAGCAGGCACTTACCATCGGCTTTCTTTTCGAGCACCTGGGCGACGCAAAAATCCCCGCCATTAGTACTTTTAAGCCAGATTCGCTCGCCTGTCTTGACTTTGGCAAGGCCTTTGAGCATTACCTGCCAGAGGTCTTTATCCTGCTGTTGCAGAAAGAGTCCTTCGAGTTTTCCGCCCGTTGCCCGACTTGCGAAGAATCTGGCCGGCAATACCTTTGTGTCGTTTAGCACAAGGCAATCGCCGGGATGAAAAAACTCGCCTATATGTGCAAAGCTCGTGTCGGTTATCCTGCCTGTCTGGCGGCGTAAAACCAGCAGCTGGGAATGTTCCCGGTTTTTGGCCGGCTGCTGTGCAATCAGCTCCTCCGGCAGGGCGTAATCAAGCTCGTTGGTCAACATATCAAAAACTTATCAGACCATAACCCGAATCGCACACTATTTTTTTGCAATTACAGGCCGATTTGAGCGGTCCAGACGCAACATTTCAATTCTTAACAAAAGGGCCGCCTTTATCGGGTCGATACGAAAATTACCGAGCTAACTTAAGGATGTCGTCGTATTAATAGAGGTGAAACAATGGATTCAAGAAAGTTATTCGAACAGACAGCGACCTCAATAGCGGCTCTCGACAGGGATGAGTTAAAAAGGCGCATCCGGAACTTCAGAGGGCGGTTCAAGCTTGACTTCACGGAAGATTACCTCGACCATCTCAACATCGACCGGCTAAGGCACATCCTGCTGGCGGCACACATCAGCGCAGGGTCCACCTCTTAAAATCCGAGGCATTTGTTGCTTTCCTCGAAATTCGCCCCCCGGTTTATCGGGGGTTTTTCTTTTCTGCGGCTCTCCGGATGATAGGCCCAAAAACAAAAAATCCGGAGTTGTTTCCAACTCCGGATTTTGTGAGACAGTGGTAAAATATTACAAACTTATAAGAATCTCCGCTATCCCACGGAACCCAAAAACATATTGGAAGAAAAGAACTCTTTACTTTTCATTATTCATTATACGCTTATCTGCGTTTTTTGACAAGAGATTCTTCTCGTTTTTTTAAAAATATTTTTGCTTATAACTCCTTGTTTTACAATTACTTGCGTCGCAAAGGTTCTCCGGCTGTAAATTTTCATTCTTTTTCGGCTTCTGCCGTGACGCTTGTCTGCTGATTTGGCGGCGTCGGCTCCCAGCGAATCTTGGCGGCGCCTAACAGCGTTCCTGTCGCGTATGCGAGGTCCACCTGAGCTATCTGATATTCGGTCAGCGCTCGAATCTCTGCGCTTTGTGCATTTGCGAATTTTGCCTGCTGGTCGAGCACATCGGTGCTGGTGCGCAGTCCCGCTGCGAATTGCCGCTTCTCCGCCTCATAAAGCCGGCCGGCCAAAATCGCGTTTTGCCTGCCGGCCAATATGCTCTGCCAGTTGGCCTCAAGCTGTTCGATAGCACCGAGGACCTCCATCTCTATCAGTGCCCGCCGATTTTCTTTGCTGACCAATCGCTGTCTCTTTCGATATTGTGCCTCAAGCACTCGACTTTTCGCCGCCTCATTGCCCAAGGGCACCACCACCTGCAGTCCTGCTATACGGTCCGTAAAATCCCTGTCGGACAACATATCGTATGCGTCGTTTCTCACCGCCCCAAGGCCGTTCATTCTATAGGTATAATCCATCGTTACAAGAGGCAGCGCCTGATTCTTATAGAACTGCTCCGTGCTGATGTCCTGCGCAATTGCAAGCTCCAGCTCCAGCATTTCCATCCGGTTTTCGACTGCTGACGCCGATAATCGCTGTTTGTCTAACTCATATCGCACAGGGTCCGGCTCCGTAGTCGGTATCAGCGCCGTCGGCGAATCGATGCTCAGGCCCGCCTCATTCATTATTTGTTTAAGCTCTCTTTCTCTGTCCCGAAGCTCTTTCTGCGCCCTGATTATTCCGTCGAGGCGTTCCGCCACACCCGCTTCCGAGCGTATCTCCTCGACCGCCGCTTTTTCACCCGACTGCACCATTCGACGGGTTTGCTCCAACTGCGCCTGAGCAAGCTCGTATTCTTTCTGGCGAACCTCAAGCTCTTTTCTGGCCGCATACAGCCGCCAGTATCCCCTGTCGGCATTTGCCAGGACCCTTATCATCTCCAGCTTCGTCATCGACTCGACAATCTGCCGCTGATATTCGAGAATCCTTATCGAATGAGTATTCGCCCGTTTGCCCGCGCCCCTCAACAACGGCTGACTTATCGACAGCGTTCCCGTAGCAGTGTAGCTAACCGGCAATAGGGGATTAAAATTGGTACTCGTTCGGTTGTCGGCGATGTCGAACGTCACCGTTCCGCCCGTCCGCAACGGAACCTGAACCCCAAGGTCAACTGTCTCGCTCGTATATTCTGAGGCCTGGTCAATCAGCACTGAACTCGGCTGCCGGATGTCGCTGTATCGCAAATTCGAGAAAAAAGCCGATTCGAATTTTGCCTCTTCCGCATTTACCTGTTCGGCTGCCATCGCCGGTTCTATCAACTGGACCTTCAAATCGAGATTATTTTTCAGTGTCATCGCCCTGCACTGCTCTATGCTAAGCTTTGTTTCTTCTTCCGCAGGCCTGTTTGTTTCGATTGCTTCGTTTACATCCGCTTTTTGCTCCAGTTTCAGCGTATCAATCTCTCTTGTTTTCTCCGGCCTGACCTTGACCGTATAAAACTTATCTTCACTTGCAAACTCCTCACAACCCGCAAGAAAAACCGATATGCCCAACGCAATCGCAAAAACAAGATTTTTCACCGTGATACTCCTCCTACTCATGTCTCAGCGCCTCTATCGGGTCCAATCTTGCCGCCTTTATGGCGGGGAACATTCCGAAACATATTCCAACCGTCCCCGCAAAGGCGAACGAAAGCACTATCGCCCAAGCGGGTATATAGGTTTTTTCCAGCAGGGGATTTATACTCGCTATCGCCAAGGTCAGGAGTTTGCCGACTCCGACTCCGACAAGACCGCCGACAAAACACAGTATGACCGCTTCAACCAGGAACTGCGTCAGTATCGCGGACTTTTTTGCACCTACCGCTTTTCGCAGCCCGATTTCTTTTGTCCGCTCGGATATCGATACGAGCATTATGTTCATAATTCCGACGCCGCCGACCAATAGCGATATCCCCACTATCCCGCCTGCAACAAGCGTTACCACAATCGCTATTTCGTTGAACGTCTTGATTGCGCTCTTGAGCGAGTCGACGCTGAACGTGTCCGGCTCGCCCGCTTTGATATCTCGCATCCGGCGCAGAAAGAATTTTATTTCCGCCACCGCCTCTTCTGAAAGCTCCGTTGACCTGCTTGCCGCCATCGTCATAATCCAGGGCCACTGGCTGAGCTTTGTCGCCGTTTTGAAAGGAACAATGATTTCGTATCGTTCCTGGCCGCCGTCGCCAAAACCGAGGTCGGGCGGTTTCTCAATAACGCCGATAATTCTAAAATTCCGGTATCCTATCCGAATCGATTCACCCTCACATTCCCTGTCGAGGCCCAGTTTGTCGCGAAGCACCGGCTCAATCAGGCACACCGAACGCCCTTCGTCTATTTCCGACAGTTCCCGGCCGGCTACCAAAGTCCTTTTCTCTATCTGGTGCCACGCCGGTTCCACTCCCCGCACCTGCACGTTCTGCACGGCTTTCTCGCCGCATTTGACGGTGTACTGTCCCACCCAGCACATCCGAGCGAATACCTCCACCGATGGACAATGCACTAATAATCCATCGAACTCCCTTTCTTTGAAACGGATCTGCCACCAGGGCAGTTCGCTCTTGGGGCCTGTATTGGGGCGTTGCGGCTGGACGAATATCGTATTGCTGCCGAGCGTCTCAACCTGACTAAGAATCTTTGCTTTCAATCCCGTCAACGCCGCTATGACCGCCGTCACCGACGCAACGCCTATCACTATTCCTATCGTCGTGAGTATCGACCGCGTCTTGTTCGCCCATATCTGGCCAATCGCCAGATATGCGCTTTGATACACAAGCCGGACAAAAACAAGCGGAGCGAGAAACAGTCCTCTCATCGATTTTCCTCCGCCTGCTCACTGTGCTTTTGCACGTGCAATCCGTCATCCTCCGTTGCCATATCGCTTCGAATAAGTCCATCCTGCATACGGATTATTCTCTTTGCGTGCTGGGCGACGTCCCGCTCGTGCGTCACCATCACTATCGTTTGTCCCTGCCTGTAAAGCTCGTCGAAAAGCCCCAATATGCCCTCGCTGGTCTTGCTGTCTAAATTGCCCGTCGGCTCGTCGGCGAGCAGTATGCTCGGAGCGCAAACAAGGGCCCTGGCAATGGCCACACGCTGCTTTTCTCCGCCCGAAAGCTGATTAGGCCTGTGTTTGACCCTGTCCCCAAGCCCCACCCGTTCGAGAGCGTTTTTCGCCTTCGCTGCCCTGCCAAACCACCCGTCGCGTGCATACAGCAAAGGCATCTCCACGTTTTTCAACGCGTTCATCTGCGGCAGAAGCTCAAACGACTGGAACACAAAGCCAATCCTCTTATTGCGTATCCCTGCTAATTCCGCGTCCCCCATCTCTGTTACGTCCTGGCCGTCAAGCTCATAGCGGCCCTCGCTTGGCCTGTCCAGACAACCGAGAACGTTCATCAACGTGCTCTTGCCTGAACCCGAATGGCCCATTACTGCGATATAATCGTTGTCCTGCACCTCCAGGTTAATCCCGTCAAGCGCGTGTATCTCCTCCACCCCGACGCGATAAAACCGCTTCAGCCCTTGCAGCCGGATTATAACCCTGTCGTTTGTATTATTTGCCTGCCGGCTGATTGCTGTCATTGCTGTCCTTTTTATCCTTTTGATTCTTTCCTTTTGCTTTTTTTTCGGCTTCAACCTCCCGTTCGTCGCGTAATTTCTGGTCGTGCCGGAGATTGTCGAGAACTTTATAAGGCCCCACTACTATTTTGTCGCCTTCCTTTAGCCCCGACAAAATTATCGTATGGGTCAAATCGGACCGCCCTATTGTTACCGGCGTCGCTACCGCTTTGCCGTCGTTATACCTGAATACCACCGGCGCAAATTTTTTGTCCTTATCCAGCTCGTTCGATTTATTGCGAATTTCCAAAGGCAACCCATCGACGTCTCTGGCCAAAATCGCCTGTGTGGGAACCTTGATTACATCGGCGTGCTTGAGCGTCTGAATGTCCACATCCGCGGTCAATCCCGTATAAAGCTTCGACACGTTGGGGTCATTGTTAAGAAGTATCTCCGTTCGATAGTATCTTGTCCGGTTATCGCTGAACCGATGCTTTAGTGCAATCTCCTTAACAACACCCTTGAACTTGATATCCGGGAACGCCTGCACGACAACCTCTGCCTCCAGTCCTTCCGACATTCCTCCGACGTCCGCCTCGTCCACCTGTGCCACAACCAGCATCTGCGACAGGTCCGACACCTCCATTATAACCGTTCCCGGATTGTTCATCGTTCCCGTCATCACCATCTCTCCCACCTTGGCGTTGACCCGCGTTACTACTCCGTTAATTGGCGACGTAATTGTCGTATAACTAAGTGCCTCCTTCGCCTCGGCAATCCGTGCCTCAGCCGCCTCCAGGTTATGCCTGATAACCACTAAATTGCGCTGCGCCGCATCGAGATTGTACTTTGCCGATTCATATTGTGCCCTGAGCTCGTCGACCTTGTATTTTATCTGGTCAAAATCGGCCTTGCTGATATCGCTCGATTCGAACAGCCCCTTCTTTCTTTCGAGGTCTTTTTCCGCCTGTTCCAGTGATGCGCCGAGAGCCGCGAGACTGGCTTTGCTGCTTTCAATCCTCGCTTTTTCAACCTCTATCTGTGCCTCCTGTGCATTCCGACCCGCCTGGGCTAATCGCATCTGACTTTCCAGGTCCTTTGCATCGAGCCGAATCAGCACCGAGGCCGGTATGGGGGGGTTGGCGCAAGGGTCGCCGCAGGTTACAATGTCACCCTCGTCATAAGGCATTTCAATAATTCGAGCCGACACCTTCGCACTTATCTGAACCGTTGTTTTGGGCTCAATCTCTCCCGGCGCACTTACTCGTTCCGCCAGATCGCCTCGGCTGACTTCCTCCAGCCGGACTATTTCCTCCTTACCATTGGCTTTGCGGGCCTTGCTCACCACTTTGGCAACCACTAACAGCACCAAAACCGCGATAACAGCAATGATAATCCACTTTTTTCGCTTCTTCACAAAAGCTCCTCTCACGATAAAAATCACTGTTTCAGGGGCATCCTCTGCCTTTGGAACATCCCATCTTGCCTTGTATTATAACGCGCGAAGTTACCGATTTGTTATCGTTTTGCTCTTTTTTAGTGATTTTTCGCCCAATTTGAACGATAAAACGCCCCCCATAGTGAAAATTATCCGCTACATTGTGTATTTTTTAAGTTTGCACCGGGCCCAAGTCATTTGAGGACGAAAACAGCTCACATCGAACATCTGAGAAGTTAAGCCAAGGCCTGAAAAGAGCGATAGTATAAGGTGATTCTTTTGTTTTGGTTCGACCGTGACTATCCCGCCTTGACAGCATTGAAACAGGTCGCAAACATACAATAACCGAGGAGCCGAATCGTGGCTTTTATAACAGACGCACGGACAAAACGCTCATTATATCCCTTATGGTTGCGATTCTTTGCTCTAATCGCGGTTTTTGTGACGGCCATCGTAGTGCTGGGACCATCCCTTCTCTGGAGCAACACCGATATGACGCTGCCCTGGAGCGAGGAATCCCGCATATTGTCCCCGGACAAGACACCTCATTTCAGCACAACCGACCAGCAGGTGCAGCTTACCTCTGTCCTGCGTTACAGAACACAACCCGAGCAGGACGGCTGGCCCCGCGGCATAATTAATCTGCTCGTATATCCCAACGGCGCCATTAAAGGCGTCTGGACCGGCGAATATGACAAATCCGACGAGGTGCATTGTCTGGTTATGGCTTCAAGTTTTTCAGGAAACATAGACCCGTCGAAGCCCTTCATAGAAGACGGTGTGCGCAACCCTTCCAAACTCTATTTCATTACGACCGGCAGTTTTACTATGCTTGAAACACAATTGTCTTCGGGTAAAAGCCGCAGTATTTATGGCCTGGTCTATGTCTGCGGCTGGCTCGACCCTGACTATACGGCTCTGGCTGAGCTGACAATTACCGAAAACAAAAAGACGTTTGAGACCTTTCCCTGGGCGGCGCGCCCAATTAACTGACCGGACCGGCTCCCGGCCAAAATACATTCTTGCCACAGGCGTTCGCATCATTTATCTGAACTTGTCCCGTCCATAGTTGGAGGTTGAAAAAAGCAATGGCTACTCCGGCCTGATTTTGTGTAAAATTGGGCCAGATAAACAATTATATTTTTTGAAAGGAGTAGCCATGCAGAAGAAATTGTATCAAATTACAGACA
>JBDRMP010000087.1:0-2532 GCA_043811995.1 Planctomycetota bacterium
AAGCAACCTTCGCCTTGAATTGAGCCGTGTGATTGCGTCTTTTGTTTTTCATGAATCTGTCTCCTGAAATTGTTATCGTCTCAGGCGACAAATCCACCTTAATTCGCCTTAATTCGCGCCCAGTTTTTGGGGAGTATTATAAACAACGAAGACCCGAGCAAAGTCAAAAAGAATCTTGTGCGGGAGGCAATCGATGCCCTGCTCGAAGGCCGAGAGGTCGCAGTAAAAAAGGTGAAGACATTCGGCTGCTCAATCAAGTGGGCCGATAAACGCAAGTCGGCTGAAAAGGCATTGGCCGACTGGGCGAAAGAGCCGGTAGATGTGAACCTTATTGATGCCGATGGCATCCGAAAGCTTATGAAAAACGATTCCGACAAACTGCGCCTGGTTAATATATGGGCTACCTGGTGCGGCCCTTGCGTTATCGAGATACCTGAGCTTGTCAACATAAACCGAATGTATCGCGGCAGGGCCTTCGAAATGGTAACAATCAGCGGTGATGTCCCAGGTAAAAAGGATAATGTCCTGAAATTTCTAAAAGAAAGACAGGCCTCCTGCACAAATTACTTGTTTAACTCCGAAGACAGAACCGAACTGCTTGAAGCTCTCGACAAGGACTGGCCCGGCGGCATCCCTTACACGGTCATCGTCAAACCCGGCGGCGAGATTATTTATCGCCATACTGGCCTCATAGACCCCCTCGAAGTGAAAAAGGTCATCATCGGCTACTTAGGCCGATACTATTTTTAATGCCGCATCGCACTTTTCCTGTTTTAAATGGTATAATGGATGAAAAGCGGGGGAGCGCAAAAGCTGCATTTGAAAAGTGGATAAGGGGGCGAATGGCTTCGACCGGATGTCGGAGAGCCGAGCTGCATACCCAGGACGCCGGTTGGCCTGGCTAATCATTCCGGCACCAATTTTAATTGGCAACTACCAGTTGCGAATGGCTGCTTAATTAAGCAACCCGTCCTTTCAGGCATTGCCTGCGGGCTTGATTCGGGCGTAAGATAGCGGGCTGCTCCTGCCGGAACTTTCGGGCCGGCGGGTTAAGACCAATCCCGAAATAGCCGAAGCGTCTGGCCGTCGTTTGCCGGCCGCGGAGGCGATAAAACCAAGATACGACTAAGTATGTAGATGCTCGTCTTGAAGCATACCGGGACGGGGGTTCGAATCCCCCCGCCTCCATTGATGTTTGTTGCGCATAAGTTATTGTTGGGCAAGAGCTTAGGTGTTTTGGTTTCCGAATCCACATGCTTTCGGTGCACGCCTATAGCACACTTTTGAGTCGAAACGATGTTTTTGGCTATCCTTTCGGCAAGCTCCGATAGCCTTTCGTTTCGTGTTCTGGCATAGACATTTGCCGTCAATTCCGGCGTTGAATGCCTTGCCATAGTTTGAAGTTCTCTTATATTTGCACCGGCTTCAGCCGCTAAAGTGACGAAGGCCGTTCTGCAAGCATGAAAATCCACCTTTCCTTCCGCAGTTACTTTCGGGATTCCAGCTGTCTCAAGATCTGTATCCATCTCTCTGGCAGGGTGGCTAGGAACATAAAGCAAAGCGTTCTTAGGGTATGCGAAGTTGCGATAAAATTGCTGGTAAAGTCTCGGAACAATCCCGCTGTCCGCAAAAGTCTCTAATTTTTTAAGCAGGCCAGATGACAAAGGCTGAAATCCTGGCTTTCGATTTTTTGTCCAGCAGGCGTCGAGTCTAATACCACCTTCTTTTGTGTCGAGGTGGTCTTTGGTTAAGGACCGCAGCTCACCGGCCCGCAGGCCACTGAGAAGGGCAACCTCATACAGTAACCTTCTGTGCTCGGGCACCGCCTCCAGAAGCTGTTTAATTTCTTTCAGTCTTAACGCTCTCCGTTTCGTTTTGGGTGTAGTGTCGATTGCTCCGAGCTGTGCCACTGGGTTCTCCAATAGATAACCGCGTGTCACACACCAGTTGCAGAAGGTGGTAAGTGCATCGGCTATATTCCTGACAGTTCGTCCGGCCTTCTTCTTTCTCTGGAGTTCGTCAAGAACGGTATCAACGCGAGGAAGTATCCCCTCAAGGTCTGACAATGTTTCAAGACCTAATGTCTCTTGCCAAAGCCTGAGATGCCGCGATAGTATCAAAATCTTCTTTCAGCTGCAATCGCTGAAATTTTAATGACTTTGTGGCAGTAAAAAGTGAGGATAATCCATACAACCACGCTACAACCCAAAGACTAAATAGCGTGTGAAACCGCAAAAATTGCATATCCATAAGATTTGTAATATCAAAGACTTAAAAAAATCTCAAAAAACGCGAACATTTTATATATCCGTGTTCAAAGGCTTCTTGGTCATGCTGAGCTGAAAATGGCTACAAGTTATGTACAGTACGTCTCTACACAAACGGACAAGAGTTAACCCCTACCTATTGTCAAGACCAATTTTCCCTCTGTATTTGGTGTAAGTCGTAACGGTTCTTCTGCCTCTTTCGCTTTGCGGAGCGGAGGCGTAGCCGAAGCGGAGCAAAGCGAATCGCGCCCATCGAAGTACACTT
>JBDRMP010000088.1:0-24048 GCA_043811995.1 Planctomycetota bacterium
AAGTGTACTTCGATGGGCGCGATTCGCTTTGCTCCGCTTCGGCTACGCCTCCGCTCCGCAAAGCGAAAGAGGCAGAAGAACCGTTACGACTTACACCAAATACAGAGGGAAAATTGGTCTTGACAATAGGTAGGGGTTAACATACAAGGAGATAAAAAATGGAATCCATAGTTTCATGTATTGAGATACTTCGACAAAGACTAGATAAACACAGGAAAGACGACTTAAAAGAGTTACCAACGCGAACAATATTTATAGATCCATTGCTGCAAGCTCTCGACTGGGACGTTAGGGACCCCGATGAGGTCGAACTTGAATATCCGACGATCGACGGAAAATCCGTTGATTATGCCCCTAAAATAAATGGTAAGCCTATCTTATTTGTAGAAGCAAAAGCATTGAATGATCCACTTACGGATGTTAAATCTATTACACAAGTTGTCGGATATGCTGCTAATGCTGGTATTGACTGGTGTATTCTGACTAATGGGATTACATATAAAGTCTATCGTAGCACAGAGAAGGCAGAGGCTCCTGATAAATTGCTTTATGAAGTTTCTCTCGATCCGAAACAAACCCAAGGTATGTCAAACCAACAACTTGCAGAACAATTTGTGCGGTTTTCACGTGAAGCGATGGCGAAGGGACTGCTCGATGAGATTGGCGAGCAAGTGTTTACCACGGGTAAAATAAGAAAAGCCTTCAATCAGCTCCTTATCGATCCTTCAAATACACTAGTAAGACTTATACGCTCAAAAATTAGCGATGATAGCATTGGTCCGGAGCAAGTAAGAAATGCCCTCAAAAGACTTGGGGGCCTGACAACGCAACCTGAATCAATCTCCATTGCTAAACCTTCTGTAGAGTCAATATATCCAAGTCGATCGGGGAAGAAGGGCAAAGATTATGGCGAAGGCCATCACGTTAAAGATCAACCACAAGAGGTCGTAGAGTTATATCGCTCACTCGATAAATTCTGCACAGAGCTTGACCCAACTTATGTTACACGAAAATATATATCTAAAAGCATTAATTATAGCCACGGCAACAACATCTTTTGTTGTGTTCACCTTCAGAAGAGCGGACTAAGAGTGTGGTTGAAACTGAAATACGCAGAATTAGAAAGCCCGCCTGAGTATGTTCGCGACGTTTCAAACGTTGGGCATTGGGGAACCGGTGATATTGAGGTAGCAATTGACAGCATTAGTAAGCTGCAAGATGTTAAAGCATTGATACAAAAATCTTTTTATAAGAACAGAGCAAAATGAATGTCAAAATAATGGCGTCAGCAACCGTTTTTTCCCGCCCCGCGCTTTTGCCTGAAAAATTAACTCCGGCCCCAGTTTTTCGTATCGTAGCGAAGACCTCGGCGTAGTTCTTTAACAAAGCCGGGCTTCCTGCCTCCGTCGGATTTTCTCAACTCAACACTCAAAACTAAATACTGTCTTCCCCTCTTGCTCCTTCTTCCGTCACCGCCGTTATCTTCACCTTCACAATCTCATTTTTCTCGTAGCGAAGCGAGAAGCATTGCGGAGTCTCGGCTTCCGAGGAAGACCCCGGCGTAGCCCCTCTCGTCTCGGCGCAGCCCTTGACGTAGCCGGATTGGGCGAAGCCGGATTGTCTGCCACGAGTATCGAGCATCGAGTATCGAGTATCGTCTTGTATCTCCACCATAAAATAACGTTCGCATCTGCCTGTCGGCGGCTTATCACCTTCCAAAAGCACTTCACAATTCTCCCCCACAAACTGCTCCCTGAATTTCCTGCCGAGACAATCGCCTAAATTGCGCAAAACCTCCGCCCTCTCCTTTACAACCTTCGGCTGTATTTTATCTTTCATCTTCGCCGCTGCCGTCCCTGTTCTCGCTGAGAAGGGAAAGATATGCATCTTTGAAAACCCCGCCCATTTTGCAAGCTCGACCGTCGCTTCAAAATCCTCTTCCGTCTCACCGGGAAAGCCGACGATTAAATCGCAGGTAATCGCAGGCCTGTCTAATCGGCTCTTGATAAGTGCGATTTTTTTCCGCAATTCATCCGCCGAATACTGCCGACACATCCGCTTTAATATCCGGTCTGAACCGGATTGAACCGACAAATGAATATGAGGCATAATATTCCGATGTTTACAGAACACATCTAACAAACCCTCGCTAATATCCCCCGGCTCTAAACTGCTAACTCGTATCCTCGCCAATCCTTCGATTTTCGCTAATTCTTCCAACAAATCCGAAATACGAGATACGAGATACGAAATACGATTCCTTCTCGTTGTGCTTCTTCCATACGCCCCCAAATTGACCCCCGTTACGACAATTTCCTTATGTCCTGCCGAAACTAACGCCTTGGCCTCCGCCACAGCATCCTCAATGGTCTTACTTTGAACATCAGGCCTTACCCTGGGTATAATACAGTAGCTGCACACGCCGTCACAGCCGTCCTGAACCTTAAGAAACGCACGCGTGTGGCCGGCAAACTGCGTTAATAACGGCAATTTAGGACAATTGGCGAAACCTTCGCCCTCGTCCTTGATTCGTACATCGTTTTCCGCTTTAATATAGGAATTCGGTGTGCCATTGACAATTTCGGCGAGTTTCGCGGGCAGTTCGGCCCTGCTGGCAGCTATGCAAAGATTATTGCCTTGCCCTGATTTGCCGCCGAGCATCGGCTGACATCCACATACTACTCGGATGGCATCCGGATTTAACTTTGCCGCTCTTTGAACATATTGCCTGCTCTTGGCCGACGCAGTCGCCGTTACGCAACACGTGTTAATAACGAACAAATCCGGCTTCTCATCCGGCTCGACCACCAATAATCCAAGCCCCTCGAGAAATTGCCTGATTTGGGCCGACTCGTATTGATTCACTTTGCAGCCGAGAGTATATATGGAAAACGTTCGCATTATATGTTATAATACGGCTTTGTGTGCATCCTTACAAGGACGCGCGACCGTCTGTGCGTATTGACGCAGGAGGCAAATTATGGCGGAAAAAATAGGGTCCGTCTGGGCCATTGATATCGGCAATACCTCATTGAAGGCCCTGCGGCTCAGCAACGAAACAGGCACGCTTCAGGTCATCGGCTTCGACCACATCCACCACGGCAAAATCCTCTCCGGCACTGGCATAAAAGAACAGGAAAAGCAGGAGCTTGTTGCCCTTTCTCTGCGCCAGTTCGTCCAGCAAAACGAAATCGGCAAAGATGACGTTATCGTAGCCGTCCCCAGCG
Source organism: Planctomycetota bacterium (assembly GCA_043811995.1). GTDB lineage: Bacteria > Planctomycetota > Phycisphaerae > Sedimentisphaerales > Anaerobacaceae > Fen-1362. The sequence continues at coordinate 3,228 of JBDRMP010000088.1, forward strand.
CAAACTCTTTCGCACGCTTTGTCAACCTGCCACCCGTCGAGCAGAAACGAATCCCCGAAATCGTAAAATTCGAAGCCAGCCAGCAGATCCCCTTCGACATAAACGAAGTAACCTGGGACTGGCAGCTGATGTCGGATACGGGGGAGGCAAGGGTTGGGATATTTGCGATTAAAAACGAGGTAGTGACGACGGAGCTTGAGCACTTCAGCAGGGAAAATATACAGGTGGGCTACGTTCAGATAGCGCCGATGGCTCTTTATAACTACATAGTTTATGACCGGCCTGATTTGACAGGGTCGGATACGCAGGCGACGGTGGTCCTGAATGTCGGGGCGGAGACAACCGACCTGATTGTGTGCACGAAATCCTACGTTTGGCAGCGGACGATACCGTCCGGGGGCAATGCCTTCACAAAGGCGATAGCGGACACGTTCAAGCTGAGCTTTGAAAAGGCCGAGAAGCTCAAACGAACGGCGCCGATGAGCAAATACGCACGGCAGATACTTCAGGCGATGAAACCGGTTTTTACGGACCTGGCGTCTGAAATTCAGCGTTCGTTAGGTTTTTACAGCAACTCGCACCCGAACGTGAAACTGACAAGGGTAATGGCATTGGGCGGCGGCACGAAGATGAGAGGGCTTCTGCAGTATTTGCAGCAGAGCTTGCAGATGCCGATAGAAAGGCCTGATTCATTCAAGCGGCTGGCGTTAAATTCAACTGTATCGGCGGCAAAGTTCCACGAGAGCGTATGTGATTTCGGGATAGTTTACGGGCTTGCGGTTCAGGCGCTGGGACTTGGCCGGATAGAGAGTAATCTTCTGCCGAGGAGCGTCTCGCGGTCGATGTCATGGGCGAACAAAACGAAGTATTTTATAGGGGCGGCGTGCATCGTTCTGGTGGTTTCAGTGCTGGCGTTTGCGAGGGCCATAATTGACCGAACCAGCTACAGCAGCAGGTCGGCAACGCGAGCGAAGATACAATCAGTTCTCGAATTGGCAAATCAGGCCCAAAGCGAACTGGAAGCCCAGCAGGGCAGGAAGGCCGCCTACGAGGCGGAAATAAAGAAGGAATTTGATTTATTCAAGAATCGCGAGATTATTCCGCTGGTATATGAGAAGATATTCGAGGCGATACCGAACGAGAAGAACAACGCGGCGCAGAGCGAGCTATATGAGGCATTCAATCGAGGATACGCGGAAACGGTGATGAAGACGCCGCGGCAGGAACGCAAGCAGATTTTTATCACGGGGCTGTCGGTTTATTACGCACCGGACCTGGAGAACGCGGGATTCGGGACTACCGGTTTGGAGAATATAAGTAATATCAGCGAGGGTCGGCAAGCAGGCGGTTATGACACTGGGGCCATGAGGAGAATGATGGGAGACCGAAGGGGTGAAATGGGCGGCCCTACGGGCCGTTCGACTCGAGGCCAAACGGTTGTGAGGGCAACGGTGAGTACAACCAGCGAGAACCGTGGATTTGTTATAACAATTTCCGGCTACAGCCCATACAAAGAAATCGGAAAGCTGCTCGACCCGGCGGGCGTTCAGGACGACCCGGGCAGATGGGGCACAATCACCCGGCTGATGGATATGAACTCAATGTTCGAGGGTCCGAGTCCGTTCGAGATTTATAAAAAGACCGACAAGCAACATTTTGAGATTAAGACCGGGGAGGTGGATTTGAATACCGAGATGCCGGCGGGCATTGGGGCCAGGAAGGTAACGACGGTAGCAGACGGCCAGGAAAGTGTGTCGCTTATTGACCCTATGACAAAGGAGGTCATCAGCAAAGAGGAGGCGGCGGACGAAACAGGCGGGAACATTACGGGTAAGAAGCAATATAAGACGAACGACCACTGGTTTGTTCTGAATTTCAAATTGAGATGGAAAGACGCATCTGCCTCAGCGGCCCCGATGGAATCGGAAGCTGGCGTAGTCGAACAGCCGCCTGCGGCGGTCAGGGCGCCGGCGGCGCCTCCTCCCAGGAACACGGGAGGCGGCAGGAACCAAGGTGTGAATTTTGACGAGTGAAAGTTTACGGCTTAAAACGGAGCAGTCGCGGGTAAAGAAATCCAGGTGACAAGCAATGGCAAAGATTGATTTATCTAAATTGAAGGATATTGTAAAATGGCTGGGAGTATTACGGCCCTACGCATCGCTGCTTTGGCCCGGGGTGATAGTATTAGCCGGGATAGTGGTTCTGACAGCGGCATTACTGCTGGGCAGTGGCCTTAAAAACAAAGTAAACAGACAAAGCATGCCGATGGCCTCACGCGTGAGAGCGATGCTGAACAGCGCGCTGGCCCTAAGACAGGCGGAGGAGGAAAAGAAGTACGAGGACACCTACGAACAGGACGCAAATTTAATATCCCGGCTGGCCATACAGACCACTCAACGTGAGCTGCTCGATTACGACATATTTCCACAGCCCAAAGACACTTCTGCGATGTTATTCACGAGGTTCGCAAACCGATTTCGCCAGCGTATCGAAAACCTCGTAACAAAAGTCAAGGGCGGCGATTGCCCAAGCGAGGAGGAGCTGAACGCCAGTTTGCAAAAGGTTGGGGGTGCAGCAAGTATTTACACTCGCGGCGTGCCGTCCGCTTCGGGCGCAAGCGATAAGTCAATTATTATCGAAGAGCTTTGCCAGCAGCGAGCCAAGGCGGCAGGCGTTTATGCCAATCCAAAAACCATAAGCGGGTATGACTTCTGGAACCAATATCAATATTCGTCCCTTGAAGACAGCGTCAAGGACTGCTGGTTCTGGCAGCTTGGTTACTGGATTATCGAGGACGTATTTTCGACGGTAGAGAAGATGAACGCCGGTTCGAGCAGCGTTTCGACCTCTGCCGTCAAACGCGTGATGAGAGTCGGTTTTGAGACGCCGGAAAAGCTTCTCTCGGGAAAAAGCGACGAGGCGTCACAGGAAAAATTGAAATATGTTGTTAAGCCGGAGGACCAGCTTACCGTGTCGCTGACGAATCGATTGAGCAACGAATCGATAGACATTGTTCACTTCGGCGTGGTAGTAGTGGTAAGCGCCAACGCGGCGATTCCTTTTATGGAGGAACTGTGCAGCGAGAAAGAACACCGGTTTGCGGGATACACCGGGGAGGCGCCCGTACAGGCATTCAAGCACAATCAGATAACCATTTTAGAGAGCAGGGTAACGTCTGTCAGTCCTGAGTCACAGGAACACCTGCGTTACCGGTACGGGCAGGACCCCGCAGTCGAAATTGAGATGGTTTGCGAATACATATTCAACAAGAAAGGGTATGAGCCCATATACCCGGAGGCATTGAAAGAGAAAAAAGAACCGACGATGACCTATGAGCAACAATAAAATAATTATCCAGACACGTCGGGACATTTCTGAAGTCCGCTCGGGCGAGACCTCGTTACAAGTCGCGTCCGCCAGCGACGTGCGAAGGCGTGAATGAGGATTCGATAAAATGGCAAAAAAAGGCGGCAATTTCATAGAGCAGCACATTGAAAAGCTGGTTTTGATAACAGCAGTACTGGCGTGCATATACCCGTTTTACAAATACGTGTTAAGCAGCCACAACGTATTCAAGCTCGACGGACGTGAATTTAGGCCCGGCCAGCTCGATATCCACATAAGCGAGCAGGCCGAACAGCTAAAGCAACAGCTCAACCGGGCGCCGGAGCCGAGGGATTATAGCGACCCGTGCAGCCCGGTTTTTATCGCGAAACTCGACGGGAAATGGTCTTTGGACACTAAAATCACATGGCCTGTGCCTTTTTCGGTCGAACAAAAGATTGACAAGAGGTATCGGATACCCGCCATAGGCCCGGTTAAAGATGTTGCAGCAGAGCATATAAGGGCGGCGGCATACGTGCCAAAGGTAACAGTTACGCAGGAAAACGCAAAGAACGCAGATACTTACGAGGCCAACGATTTAGACCTGGTGACAGTGCAGGGAAGTATTGATATCGGCGCCATTGCGGACAGTTTCGAGGAATGCTTTGCGGGCAGAGACATACATCAACAGTGGCGAGACACATCGCTGGCCAAACCGGTGTTTGCGGCGGTCCAGCTTCAGAGGCAACGGCTGGACTCAGACGGACACTGGGGCGGGTGGCAGGACGTGCCTCGCGAGAAGATAGACGTTCAGAGGGAAGAATTTAACGTGATAGAGGACGTAAACAAGCTTCCGAGCGGCAGTGCAGCGATTCGCCGGCTGAAATTCGGCAGCCAGCAAATGCAGGCGAGTTTGCTGCAGCCGGAGCCGTATCAGATAGCTTCGATGGAAGAAATTTGGTTTCCGCCCGTTCTGCATAGAAAATATTTGTCGGTTCAGCGTGAGAAGGAGGCGCAAGAAAGGCGTGAGGCAATAGCAACTGGTCGTGAAGAGCAAACAGGGGAACGAGATAGGGTTCGTTCCGACGAACGAGACCGGGGGCGAGACAGGGGTCGCACAGACGGGCGGACGGAGCGTGACAGCCGAACAAGAACAACGAGAGAGGCACCGGGTTCCGGCATAGCGGGACGCAGCGGGGAGCCAGGGTCTCCCGGCGGGGCGCGCGGCGGCGGCGGCACGACGACGAGAGTTGCGCGACCTGAGCGTGACCAACGAAGGGAACCACAGCTTTCCGAACCATTGAACAAGGCAGTCAAGCCGATAGACGATTCGGAGATATATAACGAGCTTAACAAGATGTTGTTAACAGGCAAAGACGTGGGGGCGCTTCGAGAGCCGGTTTTATTCTGGGCGCACGACGATACAGTTGAGCCGGGCAGCAGTTACCGGTATCGTGTCCGGGTCGGGGTATTCAACCCCGTGGCCGGGACAGGACAGGTCCGCACCGAAGATGTATCGTACGATAAAAAGGTCATGTTGTGGAGCGATTTTTCAGATGTCACCGAGACCGTTTCAATACCACGCCGCGTATATTTCTTCCCGCTAAACGTTCAGGAGGCGGCCAAGGCGGCGGACGTCCAGGTCTGCAGGTACGCGCTTGGTTACTGGTACAGCGAGCAATTTATGATCAAGCGCGGGGAGTCAATCGGCAAAACAGCAAAAGTTACGCCGGTCGGACAGAAGCAAAAACAGGAGCAGGAGCTGATGGCGGCACAGGAACAAGAAGTTCCGCTGCCTGAAACGGTAGATTACACGACAGGCGCAGTGCTGGTGGACCTGATAGCGGTAAACGACTGGGCCGGGGGAAAAAATCTTCAGCAGAGGCAGTATTTCAATATGCTGTACAGTTTTGACGGGTCGGACATAGAAAGAATTGCAGCCAAGCTGATGTACTGGCCTGACGAGGTGCGTGCGAAATACAGCGAGATAAAAACGCTGGAAAAAAGGCCTAAGGTTGCGTTTCGCGTGTGGAATACCGGAGGCGCTTTTGGCGACTTGACGCGGCGCGGCCCACAGATGAGGATGCCTACAGGCAGGGGCGGCGAGGACATGCGGATGGATGAGATGATGAGGATGAGGCAGCCATAGAGAACGCAAGGAGAAATGAAGAGATTGAGATATTAAGAGCGGCTCTTTGGCAACTTCGGCCCATCGCTTAGCGCAAGGTATCCATCGTCAGTTACAAGAACGTCGTCTTCTATACGCACTCCCAGCTTGCCGGGGATATACACAGCCGGTTCAACAGTAATCACGTCTCCCGTCTGTAATGCCCCCTTTGTCCTGTTCGACACTATAGGCAGCTCGTGCACCTCCAAACCAAGTCCGTGACCGGTTCCGTGACCGTAAACCGGCAAACCGCTTTTTTTTATGACCCTTTTGGCTGCTGCGTCAACTGCGATGATTTTAGCGTCCGCCCTGATAATTTTAAGGGCTGCGGCCTGCGCCTGCTCGACGACGGAGTAAACTTTGCGGAAAAACGGGACGGGTCTGCCCGTCTCAAAACAGCGTGTAAGGTCGCAACAATAGCCGTTGTATCGCACTCCAAAGTCGATTAGGACCGTATCGTTTTTAGAAAGTTTCCTGTTTGTGGGCTGATGATGCGGTATGGAGGCATTGGCCCCGAATGCCACAATGGTCTCAAAGGAGTTTTTCCCGCCGAGTTTGCGAATCTGGAAATCGACAATACCGGCAAGCTCGTTTTCCGACAGGCCCGGTCGAATCAATCGACGCGTCTGCTGAAAGGCCCGAGCCGCGATTTCGGCGGCGGCACTAATGGCAGCGACCTCACCTTGGTCTTTTTCCCGGCGTGCCGACTCCACAATCAGAGAGATGCTTTTAAGCCGGCCTTTTAACTGTTTGTTCAACTCCTGAAAATCCGCCACCGACATCGATTTCTCGACGGCCAGCGTTTTGCCGCCCTGCTTTTGCAACAGACGGGCGACGGTTTTAATCATCGCATCCCTGCGACTTACTATCCTGCACAAGCGACACTGGGCGGCGGCCTGCTCGGTGAACCTGCTGTCGGTAACAAGGATTACGCCTTTCGGCCCGCCTCGACTCGTCCGCTCGTCGGGCGAGGCGGGCAGCACAATCACCCAACTGTCGTCGCCTGTAAAGCCAGTCAGATAAGTAACATTGGGCGGCTTTGCAACAATGAGACAATCCAGCTTGAGACGCGATACCCCGTCACGTATTTGCCTGAGCCGATTTTTCAGGGTCTGGTCATTCATACACCCTCTTGATTAACATCATCGGGGGAAAAAATAAAGTTTTTTTTGATTGTTGATTTGGCGTCGTGAGATTTGTTTTTTATACTTTTACTGATTAGAAGGGTTCGGCTGGGGGAAAGCCGGTTAATTATAGAACGTATCGCCTCACAAAATTATCGGTGAGGCAAAAGGCGCCTTACATACACGGTCAATCCAACGTGAAACAGGACGACGACGGTCGTCCTGTTTTTTTATGCCTTGCCCATCCCTCACGCAGCCATTAAAATGCACCCCTTTGAATCGCCTGTTTTTATTATCGTCAAAGGGGAACTGATTCCGTATGTTGTTACCCATTCGCACAAGCATCAGGCCGTCGAGAACGCCATACGCCAATTACGCTCTCATAGCCGTAAACACGGCCATATTCTTCCTGACCTATTGGCCACACAGAGAAACGGCCGAAGTCCTGCGCCCCTGGGCTCAACATCTGATGCTGACTCCCGTAAGCCCACACCTCTGGCAGTTTGTAACATACGCCTTTCTGCACGGCGGGTTACTGCACATATTCGGAAATATGTTCTTTTTGTACATATTCGGCAACAATGTAAACGACAAGCTCGGCAACTTCGGCTATGTTTGCTTTTATCTGGCGGGCGGCGTCTTCAGCGCCGTCGGCCACACGCTGCTGAACAGCAACCCCGTTTTGGGCGCAAGCGGCGCCGTCGCAGCAGTAACGGGTGCATACCTCGTCTTTTTTCCTCAAACCCTCATCACCATCGTGTACTGGTTCATCATCATCGGCACAATGGACGTGCCCGCTCTTTACTTCATCGCATTCAAGATGATTATTTTAGACAACATCATTGCCCGCTATACGCCAAACGTCGCCTACGACGCGCACTTAGCCGGCTACGCCTTCGGCATCATTGCGTCACTGCTGCTTTTGGCCACGCGTTTGACGACAACCTCGCATTTCGACCTGTGGGCAATGATAAAACAGTGGAACAGGCGTCGCAGATACCGCGACTCAATCTCGGCCGGCTACAATCCATACACCGGCGCCGGCTCAAAACAAATCAAAGCCGAGGAGGCCTCTAAACAGCAGGAAAATCCCGAAATCAAACGGCTAAAGGAAGAAATCGCCAATTACATTTACCAGCACAATCTCCCAGCCGCCACTGAGCTGTATCTCGAACTTGTATCCCTCGATAACACACAAGTTGTCCCACGCCAGCACCTGCTCGACATCGCCAACCAGCTCGCCAGCGAAGGCCGCCACGAACGGGCCTCGCTTGCATACGAAAAATTCCTCACCAACTACGGCAACTACGAATACATTGAGCAGGTGGAGCTGATGCTTGGGCTGATTTACTCCCGGTATCTCGACAAGCCCGACCTCGCCTTAAAGCACCTTGGCTTGGCTGAAAAGAAACTTACCGACACCAACCAGCTGCAAATGTGCCGAGACGAACTCAACAAACTACAAAACCGCTAAAATATATTAAGGCCGCTTTCCCGGTTTTAATTTATTTTGCCGCGATATGCGCCCAGTATGCCAGAGAACCGGTCCAGACCCATATCCCGGAAATCCCAAACAACACTATCGAAGAAACAACCCGCAATTCTTTCTGCTCGGATTGCCACACCACAACCGGAGAAAACATACCCGCGGCACCGCTGAGGATAAAACCAACGCCCGACAAAATCGGGTTGTTCGTGAGGCCAAGCTCAATAATCCTGATGCCCAGAAGTAATGCCGCTGCCCCTGCAAAAAAAGCATATATCGTCAGAGGCATCAGCTCCCATCCGCGAGCCAGAGCCCAGGCGGTCCCGAGAAGCAAAACTCCCAGCAAAACCGACATTTCCCCAAACGCCATACTATACGGCTTAGGCAGAGGCCAGGTGAACGTCATCACGAATCCGCAGACCGCCGCTACAAGGCCGCAGATTCCAAACGCCGGCGCCCAATTGATTCTGTCTTCGGTGTCCAGTCCCCGCCGGACGAAACAGCCGAGCAGGAAAAATCCCGCTACCATATTGACCAGCATCAGCGTAACATAATCAATCATCATAATTTTACCTCCCTTGACTATGACTCGTGGCCTGTGCTTTTGTATCACCCGAAATTGTAATGCTTCCTGACCGGCTTTTGAACTTTCCAGGTGCATTCGAGGTCAACTGGAAAAACGACGAGGTCGCCGGGGCCGAAGCTGACGGAGTCCTTCCCGTCGGTAACAGTCACTTCGCCTTCGAGTATAAGGCAGGTCTCCTTTTCGGTGTAGGCCCAGTCGAACTCGCTCGGTTCGCAGGTCCAAATCGGCCAGGTCTTGCAGTTCTTCTCCTCGTCTTTGGTGGGCTTTTTCACCACTACGTCTTTTATCGTCGGCATATTTCACCTCACAAATTTTCCTTAAAATCTGACAGGATTATATCATCACTTCGACCGATTACACTGATTTTTTACTTTTTACTTTTACCTTATTTACCTTATATTATTCGCTTTCCAAAAGCTATGAACAAGGAACAATTAGACAAATTTAAGGCGTGGTTCGACGGCTTTGTGGGCAGGTTCTATAGCGACGACGAATACATAAACGCCAACATCAAACTAAAGCAGGACCACAGCAAGCGGGTCTGCGAGGAGACGCTTTTTTTAGCTGACGAATTGTCGCTTGATGAAAACAAGCGGCTGCTGGCAGAGACGATTGCGTTATTGCACGACGTCGGCCGATTTCCGCAGTTTGCCAAATACCAGACATATCACGACCCCCGAAGCGTAAATCACTGCCTATTGGCAGTAAGCGTTCTGAAAGAACACAGGGTATTAGATGTACTTGAGCCGGCCGAGAGGCAAATCATCCTTGACGCCATCGAATACCACGGGCTAAAAGAGCTTCCTGCCCGCCTAAAGGCGAGGTCTCGCTCGCCTCGCGGCGTAGCCGAGGGCCTTCGGCGGAAAAATCTCGATGAGGACACATTGCTTTTCTGCCGGCTTATACGAGACGCCGACAAGCTCGATATTTATCGTGTCGTTATACAGGCCTATACCCAGCAAAGAGAGGACCCGGACAATTTTAAGTTTGAAATGGAGCTGCCCGACGAGCCGAGATGCTCGCCAGGCATAATACAGGCCATTCTCAACGGCGAGCACATCGATTACGCCAAATTGCAGACCTGGAACGATATGAAGCTGATTAACTTAGCGTGGGTTTACGACGTCAACTTCATCCCCACACTCAAACGCATAAAAGAGCGCAAAGCACTTGAAACAATCATCGACCTATTACCCGACACACCCGATATCCGCAAGGTCCGCGATAAGGTTTTATCGTATGTCGATTCGAGGATTAAGTAATTTGCCACAATAAGGCACAAAAATCACAAAACCACAGATTACACAGATTGCACGGATTATTTTCACCACTCCCGTTAGGGGCGGCTTACGCCGGAAGAAAAGAAGAATCACAAAGTTTTTTTGACACGGATTAACCCCGTGAGATAGGCGAAGCCACCATCTAACGGGGTTAACACAGATTAACACCCCTCTTCGCTGCGCTTCGCCGGGGCAGGCTGTTCTTAATTATTACCGCAAAAATGCACAATCCCTGCCTACGACTTGCAGGGGCAGGGAGGACACAGAGAGCACAGAGATAATTCATTTATGATTTCTGAAGCGGGCCCTGCGCTTCGCTACGTGTATGATTGCTGATTCATGATTTAATTGACGATTACGTAATTTGTGTAATTAAAAAAACGGTAGCTGTCCCCGTTTTTCTGAAGAAATAAGTAAGGCGTCCCCGGATTTTGCCTAACCGGTGATGTTGTATTTCTTTTTCAACTTATCCACCTCTCCCTTTACGTATGCAATCAAGGTATCACCTTTTCCGGAGTAAGATTCAAATTGCTCCACGCTCATGCTCGATACCACCTGTATGAATAAGTCATTATCGGTTTTGCCGATGACTTTATCGCTTGGATACCGCAAAGCCCAGAATCCGTAAGATTTTTTGAAGAAAATGTCAGGATTCCCTTGCGCGTAAACTGGAGAATCAGAACTGTGGTTATAGATGGTTGCCCGGATCAAAGCTTTCCATTCAGTGGGTAAAATGCGGCGGTTCAATTGAATCCAACGATAGATTTGAGGTAATCTTGCTGCACCTCCTCCCGCTTGAAATGCGCAGATAATGTCCGGAAGCCATTTGTTGCTCGCGGCGTCATTCGTCGTAGCATTTGTAGACATAATTTCAATTCTCCTTCTCCTGAAAAGTTTCCTTCTCAGCACCACCGCACCGAGGCCGAGAAGCTGGTTCAGGGTTGCCTACTTATAAATCACGCTAAACAATTTGTTTGCCAGTTCGGTATCCAAGGTTTTTAAGATTTTATATTCTTCGAGGGATGAACCCTTGTCGCTAACCAGTGAATAGGCAAGGCCAAGACCGTAGTGTGCATTGGCGTAATCCGGTTTGATTCTTATGGCCTGCTTAAAGGATTCTATCGCATCCTGATCGCGGCCAAGGTTGCCGTAGGCAAGGCCAAGAACATAGTGTGCCTTGGCATAATCCGGCTTGATTCTAATGGCCTGCTTATAGGCCTCTAACGCCTCCTGCCAGCGGCCAATGCTGCCGTAGGCAAGGCCAAGATTATAGTGTACCTCGGCATCATCCGGATTGATTCTAATGGACTGCTTATAGGATTCTATCGCATCCTGATGGCGGCCAAGTTTGATATAGGTAACGCCAAGAATAGAGTGTGCAACGTCAAAATCCGGATTGATTCTGATGGCCTGCTTATAGGATTCCATCGCATCCTGATAGCGGCCAAGGTTGCCGTAACAATAACCGAGACAGAACCATACATCGGCATCTTGCGGATTCTTTTCTATCTCCTTTTGAAAGCAGGTAAGCGCGGCAACGTAGTTTTCCTGCCATAACTCTATTAATCCTTTGTTGAACAGCTTTTGAGCATCATTCACATCGCCTGTCGGTAATGCGTATTCTTTGGCTATCGGTGTTTTTGCGACATCTTTGAGGGCGATGATTTTGTCACTTGGAATCGCGAAATTGAGATTCTGGCCTTCTGTTACGACAAGGGTCGCAATGCCTATTACCTCACCTTTGCTATTTATGACCGGACTTCCGCTTGAGCCGGGGGAGACGGAGGCGGTTATCTGGAGTATTTTGCCAAAGGCGGGAATGTCCCGAACTGCCGATACGATGCCGCTTGATATGGTTGATTCAAGGCCGAGGGGATTGCCTATAACGAAAATGTCCTCACCTTCAGAAGGCACATTCTCGCTGAGATTTAAGAAGGTTATATTGGCATCCGGTATGTTCACGACGAGCTTGACAATATCGGCGTCGGCGTTTTTGGCAATGACGCCTTCCACTGGATATTCCATACCGGACGAAGTTTTGACTGTAGCGCGATAAGCGCCTTCAATAACGTGGTGGTTTGTAACGATATGGCCTTTATTATTTACAAAAAAACCGCTGCCCTGGCCAATAGGTTGATTATTATCATCGAAGGTTTCTATAAGAACAACGCAGGGCTTTGTTTTTTTAACGAGTTCGACAAGATTCTCATCTGCTTTTGCAGAAAAAGGGAAAGCCAATAGTATGAAGGAAAAAAGCAAGAACCCTCTGCCGGTCATAATAAAAATCTCCCATTAATACCCTAAAAGGGCCTACTTAACCGGTCGGTATTATACTCGGAATTGTTGAAAAAGACAAGGGGAATTAGGAAACAGACACAAATGACAGGGCTAAAATTATTAGGAAGGGGAAATTCAAATATGCCGTTGCCGTGCCGGCGACGGCTAAACAGGCGGATACGAATGACCGTCAATCTTGACTAACTTACAGGCAGCCCTTATTATACCCGTCGCCTCGACTTGCGTTGAGGGGCCGTGGCAGGCCCGCCGGGCAAAGAACGTATAGTTACGATGGACCCCTGCCAACAACCTGCAGGGGCAAGAAGGAGTCGTTATGGAAGCCGTATTGCAGACAAAAATTGGGAGTGTTGAGCCGAAACGCGGTAAGGTGCGAGATATTTACGACCTCGGCGACAGATTGCTTATAGTCGCCACCGACCGCATCAGCGCATTCGACGTGGTTATGGCAAATGCCATCCCGTACAAGGGGCAGGTTCTTACGCAGATTTCGCTTTTCTGGTTCGAGTTCTTGTCCAAAACCGTCAGCCATCATCTCGTCACGGCGGATGTAAGCAAATTCCCGGTGCCGTTTAACGAATTCGGGAGTCAGTTGGCGGGCCGAAGTATGTTAGTCAAAAAGGCCAGCGTAATGCCAATCGAATGTGTCGTCCGGGGTTATTTAGCCGGTTCGGGCTGGAAGGAATATAAACAGTGCGGCGTGGTTTGCGGCGTCGAGCTGCCGGCGGGCCTTCGGCAGTGCGATAAGCTGCCTGAGCCGATATTCACGCCCGCTACAAAGGAAGAATTCGGCAAACACGACGAAAACATCAGCTTCAAGCGTTGCGCAAAGATTATCGGCGAGGAAAACACAAGATACCTGCGAGACAAAAGCACCGAGATTTTCAAAAAGGCGAGCCAATACGCCGAATCGAAGGGTATCATACTGGCCGATACGAAATTCGAATGGGGCGAGGCGGACGACAAAATAATCCTCATCGACGAGGTGCTGACGCCTGATTCGTCCCGGTTCTGGCCCGCGGACAAATACCAGCCGGGCAGGGACCAGGAAAGCTTCGACAAACAGTTTGTCCGGAACTATCTGGAAAGTATCAATTTCGACAAATCCGGGCCGGGTGTGAAGCTGCCCGAGGACGTCGTCAAAAAGACAAGCGAAAAATACATAGAGGGATACGAACGGCTAACTGGCAAAAAATTCCAATTGTGATTTTCCCAGGCGTTCCTGCCGTGGATTCGGTCTGAGTCGGTTAATATGCTTGAACAAATCCGCAATCACAGGCATCTGCTGGTCTGCATCCTGCTTGCCGCAGCGACCTTTGCCGTATATCTGCCCGTGTGGAACCACGAGTTCGTCTATTACGACGACGACGTTTATATTACCAAAAATCCGAACGTTCAGTCGGGGCTGTCGTGGCAGGGGGTCAAATGGGCGTTCACGAGCGGCTACGCGAGTAACTGGCACCCCTTGACCTGGCTGTCGCACCAGCTCGACTGGCAACTTTTCGGCGACAACGCCGGCGCGCACCACATCGTCAATATTTTGTTTCACATCGCAAACACAATCCTGCTGTTTGTCGTGCTGAACCGTATGACGAAAGGATTCTGGCAAAGCGCGTTCGTGGCGGGGCTGTTCGCGCTGCATCCGTTGCATGTCGAATCCGCCGCGTGGGTCGCAGAGCGAAAAGACGTCCTAAGCACGCTGTTGTGGCTTCTGACGATGCTCTTTTACGTTCGTTACGCCGAGCGTCCAACGGCCGGCCGATACGTTGTTGTCCCTGTGCTGTTCTCGCTGGGTCTTATGGCCAAGCCGATGCTCGTCACGCTGCCTTTTGTTTTGTTATTACTGGATTACTGGCCGTTAGGCCGGCTCGGCAGCGGCAAATACACAATCAAGCGTTTGTTGCTCGAGAAGCTACCTTTGCTTTTTCTTTCCGCGGCATCAAGCGTAGTCACATATTTAGTGCAGCAAAAAAGCGGCGCTATGACCCCCCTTCCTTTTGGCGAGCGCGTCTCCAATGCAATATGCTCGTATCTGGCATACATCGGCAAAATGCTCTGGCCTGCCCGGCTTGCGGTGCTCTATCCTCATCCCCTCGACACACTGCCTGCCGCCAGGGCCGTCACATACGGCGTAATACTTATAATAATGACCCTCTTTTTCACCTATTACAGCCGGCGGCACAAATACCTGCTTGTCGGCTGGCTGTGGTATATCGGGACGCTGGTGCCCGTAATTGGCATCGTGCAGGTGGGCGCCCAGGCAATGGCCGACAGATACACCTACGTTCCGCTAACGGGCCTGTTTATAATCATCGCCTTCGGCGGCGCGGAGCTGCTTAAAAACATACCCTTGAGAAAAACCATCCTGACGATACTTGCATCAGGCGCACTCCTCGGCTGTGTCGTGGTCACGTCGCTGCAGTTAAAATACTGGCGCAACAGCTACCTGCTTTTCGACCGCGCACTGACCGTCATCGAAGATAACGCCGTTATGCAAAACAACTACGCCAACATTCTCAGCGAGCTCGGCCGACCGGAGGAGGCAGTCAAACACCTCTCCGAGGCGCTGAAATACATTCCCAATTCACCCGTAATCCACAATAACTACGGCAACGCCCTGATGAGAGATATGGGCAAAGTGGACGAGGCCATTGAGCACTACAAATTCGCCCTCGAACTTAATCCTGACTTTGCAGTGGCCCACTACAATTTAGGCGTAGCAATGGCAACCAAGGGAAATTATGACGAGGCCATCCGGCATTACAAACAATACCTCGGTCCCGACGCCAACATCGCGGACATACACGAGGGCCTTGCGACAATGCTGGCACGTGAAGGCAAAGTCGCTGATGCTGTGGGACAATTCCAAAAGGCCCTCGCCGCCAAACCCGATTCCGCGGAGGTCCTCGGAAACCTCGGCTACGCCATTGCACAGAGCGGCGACCCGGAACAAGCGATAAAATACTACGAAAGCGCCCTTCAAATTGACCCCGAACATATCATTACCCACGGCCGGCTTGCCCTTGCCTTGGCGGCCGTCGGGAGAATCGACGATGCAATCGAGCAATGCCGCATCGTTTTGAAAGCCAGGCCCGACGACGCCGAAATGTTCACAAATCTCGGCATTCTGCTTCAGGCAAAAGGCAACGTCATCGGGGCCGCTGATGCCTACAAAAAGGCCCTCAAAATCGACCCGGACGACCCAAAAGCCCGCAAGAACCTCAACGCTATCACCCAACACTAACCTCACTCCATTTTTTACCTTTTACTTTCTCAAAGCTTCCACGCCTTGGCAAATGCCCTGAAGCTGCGGTCGTATGTCTTCTCCACATCGGGCGGGAAACAACAGCCGGGCAATTGTCTGCTCGACAAATGATAACTTATACATCCACAGCACATCCCCTTTTTGTCACAGCCCGGGTATGTGCATCCACAGTTCTTCAAATTATCTTTCTTTTGACATTCCATCACATCTTCTCCTGTCTGCTACATTATTCCGCTGCCAATTCAAATATACTCACACTATACCCCGGCACAGTCAATTTATTGGATAATCCTTCAACCGCTTTTTCTTCAACAACAATTTCCGGTTCCTTTCCCGGTTCATTATGCGCCAGCGGGTCCGTTCCCGTTATAATCCACTGCCTCGCCTTATCAGCAACATTAACGCCCTTGAGATCAATCGCAAGCGTGTGCTGCGACGCCGTCGGGTTGACGACGCCGATAGTTAACGCCTTTCGGTCGCTTGTCCAGGCGGCCGAAATGTCCATCGGCGAGACGTTGCCTGTCACTACAATGGGAATTTCGCCGAAATGCTGCCTGTAAAGTTTCAGCGCCAGCCCCGTCGTATCGAACGTTGACGACGTGCGAGAGGTCTTAATTGCGCCGATGACGTTTACCGTCTGGGCGTAATTGGCCATAAAATACAGGTCGCTGTTCCTGAAATACTCGTGCAAACCCGTAGCGACGCCGAGGGCGTCCTTGAGGTGATACTGAACGCCTAATTCACCGTATATATAGTTGCCGTACCAGTAGTTCCACTCATCCATCGCGATTCGAATGTTCTTATCAGCAATTTCATTTATATCTCTGCGGTATTTTCTGTGCTCGTTTGCCACTCGCTTTATCTCGTTTGCGAGTAGTTTACTGTGTTTTACAACGTCCCTGTTCTCTTTGCAGTAAATATGCTCGCTGATGAGGTTCATATAATCCGAGCATTCTTTCAGCATCGCTCTGCTCCAGTTGCCTACGCTGCCGACGCCGACTAATTTTGCGTTCGGGTCCACTTTCCAAATTTGCTCAGCCACCTTGTTATGCTTTTTCACGTATTCCGCCAGCGGCATATTCCCAAGCTGCCACGAGCCATACATTTCGTTGCCCACCGCCCACCATTTCACGCCGTATGGCTCAGGATGTCCGTTTTGCGCCCGCAGTTTCCCCATCGGCGTGTCAGCCGACCCGTTGCAGTACTCGACCTCCTCTGCCGCCTCTTCCACCGTCCCGCGACCCGTATTAAGCGCGATATACGCCTCCGACCCGATTATCTCCATCAATTCCATAAATTCGTGAATACCGACATCGTCGTGCTCAACCCCTTTCCACGCCGGGTTTTTCCGAGGCGGCCTTTTGTCCCTTTCGCCGATGCCGTCACGCCAGTTGTATCCGCTGATGAAATTGCCACCCGGCCAGCGGTATATCGGTGAATTGAGCTCCTTGAGCAACACCACAACGTCGCTTCGCCACCCCTTGATATTGTCAGCGGGCATCAGCGACAGCGTCCCTATCCTGAACGTCCCCCTGCCTTTGCTTATGATTTCAATCCTGACGCTATCGCTCGACTCCGGCGCTGTAAACCCCAGTATATACGTCTTAAATTCCAAACCTATTTCGTTGATACCTATCTTGATTGCCTCGCCGTTCTCCGGCACAATCCGCACCACAATCGGTGCCGCTTCTTTGTCACCGGCCAAAATTATCCTGCCCGTATATCCTTTGCCTTTTACAATCGCCAGCCCATCCTGCGAAATTCCCGCCTCGTTTCCGTCACGGGGCAGATAAACCACCGGCGTATGCTTACCGACATAAGGATTATTGGTGTCCATCGTCACCGTCCCCGCCGGCCCGATGACCTTCCAGGGCGAGGCCTTGAGATATTTATACGCCCCAGCGCCCCACTGCCTGTCGCTGCCCGTCCCCCAGGGGCTGTATTTATCCGTAATCGGATAATAGAACTTGCGGTCCTCCAGCATCTCCGCCCATATTCCGCCGTAAATACACCTGCCCAGATGCTCGATGAACTGCCCGTATATGTATTTCGAGATTGGCTCTTTGGTTTTGCCCGCGTCGATTTCAACTTCAACCGTCCGTATCGGCTCCTCTCTCTTCAGCCAGACCGCCATCGACCCCTGCCCGCGGTTCGCCCAGGCATAATAAGGAATCGCTAAAAACTCGTGCTCCGAGCCGCCGCTCTGAATTCTGCTGCGAATCACCGTCACGTCGTTGAGCAAATGTCTGAACCTGTCAGACCACAGCCCGGCGTCATCTGCCAATGCCAGATCCAGAACGTTTACGTCGTTGTCGGGCCATTCAGCGCAATACACAATAGGCCCGCGCTTAATCGCCACCCTGTTTTTATCCGCCTCTACGCTCGGATGCGCCACCACGCGTCTTGCAGGCATAGGCAGCTCAAGCTCGATTACGTCACCTTTTTTCCACTCACGTTCTATGCAAGCAAATCCGTCTCTTATAGCTGGTTCCAAAACAGCGTCATTCAGTTTCAATATCACCGGCTGGTCGTTAGTGTCCATATATCGATACAAATCGCTCGGCACCGGCTTACCCTTCGCCCATCCAGGCATCCGAACTGCAATAGTAAACTTCCCCGCCCTCGCCGGCTCAACCGTCATTTTCACTAAACCATCCCACGGATACCACGTCGCCTGACTTATTCGCACAGTGTTATCCTTCAGCTTGATTGTCCCCTCCCCCGCCACAAACATATTCACATACACCGTGTTGCCCGATTTCGCATAAGCATATCCCGGCAGCGTCGCCATAATTCTCGCTATGTTGCCGGGACAGCATGCGCAGGTAAACCACGGCTCTCGCTTGTGCTTGCCGCTGGACTCAAGGGGATTCGTATAAAAGAATCTGTCGCCGCTTAATGACACTCCGGAAATCAGGCCGTTGTAAAGCACCCTCTCGAAAACGTCCAAATACTTCGCATCGCCTGTAAGCTGGAACATCCTGTAATTCCACATCGCGTTTCCGATGGCTGCACACGTCTCGCAATAGGCAGTCGCGTTGGGTAAGTCATATTCCTTTCCGAATGCCTCCCCCTCGCCCTTGGCCCCGATGCCTCCGGTCAAATACATCTTTTTGCCGACGACGTCGTCCCATAGCCGCTCAACCGCACCGGCATATCTCTCGTCGCCCGTCAGCGCCGCCACGTCCGTCATCCCGCAATACATATACGTCGCCCGCACGGCGTGTCCCACCGCCTCCGTCTGCTCGTATGGCTTCTTATGCGCCTGTGCGTATTCCCCGCCGCCCGGCCCGCGTGTATCGAGGAAAAACTTCGCCAGATTCAAATACTTCTCGTTGCCCGTCACGCGATACAGTTTCACCAGCCCAATCTCAATTTCCTGATGCCCAGGCCATTTCCTCAGCTTTCCAGGCCCGAACGTCTTGTCGAGCAAACAAGCGTTCTTGATTGCTACCTTCAGCAGAGTTCGCTTGCCCGTCGCCTTGTAATGCGCAACCGCCGCCTCGTAAAGATGCCCCATATTATATAACTCGTGACTGCCTCCCAGCTTCGACCACCTAGTGCTTCCGAACCAGTTTGCCAATCGTTTCGATTTATTGGTCCTCGCCGTATATAAATACCCGTCGTCCTCCTGTGCCGCCGCAATCTTCACTATCAAATCATCTATATATTTTTCCAGCTTCTCATCCGGCTGCACGCTCAGTGAATACGACGCCGCCTCGATAATCTTATAAACGTCCGAATCATCAAATGGGAAACCCCCTTTTTGCTCCCCCTTCACAAGACCGCCCGCTATCGCGAAATTATCCACCCGCCCCGACTTCTCGCACATCTCTAAGATATGCGGTATCGTAACAGTGCGATTTGTCTCTATCCTCGGCGCCCAGAACTCGTCTGTGAATTTCACATCCGTAAACGCCACCGGCTCAATCGGATAATCCTTCTTCAATCTTACGGTCTTTCCTGCTTTTGTCGCTTCCCCGCAGCCGCCGACCCACAAGCCAATCAATGCCACAGTCACAACCGCCGTTCCAATCCCTGTCTTTATCATAACTATTTTCCTTTTTCCTTTGTGTCTTAGTGTCTTTGTGGCAGGCAAATCTTACCCGAAGTGCAACTCCACGATGTCCTTGTCGTGCAGGACGTGCGTCAAGTGCACGCTCTGCCCCTCGTAAACACCTTCTCCCCAGATTCTGGCCGTTTTGAGCTTCTCCGCAAGGTCTCGATGAATCGTGCGAGCCAAATCCTGCACCGTCGCCCCTTCCGGCATTGTAAATGGCTCGTTCATATCGGGCTTTTTCCCAGGCGGTTTCGCATACACCCGTATAATATGTAACTGCCTGAACAACGCCGCAGGCAGCTCTCCCATCCCTTCTCCCGTCTCTACCGAAATCGCAATTATCTCAAAACGGTCTCCGCACGATTGCCTGATTCGCTCAATCGCCCCCTCTTTTGCGATGTCTTTTTTCGTGCAGATACAGGCCGCCCTTTTGCCAAGCGCGTTGCCGCGTTCATCTTTCGCCGCCGTTTGTATGGTGAGCTTGTCGAACCATTGCTCATCCAGCAGCAAATTTTTCGTCTCTAAAAACTCCAGGCACACCTTCCACTGCTCCTCAACGTCCGCTGACAAATCAATCACAATCGCAATCAAATCGCAGTTTCGATATGTCCCTGCCTGCCCAGGCGCCGAGTAATCAGCCGTTATAGGCGGCATATCCACAACCTCTATCGGCACTCCCTCAAACTTCATCATCCCAGGCACAGGGACGCCGGTTGCAAATGGAAAATCAGCAACGTGAACTTTCGCATTGGTGAGAATTGCAAGTATCGAGCTTTTCCCACTGTTCGGCATGCCCAGCAGCACCACCTGCCCCGCTCCCGTCCGCGGCACGTGAAAAATATCCACGCCTCCGCTTTTACGCCGCTTTTCTTCGCTCTCCTTTAATACGCTTATCTTGTGCCTGATGTCCGCCTTGAGGTGGTCGGTCCCCTTGTGCTTCGGCATAACCGCCAGCATCTGCTCGAGCGCCAGTATCTTCTCGTCAGCGGTCTTTGCCTCCCGGTACCACCGCTCCGCCTTAAAATAATCTGGAGTTAAATTAGCGGGCATTTTCTAAAAATCCTAATCTCTAAATCCTAAACACACGCAGCGAAGCGCAGAGCCCGCTTCGGAAATCCCAATTCACCAAACTCCAAATCCAAAACGTTTTGGTCATTCGAACATTCGGGTTTTGATATTGTTTAGAGCTTAGTGCTTAGTATTTAGGATTTTACTCTACTTAACAATAGTCTCT
>JBDRMP010000089.1:0-35101 GCA_043811995.1 Planctomycetota bacterium
GAAGAATCCATTCATTAAACATTGGCTCTCCTTTCCAAATGTTTCTTTTGCCAAGAAAAACATCGGAAGGATGAGCCATTTTTTATTATCAAATTGTTTTCAAAGAGCTAAAATAAACCTAATTTTCTTGGAAAGTGCAGACCACGTGTCACTTACGGAAAAATCGTGGGACCTCAAACAGGATTTGATACGTTCCCGGCGGAGTTGATTTTTATATTATGCTTCTATATTCTTTGAATGTATGATGTCGCTGCGTTCAATGCGGAATATAGCGAGAAGCTTAAGATAAATGAATAATATAATGGCATCCCAAAAGAAGCCGGTCGAAATCCTGTTGAAGCAAAAGATGATGAGCCGGGTATTGCTGGCTCTTTTGCCCTGTGTGGCGGGCAGCGTTTACTTTTTCGGCTGGCGCAGTTTTTTTTTAGTGATTTGCGCTGGTCTTACGGGTTTTCTTGTGGAGTTTATTTTTACGAGGCGTCGCAGCGAGCCGGTAACCGAGGCGGTTTTTGTTACAACGACCATTTTCGCTTTGATTATGCCTCCTGCTGTTCCCTGGCACGTCGTTGTTATAGGCGTTGCTTTTGCCGTTATGTTCGCAAAGGAGGTTTTCGGCGGCTATCGCTACAACATCTTCAATCCCGCTATGGCGGGTCGATGCTTTGTCTATATCTGCTTTCCCGTTGCGCTGACCGGCGTCTGGTCGGCGCCCGCTCAGGGCTTGTGGGGTGGATTGACAAAATGGACCGCCGCCTCATCACCTGACGCGATTACAGGCGCTACGCCGATGGCATACTTCAAATCAGGCAATCTTGTTGAAGATGCTGCTCAGGCGGGTAAGGCAATTGAGGAAATTCCGTTCAAGATAAATGAAGGCGAGCAATTCGGCATAAAGAAATCGGCGTTGTACAAGGCCCTTATGGTCGGCAGAATCAGCGGAACTATGGGTGTGACCAGTGCAGTCCTGATTCTCATAGGCGGCCTGTATCTGTTTTACACAAAAACAGCAAGCCGAAGTATCATCCTGTCGTTGGTGATTAGTTATGCGATTCTAAACCAGGTTCTCTATATGTTCGGGGTGAGGCCCGTCCAGGATGCTTTGACGGCAATACTTGGCGGCGGGTTTCTCTTCGGCGCATTTTTTATGGCTACCGACCCCATAAGCGCACCGAGGACAGCCGAGGCAAAAATAATTTACGGCATTATCATAGCCGTCTTTACCGTAGTCATCCGCAATTTTTCGATTTTCAACGGCGGGCTGATGTTTGCGATACTAATTGGCAATATGTTTGCGCCAATTCTGGATGTCGGCATCCGAAGTTTTAAGAAAAGCAGAGCCGTGAAAGGACAGGCCTGATGCGGGAGAAACGCTGGTATGCTCCGTTGTATATGTTTATTGTGACGGCAGCGTTCAGCTCCATAGTTATCGGTTTTGCCCGCCGGACGGAACAGCTTGTCGAAGCCAATGCGCAACTATCTCTCGAAAAGGCCGTCCTGCAGGTTTTGCCCACGCTATACAATGAAGCCGCCGGCCGATTAGAATTGCACAGGACTTTTGTCGAACAGGTTAGCTCGCCGAATGACGAAACGGGCGGGGCATATATATACAAAAAGGACGGCCAAATTCAGGCATACGCTGTTCCATTTTC
Source organism: Planctomycetota bacterium (assembly GCA_043811995.1). Lineage (GTDB taxonomy): Bacteria > Planctomycetota > Phycisphaerae > Sedimentisphaerales > Anaerobacaceae > Fen-1362. The sequence goes on from JBDRMP010000089.1 coordinate 1,650, forward strand.
AGGCAAGGGGTTCTGGGCGACTATCAGCGGCGTCATCGGCGTCAAGGCCGACAAAAAAACCGTTACCGGCATCGCCTTTTACAAACAAACTGAAACGCCCGGGCTCGGCGCCGAGATAACAAAGCCCGCCTTTAAGAACCAGTTCCCCGACAGGATACTCGCCGAGAAAGGAAGCCCGCTTAAAATGAAAAGGCCGGGAGAGGCGCTGGGGGAAAATGAATACCACGCGGTTACAGGTGCGACCCAGACCAGCACACGCCTGGAAAAAATCATTAACGATGCCTTGAGTCAGTGGCGTGATAAAACAGACAAAAGGAACAGTCAGCAATGAACGCATCGCCGGCTTATTCGAAAACGACCAAATTGTTAGTCGAGGGGCTTTGGGACAATAACCCAATTTACAGGCAGGTCCTCGGTATATGCAGCACGCTGGCGGTGACCAACCTCGTGCTTAATACTTTGGTGATGTGTGCAGGCCTGGTATTCACCTTGTCTCTCAGCGCCGTAACAGTGTCCATCCTGCGAAATATTACGCCTCGAAACATCAGGATGATGGTTGAGACGCTTATAATTGCATTTTACGTCATCATAATTGACATCGTGTTAAAGGCCTATTGGCCCGAGATGAGCGCCAACCTCGGCCCTTACGTCGGGCTTATCATCACGAATTGTATCGTAATGGGCCGATGCGAGGCGTGCAGCATTTCCAATCCGCCGGTCAGAGCTTTCTTCGATGGTATGTTTAATGCGTTCGGTTACTCTTACATTTTGCTTATCATCGCCTCCTTTCGCGAAGTTCTCGGAATGGGGACGTTACTCGGAATTCCCTTTCCTTACTTTAGCGGGCCTTACTGGGACAAGTGGATTATTATGGTAATGCCCCCGGGGGCGTTCTTTATGCTTGCTGTTGTTGTGTGGATTTTTCGCACGATTCAGCAGAAAAAGGAGGTCACGGCAAAATGAATATCTCCTCGGAAATCTCACAGGCCTTTGTGGTTTTAGTTGCGGCGATTTTCACGCAGAACATTCTGCTGAGCTACTTTCTCGGTTTTTGTCCCTTCATAGGCGTGTCCCGCGAATTAAAGGCGTCCATCGGCCTTGGCGCAGCGGTCATTTTTGTGATGGTTTCAACCTGTATGCTGAACTGGCTGGCATATCGTTATGTGCTCGTCCCGCTCAATCTACAGTTCTTCCGCTTCATCCTTTTCATCATTATTATCGCGGCCTTCGTGCAGCTTGTGGAAATGGTCATTGACCGTTTCTCGCCCCGGCTGTATCAGATGCTCGGCGTGTTTCTGCCGCTGATAACCGTCAATTGCGCTATTCTCGGCGCATGTCTATTTATGATTATTCGCGACTATACTTTTATTGTTTCTATCGGCTACAGCTTGGGAAGCGGTATCGGCTGGTTCATAGCCATAATATCAATGGCGGCAATCAGAGAAAGATTGAAAAATGAGCGAATCCCCTCTGGCCTGCAGGGACCCGGCATTACTCTTATCATTGCGGGTTTGATGGCTATGGCGTTTGTCGGCTTCGCTGGGGTTTTGCAGGGTTAGCCGGCCGGCCCCGTCTATTTGGAGACCTGGATGATTCAGGCAGTCGTAATCGCGGTATTGACAGTCAGCTTGATAGGTGCGGCTTTGGCGGCATTACTGGCCGTCTCGGAGCGATACCTGGCCGATTATGGCGAGTGCAAAATCCTGCTCAATAATGAGAAGGAAATAGCCGTGCAGGGGGGCAGGAGCTTATTGTCAGTCCTTGCTGACAAAAAAATATTCATCCCGAGCGCCTGCGGCGGACGCGGCACCTGCGGCCTGTGCAAGCTCAAGGTTATCGAAGGGGCAGGCCTGTTATTGCCCACCGAAGAGCCGTATCTTGACGAGCAGGAAAGGAAATCAAACGTGCGCCTTTCATGTCAGGTCAAGGTGCGAAATGACCTTAAAATACGAATACCCGATGAGCTGTTTTCCATCCGCGAGTTTGCCTGCAAATGCACGGAAATAATCGACCTGACTCACGATATAAAGCAGTTCCGCTTCGAGATGATTGAGCCGGACACGATTGACTATATCCCCGGCCAGTACGTTCAGTTTCTGACGCCTGTGTATGAAAAAAGCAGCGAGGAAATATACCGGGCCTACTCCATTTCCTCAGACCCCGCCGATAAGCATAATATCGAACTGATTATTCGTCTGGTCCCGGGCGGCATTTGCACAACATATTGCTTCGAATATCTCAAGGTCGGCGACGAAGTGAAAATCAACGGCCCCTACGGAAGTTTTCGCCTTTCCGAAAAAGAGGCCCCGATAATATTCATAGCGGGCGGTTCCGGTATGGCGCCGATTAAGTGTATGCTGCATTATATGAAAAACACAAACAACAAACGAAAGGCGACGTATTATTTCGGTGCAAACAAAGTCAAAGAGCTATTCTTAATCGACCTTATGCGCGAGTTCGAGTCGGGACTGGCCGAATTCAAGTTTGTCCCCGTGGTGGCGGCGCCCGGAGAGGGGGAAACCTGGGACGGCGAGGTCGGGCTTGTAACCGAAGCGATTAAAAGAAATATGAAAAACGTCTCTGAATGCGAGGCATACCTGTGCGGCAGCCCCGGAATGATTGACGCGTCGATTAAGGTTATCAAAGAGCTTGGAATGAGCGAAGATAAGATATTTTATGATAAATTCACATAGGAGCAGCAAGCCGACAGATGAAAGAATCCCCGCAAACAAAAAAACTTGAAGAGATTTTGAGGTCGTCGAAGCTTGTATCAGGCGGCTTTATGGGAGATGACCTGCGCGGCTTGCCGGAAATCATCGATACCGATACATCGGAAGTGTCCCGGCTGGGATATACAGCCGGGCAGCTCGGCAGCCGGATGCAGGAAATTACTAATACTGCAATAGCAGGTCTGGGAAACTGGGTAAAAATAGACCGGCATCGAGAGGCAAAGGTTGACGAGGCAAAGGGACAGCTTGTTTGCCCCTGGCCTCATCCCGGCCGGTTTGCCAAAAGAGTCACGACGCTCAAACTTGTCGAACCGGGCGAAACTGTAACCTGGTCGGACCTGAACATTCATTTGATTGTCGAGCATAGTTTTTTCGAAGGATATGGCTCTGCTTTTCGAGTCGAACCGCGTGAACTGGTCCGGCTTATATTTTGAAGTATAGTTTTTTTTGGGGTTATTATGGCTGAAATAAATGACAAGCGAAAACTTGTAGTTATTGGCGCCGGGCCCGGCGGATACGCCGCTGCTTTTCACGCCGCGGATTTGGGGATTAAAGTAACGCTCATCGACAAGGAGGAAAACCCGGGCGGTGTGTGTCTTTACAGGGGCTGTATTCCCACAAAGGCGCTCTTGCACATCGCCAAGGTAATTGCAGACGCTCAAAAGGCGAAGGACTTCGGCGTCGAATTTGGGCCCCCGAATATCGACGCAGACAAGATAAGGAACTGGAAAAACGGCGTAGTAAAAAAGCTGACCGGAGGTCTCGGCCAGCTTTGTAAATTGAGGAATATCGAATATATACAGGCCCGTGCAAAGTTTGTTGACGGCCATACCGTTGAGATTGAGAAAAAGGGGGGCAATACGGAAAGGTTGTCTTTTGAGCACGCTATTTTGGCCGTCGGCGCAGTGCCCGTTACAATTCCCGGCATCCCATCGGATTTGCCGGGCGTTATGGATTCCACGGCCGCCATCGAGCTGGAAAATATACCCCAGTCATTGCTTGTAATAGGGGGCGGCTATATCGGATTGGAACTGGGAAGCGTTTATGCCTGTCTGGGGACAAAAGTGTCCGTTGTGGAGATGACGCCCAATTTGATGCCCGGCTCGGACGAGGAATTGGTAAAGGTATTGGCCAAAAGATTAGAGAAGCTTTTCGAATCAATTATGCTCAACACGAAAGTGGCCGAACTGAGCCGGACAGAAAACGGTCTCAAGGCGGTCTTTGAAGGCCAAAATATCGAAAGAAAAGAGGGTCTTTATGAAAAAGTGCTTGTCGCGGTGGGGCGAAAACCAAATTCCGCGAATATTGGCCTGGAAAATACGAAAGTTGTGATTAACGACAAAGGATTTGTCGAGGTGGACAAAAAATGCCGCACAAACGAGCCGGCCATCTTCGCCGTTGGGGATATATCGGGAACGCCGCTGTTGGCCCACAGGGCGAATCATCAGGGTATGGTGGCAGCCAAAATAATTGCAGGCATTGACGCTGTTTTCGAGCCGAGTGCGATTCCTTTTGTGGAATATACCGAGCCGGAGATAGCGGAATGCGGCGTGAGCGAAAAGCAGGCCAAAGCCGAGGGGCGAAATTACAAGGTTGGGAGATTCCCCTGGGCCGCTTCCGGCAGGGCGGCTACATTAGGTGAAAGCGAGGGTTTGACGAAATTGATTATCGATGCCGACACAGAGAGAATCCTCGGCGCAGGGGTTGTCGGCACTGGGGCGGGAGAGCTGATAGCGGAGGCCGCGCTTGCCGTCGAGATGTCAGCTACTGCATCCGATATCGCGATGACTATTCACCCTCACCCGACGCTTTCGGAAACGATAATGGAGGCGGCTGAAGCGTTTTTGGGACACAGCATACATATATATAAACGGAAATGAATTTAGCGCGAAGAATTGCAACCACGGATGGGCACGGATTATCACTGATTTATATAGCCACAGAGACCACCGAGGACACCGAGATTGTACGACACAGATAGACACGGTTTTTGCTCTGCTTGGTGTTCTCGACAAACCCTGCTTTTTAAGCGAGCTTAATCGCAGGATTCGTCATTGACCACCGGGTAGCTGAAAGACGGCTCCCCCTTTATAAAGCCGAGCAAAAGACACAGATTAAAGTCGCAAAAGACGCGGATTTTCAATGTCAGATTAAGTCCTAACTACTGCAAGCATGGAGGCCGCCGAGGCGTTCCTCGGCCACAGCATCCATATATACAGGCGTAAATAATTTTAGCCGCGAAAAATTGAAACATCGAGGGTTTGAAGCCACTCAACCCACTTGCGGAGAAATATTTCAAGACTACGTGGCGTCACGAGTAGGACTCTTAATCCTTCCTTCTTTTTTCCGGTGAACAGTTGGATTTGCTCTATTTCTTTACCTACATCTGTGAGGATAACACCATGGGCGAGGGAATCACGTAGATGTCTGATTACCTCCTCGACAATGAACGCCGAACTGAGTTTTTCCCATGAATCGGGACAAATGCTGCCGATACTACATTTCCCGTATTGCCATTCTTCAAAGGCCTTGTCCCACAATTCGCTTTCTCTGAAGTTCGTTACTTTGAGTTCATCGAACTTTTTTGAAGCTTTGTTGAATTCTTTCCTGTTTTCAAAAGGATCCGGATAATATTTGTGCTCCTGGAGTCGATAGAGTGGGACTGCGATGCCACTCGCAGTAAGTGATAATAAGAATGTAACTTCTCGCCGATCATGCGTTGCTTTCTCCAAATAATTTTTATATATTTCAAGAATGCGACCTGGAAAGTCCTTTATGTAATCCACATATCCGCCCATTATATCTCCTTTCGCACAACGACGATTTTCCAGAACGAAAAATCATACTGTTTCTGCTAGTATAAGAAGTTTTCGTTGCTTATTCAATATTCATTTAATCGTTTGTATTTCAACGAATAATGTCCGCTTGCCCGTAGCTAATCACCGTCCCGATTTTAAACTGAATATAGCATCATATTAAATAGAAACGGCCTAAATGGCAATAAGCCCGCTTTTATTATTGTTCACAAAACAAAATAGCCGATAATATATTTGGTTTTATAGGATATGAAATCCATTAGTATTTGTGTAGTGGAGATATGCGAGCGCTAATTGTATTGGGAATTGTACTGATATTAATTTCGGCATGTATTGCTATTGGTGCGCCACAGTGGGCAGAGTATCGCCTTACTACAAGTCCCGCAGACCAATCACGTCCCGATATTGATGGGAATATAGTAGCATGGGAAGATTCAAGGAATGTCAATATTGACATATATGCTGCGGATATTACTGACTTGAACAATCCCATAGAATTTCGTATAAGTTCAAATTCGGTAGACGAGGTAAGTCCAAAAGTTTGTGGCTATAACATATTCTATATACGCAAAACACCATATACTCATATCCCTCCTATTCTTTACACATATGAAATCTATATGTATAATATTGATACAGGTTCAACAACTTTAATTGCCGGTAATTCAATATCTGGTGGGACACTATTAGGGGCAGATGAATCTACCGTGGTTTGGCGTGAATGGGGCGGTCCTCTATATCTATACGCATATGATATTCCAACCAAAAGCGTATTTCCTATTAACCAAATCTCAACAGCGTCCGCCGATGTAAGTGGTAATAAAATTGTATGGAAAAATTCAGAACACATTTATGGTTTTAACTTGGATTCGTGGGACACATTCCCGATAGAAACCGATACAACTTCAAATGGTAATCCAGCAATAAGTGGCGTCATTGTAGTTTGGCTGAGGTTATCTGATATATATGGAGCAGATATTTCAGACATACACAACGTGATCAAGTTCCCAATCTGCACTGAATCACATAACCAATCTTGGCCAGTTATTAGTGGATATAATATAGTGTGGGGTGACAATCGAAATGGAAACAATGATATTTACGGATATAACTTACTGACGCAAAATGAATTTATTGTTACTGACAATTCAGCATCGCAAACTTTTCCGGCTATCAATGGAAATACCGTAGTTTGGCAGGATAGTAGAAATGGACATTATGATATATACGCTACGGTAATTTATGGCCAGCAAGTTCCCATATGTATGTCACCATTACAAGGCGACCTAAATAATGATTGCAAAGTTGATTTTGCCGATTTTTCGACGATGATAGAAGAATGGCTCGAATGCAACCTTGACCCGCCATCAGCATGTTGGCAATAAGTTGTAAAAACTCACAACGCTTTTATTTCTTGGCCTTGATGTGTTGATGTTGAATAAAATCTAATGATTATGAAAAGATAAAGATATGATTGGTGGAACATTAATAGCTTGGTGGGGAGCAATTTTAGGTACGGTAGGAACAGGTATTAGTATATGGAATTATTGGAGAGATAGGCCTCGAATAAAAGTAAGTGTGGCAAAAAATATAAAACTCTCAGAAAACGATATGACTGACAATCCTGAAGAGATGTTTGTGATGATAACAGCAGCAAATGTGAGCAAACTTCCTGTATATTTATCTAAAGCATATTTTACTTTAAGAACATCAACACAATCAATATTGCTGGAAGGGCCCCATAATTTTTCTACCAAAATATTGAATCCTGGATTGAGACGTGATTTTCTTGCTATTCAAAGTAGATTGGATTTAAGTGACATAAAGGAAGCGTATGTAGTAGATGCCGTAGATCGCAAATTTAAGTGTAAAGTACCCCGCAGTTGGCAAAAAAATGCATAAATTGTGAACTGCATATTAATTTTGAAATCATCAATTAAAAATCATAAATCATAAATGACTATGTGGCTTTGTGTCTTTGTGGTGAAGGAAGGGTTATACTTTACCAATCACTAAAGACGCGTTGTGTCCGCCGACCTGTCCGGCGTAGCGCAGCGAAGACGGAAGCATAGCGAAGGAGGGCTCGCCTCGGCGTTTACCTCGGCGGAATCTTCGTTTGGCTCTTTAGTGCTTTGGTAATTGGGATTTGCCTGCTTTTAGGCATTAATATATTCCTCACGCAAATAACTGAGTCCCCTGTTGCTAAACCAATGGGGCTGGGTCTCCTGTTGCTTGACCGCATAAGCAGATTCTCGGGGACGAGCAGGCGGATGATGAAAACCCCGGTGAGATAGTCCCGATGAGGTAGTTAGGACCACAGTTGGATAAAATGAAGATATCCCACATGGTAAACACCTCACGGGATAAATCATATCTCACGGGGTAAAGTTCAACCGGGCAAATTCACCGTGATACTTGATGGCGGCCCGGTCACGGGCCTTTGCTGCCTCGATTTCGGAGTCGAAGTAACCGAGAAATATTCTTTTGCCTTCAACGACGATTTGAGCAGCCCACTTTCGGTGAACTTTATGAAAATAGACCCCCCTGAACCGCGACGTTGTGTTTTTTCTTTTTCGCCTGTTACACTGGTTTTGTGAGTTTGTCGCCAGCCGGAGATTGGCCCTTCGGTTATCGAGAGAGTCGCCATTGTGGTGGTCAACGAGGAGGCCTTTCGGGGCATCCATAATCAATCTGTGCAAACGCACCATTTTCATATCGACGGGACCGTTTAACTGGCCCCTGACGGCGTAAAGATTGTCTTTATCTCCGCCTATGCACCATTTGAAGCCGGCATAACGGTAGTAATCCTGCGGGTCGAGAATTGTCCATTTTCCTTCGTCCAAGTAAATTTTGCGATAAGTGCAGCCGAATTTCAAAAGCCGATACTTCATCACCGGCCACGCAAAAATCCTGTCCAACCAATTCGGTATTCTTATGTGAAGCATTGTCATAATCTTCCCCACTTTCCTGCCACAGAGCAAATTTTTTAGCCACAGAGGCCACAGAGTTCACAGAGTTTTTCTGATTTCATTACAATCTGAAATCTAAAATTGAAACTTGCCTGTCTTGGCGTGAAACTTACCCCTACTGGGGCGAAATGCTTGCGCTACTGCGCCATCTGCCTGGCTCGGCCCGCCGACGAACCAGTGCGGCGGTATTATACCAAATCATAGTTTAATAATCAATGAAAATATAATAAAATTCATAAATTATTGTATACAACATAATTGCTTGTGAATAAAGAACTTAAGCCCCGTAAAGATTTATGTAACAAGAAATTTTGTTTGTTCAGCGATTGTTCGAATGCCGGTTTCAACCAATGACCGCCTTAACTTTCCGAAGCGCAGCGAATACGGAAGCCGAAGGCGAAGGTGAAGGCGGACTAAATTTTACCGATGATTAAGCTGGCGTTGTGCCCGCCGAAGCCGAAGGAATTGCTCATCGCAACATCGACTTTTTTCTCTCTTGGTTTCAACGGCACAAAGTCCATCCTGGCGTCGCACCGCTCATCCACGTTTTCAAGATTAATCGTCGGCGGCACAACCGATTTTTTTATTACTTCCACGCACGCTATCAGCTCGACCGCGCCGCTTGCCCCCAGCAGGTGGCCGTGAGCGCTTTTTGTTGAACTGATAACCAGCTTATAGGCGTGCTCTCTGAATACCGACCTGATGGCTGAGGTCTCGGCTATATCATTCAATTGCGTCCCCGTCCCGTGAGCGTTGATATAATCGACCTTTTCAGGCGACAGTTGTGCATCGGCAAGTGCAAGCTCCATCGCTTTGGCCGCACCTGCTCCATCCGGCAGCGGTGCCGTGATATGATTTCCATCGTCCGTGGCCGCGTAACCCAGCATCTCCGCGTATATCGGGGCGTTTCGTTTTTTCGCGTGCTCGTATTCCTCCAGCACCAGAATCCCGGCGCCTTCGGCAAGGACAAACCCGTCTCTGTCCCTGTCAAAAGGCCTCGACGCCGCAACATAGTTGTCGTTGCGTAAACTAAGCGACCTTGCGGCGCAGAAGCTGGCCAGCCCGACGGGCGTCAATGCCGCCTCTGTGCCGCCTGTGAGCATAATGTCGCTTCTGCCTGAGATAATATTGCAGAATGCCTCGCCTATCGCGTGATTGCTGCTTGCACAGGCGCTCACCACGCAGAAATTCGGCCCACGAAGCCCGTATTTGATTGCGATGTTGCCTGCCGCGGCGTTTGCCATAAGCCGGGGAACTGTGAACGGTGATATTCGCATCGGCGCCTTGTTCAAAAGAATGGCGTGCTGCTCCTCAATTTCCTTTATCCCACCGATGCCCGTAGCGACTATTACCCCCATCCGATACGGTTCTTCCTTACCGAAATCCAGGCCGCTTTGCGAAACCGCCTGGCTTGCTGCCGCGACGGCAAACTGTGAAAAGCGGTCCATCCGCTTGCTCTCACGGAATTCGATATATTTGGTGGGCTCGAACTGTTTTACCTCGCCTCCGAAATGAACGGGGTATGCGCTTGTATCGAAGGATTCTATCAGTGAAATCCCGCTTCTGCCCTCGCACAGCGCCGCGAAAAAACCTTCAGCGGATTCACCCAGCGCCGTCACGCAGCCCAGGCCTGTGATTACTACTCGGCGTCTATTCATTTGTGCCCAGCTGCTATTTTTTCTTTCCTGACCGTGCCGCGTTGACTATGTAGTCCACCGCCGCCCCGACCGTCTGAATCTTTTCCGCCTCTTCATCCGGGATGCTCATCCCGAATTCGTCTTCGAACTCCATAACCAGCTCGACGGTGTCGAGCGAGTCAGCGTTCAGGTCGTTTATGAAGGAAGTTCCCCGGCTAATCTCCGCCTTATCAACGCCCATTTGTTCACTGATTATCTCAATCACTTTCTGCTCAATCGCCTGGACATCAACAGCATCTGCGCTCACTTGCTATACCTCCAAAAACACTGTATTTGCAAATCGTCCGGCAGCGGACCCTTAGTCAAGCGCTGCACTATCCTTCAATAACCGGCAGGTATACTATCCGCAGTCGGTCTTGTAAACAACCATTTTTTTTAAATTTTTCAGTCCTGTAAAACCCCGTTTAGAGATAGATGAACCATAAGCAGGGTATTTACATTGCCATACCGCCATCGACACAGAGGACCTGGCCGGTGATGTAGCCGGCATCGTCGCTGGCTAAAAAGGCCACGGCGCGGGCAACGTCTTCGACGGTCCCGAGGCGCTTGACGGGTATGACCTGCAACGCGGCGTTCTTAACCATATCTGGCAGCACGGCGGTCATATCGGTCTGGATAAAGCCGGGTGCGATACAGTTGGCTGTGACGTTCTTTTTGCCGATTTCGCGCGCGATGGACTTGGTCATACCGATAAGGCCGGCCTTGCTTGAGGCATAGTTGGTCGAACCCGCCTGGCCGATGACGCCTGCGACGGAACTGATGCTGATTATCCTGCCGAACTTGTTGCGAATCATCGAGCGGGCGGCGACCCGCGTGGCGACAAACGCGGCGCGGAGGTTTACGGCTATGACCTTGTCGAAGTCGTCGTCGTCCATCTGAATCATTAATTTGTCACGTGTGATGCCCGCATTGTTAACGAGAACGCCGATGCCGCCGAGCTGGTTGGCAAGCTCTTCGAGAATTTCAGTAAGTTTCTCAGTATTCGTAATATCCACGCATTTTGTTATCACCTCGAACCCTTTTTCTTTGGAGACCGATTCAAGCTCATTGAGCTGTTCGGCGTTAAGGTCGAGGCCGGCAACGATGCGCCCTTGTTTCAACAGCTCCAGCACGATGGCCCTGCCGATTCCGCGTGCAGCACCGGTTACAACCGCTAAGCGTTTTTCAGACATATATCTAATCTCCAGGATACCTGTTTTTGGCAAAGTATATCGAACGCCAGCGATGCCGCAAGGGAAAGTTTGAATCTGCCACCCGGGGCACGGCGTTTTTTCTTTTACTCGATGACGTGAATGTTTTTCTTATGGCACATATCTTTGAGTATTGTGGGCCAGACGGTGGCGGATACTTCGCCGATATGGGCCTTTTTCAGGAGAAGCATAAACGTTCGAGACTGTCCGATGCCTCCGCCGATGCTGAGCGGGAGCTGGTTATTCAAGATGCCCTGATGGTAGGGCATTTTCATAAAATGCAGTTGGTTGGTGATTTCGAGCTGTATTTTGAGCGTATCGGCGTTGACGCGGATACCCATACTTGTCAGCTCGTGGCGGCGTTTAGTGACGGGGTTCCAGACGAGGATGTCGCCGTTAAGTCCGTGGGTATCCCGGCCGGTTTCAGAGGAAGTGTCGGTTACCCAGTCGTCATAGTCGGCGGCCCTTAGTTCATGCGGGTAGCCGTCCTTGAGTGTCCAGCCGATACCGTAAATGAAGACGGCGGGATATTCCTGAACGATTGCTGTTTCTCGCTGCTTACGCGGCATATCGGGATACTTTGCGAGAATATCTTCGGTGTGAATAAAGGTGAGTTTGTCAGGCAGGTCCGGGTACTTGTCGGTCTTGAGTTGCGGAAAGAGTTTCTGGACGTGGATTTCAGCGCCTTTGATTGTCTTCCATATCTTCTCAACGACTTTTTTGAGGAATTTGATATTTCTCTGCTCTTTGGTTATGGTTAGCTCCCAATCCCACTGGTCAACATAAGCGGAGTGGTCGTGGTCGAGGAAGTAATCTTTTCGCACGGCCCGCATATCAGTGAGCAGGCCTTCACCTATACTCATACCGAATTGTTTGAGAGCGATGCGTTTCCACTTGGTTGCTGCCTGGACGACCTGGGCGTCGATGGGATTTTTGTCGCGGTCGTTGGAGATATGAAACTGAATAGGCGTTCGAGAGCCGTCGCGGTCGAGGTAGTCGTTGACGCCGCTTTCCACGTCCACAATCAGAGGAACAGTGACGCGAATCAGATTAAGCTGTTTGCAAAGATTCTTCTCGATGTAATCTTTGGCGGCATAGGTTGCCAACTGTGTTTCTTTTGGTGACAGCAGTGACGTGTAGTCCTGTGGAAGAATTTTTTCCAGTTCTGCGTAATCACCGATACCCGGTCCAGCCAAATCTGCCTTCTTATCTGCCATTTGAATATCTCCTCACAAACCAGGAATATGTCTGGGATAATTGTTAGGGTGACAGTATGATGGATTTTCCCGAAATTGCAAGGGAAAGTTTCCTGCCCCTCCTGCTCGACATACAGCAAGGAGTTGACAGGGCAGGGGATTTCCGGGATAACGGCCGGATACAGATTTAATGATTTACAATTTTTGATGTTCGTTTTTCAATTGGAGAAGGAATAAGGAATGAAGACGGCGTTTTTATTTCCGGGTCAGGGGGCGCAATTTGTCGGGATGGGCAGGGATATCGCGGAGCAGTTTCCGCAGGCCAAGGCGATTTTTGAAAAGGCCAACGAAATCGTCGAGTTTGATTTGGCGAAGATTTGCTTCGAAGGGCCTGCGGAGCAGTTGAATACGACGACGATGTCGCAGCCGGCCATATTCACCGTCTCGGCTGCGATTCTGGAAGTGCTCAAGACGAATCCCGCGACGGCGAACATCAAGCCGGATGTTACGGCTGGTCTTAGTATGGGTGAATATACGGCTTTGTATGCTGCGGGCATGATGAGTTTTCAAGACGGGCTTTTTTTAGTCAAATTACGCGGCAAGGCGATGCAGGCGGCGGCAGACGCATCCAGCGGCGGGATGGTCGCAATAATCGGGCTTGATGAGGAAAAGACAAGGGCTCTTTGCGAAGAGGCAAGGCAGGGCGAGCTTTTGGAGCCGGTGAATTTCAACTGTCCCGGACAAATCGCGGTCAGCGGGACAAAATCCGCTTGCGAAAGGGCGGAGAAATTGGCGGAGAAATACGGCGCAATGAAGGCGGTTCGGCTGGAAGTGGCGGGGGCGTTTCATACAGAGTTGATGGCGCTGGCTGCAAAAGGTCTGGCTATCGCACTTGATGACACTCAAATCGCCGAGCCGGGCAGTGTAAAGACCATTGCCAATATCAACGCCGAGTATTACAAATCGGCATCGCAAATCCGCGAAGGGCTGACCAAGCAGCTTACCCAGGCGATTCTCTGGCAAAAGTGCGTCGAACGGCTGCTGGCTGACGGCGTCGAGACCTTTTACGAAATCGGCCCCGGCAAGGTCCTGGCGGGCCTTATGCGACGCATTAACCGAAAGGCAAATATCATAAACGTCAGCAGTGCAGATTCACTGAAAGCAATGACAAATGTGGCAAAGTAAAAAGTTTGGTGCCCTGTTTTGGCGGCACTTTTATTTTTTATCTGAATATGCCCTTATGGCGGCGTCGCGGACACGCTGAACCGGCACGTTCTGTTTCTCTGCTGCGCGGGCGCAATCGGCGAACTCGGGCTTGGCGTTGACGACCCTGCCGGCGTATTTGCCGACCTTGACTGGTATATCCCCGAACTGCGTCGCCACTGTAATGAACTCCCTCGCTAATTTGCTCCTCTGCATTGTCTGCCTTCGGATTCCAAAGGTCAGTCCCGCTTCGAAGATGCTTTGTTCGAGCTTGCCGATGTCTGACGATTCGCAAATGACAGACAGCTTAGTGGCAGGGCGGTTGTGCTTCATTGTTATGGCCGAGGTAAAGACATCCAGAGCACCTGCGCCGAGCAGCTTATCCATCGCGGAGGCAACCATCTCGCCGCTTACGTCGTCGATGTTTGTTTCCAGCAGGCACACGCTGTCGGCCGTCGCAGCAGATTTGTCTAAAACCTCGCCGAGAAACAAACGCACAACGTTGGGAAATTGCTCGCAGTCCAGTGTCCCCGCACCGTAACCGATTGTATCAATTTTCATTTCAGGAAGGGGGCCGAAGGTTTCCGCAACCGTTGTCAGAATCGCCGCACCTGTCGGCGTGAGCAGTTCTTTATCTATCGGCCCGCCGACCGTGGGCACACCCTTCAATAATTCCGCAGTAGCGGGAGCGGGGACGGGCAGCGTTCCGTGGGCCATTTTCACGCATCCGCCGCCGATGGCAAGCGTCGAGCAGTAAACCTTTTCAATTCCAAGCGTATCAAGCCCGATTGTCGCAGAGACGATATCAACAATCGAATCAATCGCTCCGACTTCGTGAAAATGAATATCGTTAGTGGTCTTGCCGTGGACAGCCGCCTCGGCTTCGGCCAGACGTTCGAATATCTTAATCGCCGTCTGCTTCGGCTTTTCGCCTATTTTGCCGGATTCTATGATTTTCGTTATATCGCTGAGGTTTCTATGGTGGTGCTGCTCGGCGATAACGGGAACGAACTGAACCGCCCGCAATCCCGCACGCTTTGCCTGGTTGACCTTAATTTCAAGGCCATCCAAACCTAATGTGGCGATTTGACTCTTTAGAAACTCTAAGTCCAGCCCTGCGTCGAGCATCGCACCGACAATCATATCGCCGGCGGCACCTGAAAAACAATCGAAGTATGCAATCCTCATAACAAGCCCTTAATACGTAATTTACGATTTTGGACTCATTATCGCCGCTGGCGTCTGTTTTGCAAGCGCGTCCGTCTTTTCAGAGTCGATTTGGCATAACATTTGTTATAATTACGACGTATTATTGGATAAGGCGCGATATGAATCAAAAGGTCCAGTGCGAGCTGTGTCCGAAGGGGTGTGTAATAGGCCCGGGCCAAAGCGGCGACTGCCGGGTTAGAATCAATATAGACGGCGTCTTGCGCACCGTTGTCTATGGCTACCCCTGTTCCATTCACATCGACCCGATTGAGAAAAAGCCGTTGTTTCATTTCCTGCCCGGCACACCAATCCTATCGCTGGCGACAATCGGCTGTAACCTGCACTGCCTGAATTGCCAGAACTGGGAAATATCTCAGCTTAATCCCGAACAATCGGAAGCGATGTCAGCCCCGCCGGAAATGATTGTGGAGGCAACGAAACGCAACGGCTGTCCTTCAATCGCATATACATATACCGACCCGATTGCTTATTATGAGTATGCTTACGATACATCTCGATTGGAAAAACAGGCCGGGCTGCGTAACGTGCTTGTAACAGCCGGCTATTGCAATCCGGCGCCGTGGAGACGCCTGCTTGAAGTTACCGATGCCGCCCGCATTGACCTCAAGGGTATGAGCGATGATTTTTATCGAAGGTTCTGCTCCGGCACTGTCGGGCCGGTTCAGCAATGTCTCATCGACGCCGTCGCCGCGGGCGTGCACGTTGAGGTAATAAACCTGATTATTCCGACGCTCAACGACAGCCCAGATGATATTCGCCGGCTTGCGAGATGGGTTAATAATAATCTGGGCAGCGATATACCGTTGCATTTTTCGCGTTTTTTCCCGCAATACAAGATGCAGCACCTGCCCCCGACGCCGCTTGAGACGCTCGATACCGCTCGTCAGATTGCTCTTGAAGAAGGTTTGTATTATGTTTACATAGGCAATATTCGCAGCCGAGAGGGTGAAAATACGTATTGCCCCGGCTGTCATAAACTGCTAATCGAGCGGCAGGCCTATGTCGTCCTGCAAAATGTTCTCAAGGACGGCTGCTGCCCCGGCTGCGGAAAAAAGATATATGGAGTATGGCAATGACGCGACGCAAATTCCTTCAAAATATGTTGGTAGCCGGCTCAAGTGCTTTAGCTGCCATTTTGGTTTTGGCTAAAACTGTTTCGCCCCGCAGGTTTCTGAGGGCGAAACCGATGTCAAAGTATCCAGGCCGGCTGAAATCCATCAGCAATATCACATCACAAGCCAAATGGAGTGGATAATTATGTTTGACCGTTATCACAGGGAATCGCGGACAATCCTATTGCTGGTTCTTATTATGCTGCCGTTTCTTGTTCTCGGCCTGTTTTGGTATCGATTGCACGTTCAAAAAGACGCTCTCGGATTAGGGCAATCTCCACAGTCGGCACAAGCTGCCGAGCCGCCTGTCGAAAAAACAGTTCTGATTTCGCCGCTCGGCCAGATGGGCTGGCACGCGGCGGACGCAAACACTCTTAAAAGCCAGATTGAGGGCTTTTTCAAAAAAGCCGAGGTGCAATCCTCCGATGATACAATCGCCCTGATTAGTCCTCATGCGGGCTACGCATACTCGGGCCAGACGGCCGCGTTCGGCGTTAAGGCCGCAAAATCGAAATACGCCCGCGTCATTGTAATCGGCCCATCGCACCAAATCCCTATGCAGGACGTCCTCAGCGTTCCTCGCGTAACACATTACAAAACGCTGCTTGGCGAAATCCCCCTCGATACCGAGTTCATAGAAAAACTCCTCCAACATCCGATTTTTCAGGATATTCCCCCGGCATATAAAACCGAGCACAGCGTATTCATTCAATTGCCTTTGCTTCAATATCGATTAGGTGATTTCAAGCTCGTCCCGATCGTAGCAGGACAATGCTCGCCGGAGACAGTGCAAAAGGCCGCTGAAATCCTCAAATCCCTTGTCGATAAAGATACACTTGTTGTGGCAAGCTCCGACTTTACACACTATGGCCCCAACTACGACTATGTTCCGTTCACGCAAAACATACCCGATGAGCTTAAAAAGCTCGATATGGGAGCATACGATTACATAGCAAAATTAGATAGCGCCGGCTTTCTCAAATACTGCGACAAAACCGGAGCAACCATTTGCGGCAGGGTGCCGATAGCGATATTGCTTTCAATGCTCCCATCCGATATCAAGCGGACACTGCTCAAGTACACAACATCCGGCGAGATTACAGGTGATTTCACCAACTCCGTAAGCTACTTTTCAATCGCCTTTCACGGTGCCTGGCAAAAACAATCTGACGTCAAATCGGCAAAAACCAATGCCGAACTGACACGGGAAGACCACAAAAATCTTTTGTTGCTTGCCCGTAGGGCAATCGAATTTTATCTGAAAAATAATAGTGTTTCTGCGCCGGCGCAATTTGGTATCCCCGTAACTGACGCGATGAAGGTTCAGCGGGCGGCGTTCGTAACGCTTAAGAAAAACTCCGACCTGCGGGGCTGCATCGGCGAGATATTTCCCAGTCAGTCATTGTATAAATCCGTTGTTGTCAACTCCATTAACGCCGCGGTGAACGACTGGCGTTTCCGCCCCGTAACGCCTGATGAGCTTTCCGGCATAAAAATTGAAATATCCGCCCTTACCGTGCCCCACGCGATTAATTCATACAATCAAATCCGCCTGGGCACAGACGGGATTGTCCTGGAGAAAGACGGCCGTAAGGCCTTGTTCCTGCCACAGGTTGCCCCTGAGCAGGGCTGGACGCTTGCGGAAACACTCACGCAACTATCGTTAAAGGCGGGGCTGCCGTCTGACGGCTGGAAAGAAGGGGCGAGCTTTCAGGTCTTTCAGGCGGAAGTTTTCGGTGAAGAATAATGATTTCTCCCGACCGCGCCACAAACGATATTCCGCGTATTGCCGGTATCGCCCGCGGCTTTGTGATATTCGCATACGGCCTGTTTTCAATCGCCGCACAGACGCTTATTTTCAGGGAGTTCATAACCTCCTTTGAAAGCAACGATATCACCATCGGCATATTCTTCGGCTGCTGGTTTCTCTGGATTGTCTTGGGCGCAATGCTGGTCAACAAAAGCAGACGACTCACTGACCTGCTCTCGGCCAATATCGAGCTGCTTTTCCTGGCCTATCTTCTCGCCTTTGTCCTTCAGGTATTTTTGATTATTCATATCCGTCGGCTCGCCGGCATAGCTTCTTATACGCTATTGCCCATACCGACCGCCTTGCTGCTGGCCATTTGCGTCAATGCGCCGGTAAGTTTTATTACGGGCCTCTTGTTTCCCCTTGCCTGCCGGTGGGTAAAATTAGGCACGACGCGTTCCGTATCCCGCGTGTATCTTCTCGAATCAATCGGCAGCTTCGTCGGCGGCCTCGGCACAACGGTGCTTCTGGCCTTCGGTGCAAGCTCCGCAAAAATCTTTCTAATGCTGGCGTTTGTTCTCTCGTTTGCTGTTTGTTTATCCCTGTTTGCAGCTTCACGGCTAAGACACAAAATAACTAAATCTGCCTGTTTTCTTGCGATTTTTTTATTTGGTCTTGGGCTGATTTTTCGAGCCGATAAGCCGATTGCCGGTTACCTGCACAGTGTCAAGTGGTCCCGGCTTCTTCCTGCCGATGCCCTTGCCGGCTCATTTCAGACGGCACAAGCCGAATACCTTTACGGGCTTTATCAAAACCAGTGGGTTGCCGTCCGCGAGGGCAGCGTCGTCGAGGCGATCCCCGACCCGACGTCGGCCGGCAGAATTATCGCACTGTCGCTATCTCAAAATCCAAAGGCCTCACGCGTTCTCGTTATCGGCTCGGGTCTTGGTCTTTGCAGGCAGTTTCTGCAACTGCCGCAGATTGACCGGCTCGTATGGGCGCACCACGACAACGAATACGTCAGCCAGGTCCTGAAAATTGTTCCGCAAGAATTAAGTATCAACGATTCCCGATTTGAAGGTTTCTCAGGCGATGTCCGTTCGATGCTTGAGCAGCGTAAAGAACAGTTTGACCTCGTCATTGTCAACATACCGGAAGCAGCAAGCTCTGTTTCGAATCGTTATTTTACGCTGGACTTTTTTCAGCAGGTAAAATCATCACTCAATCCCACAGGTGTCATTGCTCTTTGCATCCCCGCAGGTGAAAACATTATGGGCACCGAGCTTGTTACTATTGGAGCATCGACGAAACTTACTCTTTCAAAGGTATTTACCAATCTTGCCCTGGCCCCAGGCGACACTACCTGGTTTATTGCCTCCGACGGCAATAACATTACCGGTGACCCCGGCACACTGCGTCAGCGTTTTGCTGCTATCCCGAACGCCGCAGATATTTATCCGCCCGCGGGGCTATTGAGTATCTATCTTCCCGACCGTGCCGCTAAGGCAATCGAGGCATACAACTCCGCCGACCTGCCCGCCGACCAGTTGCTTAATCGCGATTCGAGACCGCTGGCCAGTTTGTATGGCCTGCTGCTCACCGCCAAACAATCCGATGCGACGTTCACTCTTCTTTTCAAGCGTCTGCTGCTGGCCGGCTTACCGGTATTCCTCGTTCCTATTATCATTTATGTGCTGTTGCGATTAGTATTTGTCCTGACTTCTTCGATTTCTGTAAGACCATCCGTTTTTGACAGCGAGTTTTTGATTTTTTCCGCAGGCGCAGTCGGCATCGGCGTCGTAATCGTCCTGATGTTTTTGTATCAGACGCGATTTGGCTCGCTCTATTTGTATATCGGCGCCGTTTCATCTTTGTATATGGCGGGTCTTGCCGCGGGTGCCGCCCTCATCAATCGTCTTCTGAGTATTCGAAGCCGATTTACAAGTTACGTTGAAATGCTTTTGGCTGTCGTTTTGGCTGTCCAGTGTGCAATCTTGGCAACAATCGCCTTTTGGCCTTCTGATAGCTGGTCTCATTTATACTTTGCCGTCGCATTCATTGTCTGCGGCCTGTGTGCCGGCTGTTATTTCCCATTGGCTGCCCGAATGCTTTCCGACCGTGGTCTTGAGACAACTCCCGTTGCCTCCCGCATCGAGACCGCCGACCATTTCGGTGCAGTGGCAGGGGGGCTGCTTGCCTCGCTCGCCCTTGTCCCCGTCCTCGGCGCCCGTCTGACGCTGTTTGTTTTTATATTGCTAATTCTTGCCAACCTGCCATCGGCGATTTTAAGAGTATATTGTCCCGCAAAGGTTGTCGCTGCTGTGCCTTTGCGTTCGATGGGCTATACACTGTTCGGTATTGCAGCAGTGATTATCGTTTGTTCCAACCTCCTCGTTTTCGCGGGCCGACGGCTTGCACCGGCTCTGCCTGTCAGTGCGGCAAGGTCGCTTGCCGGCTCGCTGCGAATCGAAGCCGAGCACACCGCCAAAACCTCAACCTATTTCAAAACCTACGACTCCAACGATGTTCTCACGGGTTTTATTTACAGTTCCGACGATTTCGCCCCGCGAGTTCGCGGCTTCGGCGGGAAAATAAATCTCGCAATCCATACCGATACGGCAGGCAATCTCATCGACTTCCACATCGTCCGCTCGAACGAAACCCCCGCCTATCTCAATATGTTAACCAACTGGTATGCTTCTCTCAAAGGCCGACCTGCCTTTAACCCTCAACCCTTCGCAGGAGTCGATGCTGTCACAGGCGCTACCGTCAGCTCTAAAGCAATTCTCGAATCCCTTACCC
Source organism: Planctomycetota bacterium (assembly GCA_043811995.1). Lineage (GTDB taxonomy): Bacteria > Planctomycetota > Phycisphaerae > Sedimentisphaerales > Anaerobacaceae > Fen-1362. The sequence goes on from JBDRMP010000089.1 coordinate 22,344, forward strand.
AATCTGGTAGTTCATTTGCATTTGATGTGCTCGGCAAAACCGGCACTCATCAAAGGACAATCGCTACTTCTCGCTGGCTCCCCGGTCCTCAGAGTGCGTATCTTCTCTCTGCCGTTCTATTAACTTTCCTTGTTATATATCGCGGCGGCTTTTGGAGCCGATTGCTTGTCCTTGCTTTCAACGTTTTTGTCGGCGGGGTTTTGCTCAATGCCCAGTTCTCGACCGAGCAAATCGGTTCCCTTTTATCCTTCGTTCTTCCGTCGATGAGCGTTCTTGTTTTGGCAATCGGAGCGCCGCTTATTGCTGTCCTTTTCGGCAATATTTATTGCGGCTATCTGTGCCCCTTCGGCGCATTGCAGGAGCTTGTCGGTTTCGTTCTGCCGGCACGATTCAGACCCATTTTATCGAAAGAGCAGATGCGAAAGGGGAGGTTTGTAAAATATATCATTCTGTTCGTTGTGGTCGCTGCTTTCTTTTTATCTCGTAATCACAACACGCTCGCTATTGACCCTCTGGTTAAGGTCTTCAGCTTGAGGTCCCTTTTGGATAATCCTGATACGCTGCTTTTGTTGATTGTTGCCCTTACACTTGTCGGCTCGATTTTCTATTCACGTTTCTGGTGCAGGTATCTCTGTCCGGCAGGGGCGTTTTTATCGTTGTTCAATAAACTTTCGGTCTTCACTCGGTTGTTACCAGCCAAGCACTATGCTAATTGCGAATATGGGTTAAGTTTCGATGACAAAACCGACTGCATATACTGCGATAAATGCCGGTATGAGAAAAAACCTGTTGCTGAACCCGTGCCCGGTTTCGGCTCTCGATATTTTCTGCCGGCTGTTCTTGTTATCGCCATCGGTATCGCGGGCGTGTCTGTCAAAAGTTTGCTCAACGAATTACCTGCCGGCTCTTCTGCCTCCGCGGCAATATCTTCGGGAGGACAGCCCAGAAATGTTGATTTGCAAAAAGTAAGAACGATGATTCGTGAAAACAAACTCTCCGACAAAGAGGCCGAGTTCTATAAAAAAGCGGACTCTCAATAGAGACGATAGATTGTTTCGTCGTCCCAACAAGTTGGGACTCCTCGCAATGACAGGATACGCGTTTCTTTGTCATTGCGAGGCCTTTTCCCGCCACGTCGTTTGGCGGAGAAGGCCGAAGCAATCTCGGTTTATCTGCGCAGATAACTTATCAGCCACAGGAGCAGTGTCAGGACAATCGAGATAATCAGGCAGCTTGTTATAGGGATAAATACCCGCCAGTTTTTCGAGCCGAACTGCAAGTCCCCCGGCAGCTTGAACAGGCCGAGATGACCTAATAGCAAAAATAAAGCCCCCAGCAGGACGATTATAAGCCCGATGAGTATGAGCAATTTACCGATTTGTTGCGGCCCGAAATCCATATTAGAAATTTGAGAGGTGAACAGGGGAGCAGGCGACTGATGCTCACCCGTTCTACTCTCTATTATCAAGTCCTTTAATTAAGCCACTAATCATTTTTGCCAGAACTTCCAATTCGTTACGAAAACGGTTGTTTACTTCTTCCTTTATAAACCCTCTACGCAGGCAAAGTTCGAGAAGTGGCACGCATTCCTGAACGGAGCCGCGGGCAATAGTGAAAAAGTTTCTGCGGTCGGCTTTTGTAAATCGGCCATTGCCTTCAGCAATGTTCGTGCTGATAGACATTGCCGCTCTGTTCAACTGGTCAATGAGAAAATAATAACCGCGTGGAAATTGTTCGGTAAGTCGGGTTATTCTATCCGCGAAGTCAATGGCTTTCTGGTAAACCTCCAGTTTTTCAAACATAAAAGCCATTATTATATCCTTTTGAAAGGTGAGCGGTTGAGCAGGTGACCGCAGGTGAACTCGACGCTGTTTTACTTCAATCAGCTTCCGGCGTGAGCCAGTATTAATCACCTGCTCACCTGTTCTCCTGTTTACCTGCTCTATTTTTCGGGCGTTGCCCGAAAAATCGGGGCGACAGGATTCGAACCTGCGACCCCTTGCACCCCATGCAAGTGCGCTAGCCAAACTGCGCCACGCCCCGATAAGTCCATTTTAGCAGCGTCTGCTTGTCTCAACAAGGTTTTTCCTGTTATACTAAGGGTGAATCATATAAATTACCGCATACCTGTTGAGTCAGGTAATGAATGAAAAAATACGTTTTGAAAGCTGCGTTTACGGTTTTTGTTGTATTGACCGGTTATCAGCCGGTTTTGGCTGATTGTCCGCATTTTTCGGCAGGCCGAAAGGTCGGGACTATTGAATCCGCATCAATTAGCGAGGCATCCGGTATCGCCGCAAGCAGAAAAAATGCGAATATCCTGTGGATACATAATGACGACGGCCCGGCCTGCGTGTATGCGATGACGCCACAGGGTAAATATCTCGGCAGATATATTCTGGACGGCGCGCATAATCGTGACTGGGAGGATATTGCCATAGGTCCGGGGCCCGACCCGAACGTCGATTACCTTTATATCGGCGACATCGGAGACAACGTTTCGATTCACAAGAGTATCAAAATATACCGTGTTCCTGAACCCTTAGTCGATGCTAATCAGCCCCCCGCGTTCGTTAAAATCGGCGACGTTGAGACGATTGAGCTTGTTTATCCCAACGGCCCGCGAAACGGCGAGACATTGATGATTGACCCGCTGACAAAAGACATCTACGTCATCTCAAAAGAAGAGCCAAGCAGGGTCTACAGGACCGCCTGGCCGCAGTCAACTACCAGCCAAACCACGCTCGAATATGTTGCGAAGCTCCCCTCGGGCACGGCCACCGGCGGCGACATATCACCCGATGGCCGGATGATTATCGTCAGAGGTTACTTCGCGGCATCGCTCTGGCTGCGTCCTGAAAAAGCTCCACTGTGGCAATGCTTTGACAAAACCGAATGTAAAGTTCCCCTTATCTTCGAACGGCAGGGTGAGGGAATTTGTTTCGACGCCAACGGCGCCGGCTACTATACAACCAGCGAGCACAGGCACCAGCCGATTTACTATTTTCCAAAAGAGAAAAAATGATGGCCGGTATAGAAGAGCTTGAGGCGAGATTGGACAGTTTCGAACCGGGGCAGAGGATGGAGGCGATAGAGGAACTCTGTGAGAAGGTTTCGCGGGGCCAAATAGAGCTGCCGAAGTCGGGCGGGGATGTCAATCTGCACTGTCATACGTTCTTTTCTTACAACTCTTATGGGCACTCTCCTTCCAAATTCGCCTGGCTTGCTAAGGAAAAAGGACTGGCGGTCGCGGGCGTGGTTGACTTCGACGTTCTCGATGGGCTTCAGGAGTTTCTTGAGGCGGCTAAGATGCTGGGCCTCAAGGGTTGCGCCGGAATGGAGACGCGAGTTTATGTTCCGCAGTTCGGCAACAGGGTAATCAATTCGCCGGGTGAGCCGGGGATTTCATACCATATGGGGATGGGTTTTCCGTCTGCCAATCTCAGTCCTGAGCTTAAACAGTTCCAGATGAACCTTCAAAGAACAGCCAGGCAGCGAAACATTGAATTGACGCAGCGGGTCAACAAATATCTGTCGCCGGTCGAGCTGGTTTATGAAAAAGACGTATTGCCGCTTACCCCTTCGGGAAACGCCACGGAGCGGCATATCTGTCTCGCATACGCGCGGAAAGCAAAAGCGTTTTTCGGCGTCAGCGCAAAGCTGACAAAATTCTGGAGTGAGAAATTGGGTACTGACGCGTCGGCTTTGGGGCTGCCTGAAGGGCAGGAGCTCCTTAATGCGCTGCGCAATAAAACAATGAAGCGGGGCGGCGTGGGTTACATTGTGCCGGATAAGGGGGCGTTCCCGGAAATGACAGATATGGATAAGTTTTCATTAGCTGCCGGGGCGATGCCGACAATGACCTGGCTAAATGGGACAAGCGAGGGTGAGCAGTCCCTTGAGGAGCTTATTGAGATTGCTCTGGAAAGTGGTGTCGTTGCCTTCAATGTGATTCCCGACCGCAACTATACAGCCGGAGCAGGGGAGTCGGACGCGAAATTTAAAAATCTAAAACGCGCACTCGAGCTTGCGGACTGCGGAGGCCTGCCGATTGTCTGCGGGACGGAAATGAACAGCCCCAATCAAAAGTTTGTCGATGATTTCAAAACGAAAGAGTTATCACACTTCGTGCCATTGTTTCTAAAGGGGGCATATATAGTTTATGGTCATTCGGTGCTCCAGCGGCAGTGCGGATTAGGATACACCAGCGAATGGGCAAAGAACAACTTCGCAAGTGTCGCGGAGAAAAACGAGTTTTTCAGAGAGGTCGGCGAGAGATTAGAGCCGGCAAGAGAGGAAACACTCGCGGGTTTTGATAATGGGTCAAAACCAGACCAGATTCTGGCTAAAACCAAATCTTGAAAAAACAAAGAAATCTGATATTATGCCCTGCCGAAGGCCAGCTTGCCGAACGGTTTTTTAATCAATCAGGAATTTGCTTTGATATGGATAAGGTACTGTCAGATTTGATAAGGATATCGAACATAACCGGAAAAGACCCTATGCTCGTTCAAGGGGGTTCCGGCAATACATCCGTCAAGACCGATGACGGCAAATATATGTATATCAAGGCAAGCGGCACCGCTTTGAAGGATATGAACGCAAAAGCCGGCTGGCGGCGATTACGGCTCGATAAGATACTCGAAATCATAAAAGATAATCATAACGTCGGAGAGCCCGAGATTGCCAATCGACTGATGTTCACCTGTGACGATGACGTAGCAGTCAAAACTAAGCCGTCAATCGAAGCGCCCCTGCACGCAATTCTCGGCAGATACGTGATTCATTTGCATCCTGTCGCGGTATTGTCTTTCGCCTGCGCCAGAAACGGCCAGCGTGAGATTGAAAAGCTGTTCAAAGACGAAAAATACTCGCCGCTGTGGATTCCTTATATGACGCCGGATGATGCCTACTATGGCCGTCGCGATGGGATCCTCAGACAGCGTGAAGAACTGAAAAAGAAAACGGTCATTGAAAGGAAAAGATACAATGGTAAAATCATAGAAATAGGAGTTTAAATAGTCTCCTAACTCAAAGTGAGATCTGTCTCATTTTTACTGAAGACATACAGGTACGGTAATGAACGAAAGTGATATTAGAAATGAGTTGGTAAGGATAAGCAAATATTTGCATAACCGGAGTTACCTAGTCGCTGCCGACGGTAACCTAAGCTATCGAATTACAGACAAACGAATACTAATCACAGCGAGTAAGTGCAACAAATCGTTTATGACAATGGACGATTTCGCTGTTGTTGATATCGACAACAAGGTAATTGAAGGCAGTCCATCCTCTGAATTGCTCCTTCACACCAACGTTTACCAAAAATGTAGTGAGGCGAAATGCGTAATCCACGCCCACCCGCCGGTTGCCATCGCCTGGACAATAGCCAAACCAGATATGACTGAGCTGCCTGCGGAAACAATGTCGGAAATTATTGTGGGAGTTGGTAAAATCCCGATTGTTCCTTACGCAAGGCCCTGCACGGAGGCGCTGGCTAACAGTATTTCACCTTATGTTCCTGATAACAAAGTAATGATACTTGCCAGGCACGGCGTTTTAAGCTGGGGCCAGACCCTCCTCGAGGCAGCAAACGGCGTTGAAAGAACTGAGAACTGTGCCCTTATCCTCGCACAGGCACAGATGCTGGGCGGCTTAACTTATTTACCCGATGAAGAGGTCAAGGCCTTATACAAGATAAGACAAAACAGAGGCGTCGGAAATTTGTAGAACCTATAGAAGATTAAAAAATAAAGAGGGTAAATTCAGGGAGCACAGCTATGCCCGAAGCAGATTCAAGTAAAAGAGAAAAAAATTATTATACAGACGTGCCAATGGATAAACACGGCTTCTTCCTCAAAGGCGCAAGCGCTCTGGACTGGGGAATGAAGAATCGGCTGGCCCGAATATTCAATCCCGACAGCGGCAATACTGTGATGTTAGCCATAGACCACGGATACTTCCAGGGCCCAACTACGGGCCTTGAACGAATCGACCTGACTATCGTGCCTATAATGCCTTATGCCGATGCGCTGATGATGACTCGCGGCATACTCAGGACTTCTGTCCCGCCTTCAATCACCAAGCCAATCGTCCTGCGATGCAGCGGCGGGCCCAGTATCCTAAAAGAGCTGTCAGATGAATATCTGGCCGTGGATATCGAAGACGCCATTCGGATGAACGTCGCCGCGATTACGCTTCAGGTCTTTATCGGAGGCGAATTTGAAAGCCGTTCCGTTCATAACCTGACGAAATTAGTGGATATGGGCATGCGTTACGGAATTCCCACAATGGCGGTAACGGCCGTAGGAAAAGATATGGTCAGAGACGCGAAGTATTTCCGGCTCGCCTGCCGAATATGCGCCGAGCTTGGAGCCAATATCGTAAAGACCTATTATGTGCCCGAAGATTTTGATACGGTAACCTCATCCTGCCCAGTGCCCATAGTTATGGCAGGCGGAAAGAAAATCCCCGAACTCGATGCACTGACAATGGCTTACAACGCCATCCAGGGCGGGGCATGCGGCGTTGATATGGGCAGAAACATATTCCAGTCCGATGCGCCCAAGGCAATGATGCAGGCAATAGCAAAAGTGGTGCACGAAAAAATGAAGCCCAAAGACGCGCTTGAATTATACAAAACGCTCAGGAACGAAAAGAAATAACGCTGGAAGCTGCGGGAAAAAGCTATGAATAAACCGTTAGACGGGAAAGTTGCTTTAATAACGGGTTCAGCAGGCGCCATAGGTTTTGGCATTTGTGAAGTACTGCTCGAAAATGGCTGCACTGTCGTTGCAACAGACCTCCCCGGTGAAAGACTTGAGAACTTTGCTAAAGACCTTGGCCGTATCGTTTCAGGAAAGTCTGCAGGCATCCCTATGGATGTTACCGATACTGAGTCAGTTAAAAAGGCATTCGATGCTGTCTTTGATGAATATGGTAAGCTTGATATCGTTATACACAATGCTGGCATTGCCCTTGTATCAAAAATAGTTGATATGGATCTTAAGAAATTCCAGCAGCTTGAGAAGGTTAATATTGACGGTACACTTATCGTGCTCAAAGAAGCCGGCCGAAGATTGATTGAACAAGGAAAAAGCGGCGATATTGTTATTATGTCAACTAAAAATGTCCCCTCGCCAAGTGCGGGTTTTGGTGCCTATAGCGCAACTAAAGCCGCATGTCATCAGCTCGGTCGCATTGCCAGCCTGGAATTTGCCGAGCATAATATTCGCGTCAATATGGTTGCACCGGATGCCGTCTTTTCCGAAGGAAAGTACAAGTCCGGCTTATGGGAGCTGGTTGGCAAAAACAGGATGAAGGAAAGAGGGATTAGTGAAGAAGAGCTCCACGAGTATTATCGAAAACGTAATTTACTAAAAGCCGCGGTTACAGGCCGTCATGTTGCAAATGCCGTTTTGTTTTTTATTACAAGACAGACTCCGACAACCGGCGCGACTATCCCTGTGGACGGCGGTCTGCCCGACGCAACACCAAGGTAGCTTAATAAACTTTCCCATGATGATGATTTGAGGAGATATCTCAGTGGCAAATCAATTTGATGTAATGGCATCTGGTTACCTCTGCCTCGATATTGTTCCTGAAATCCCTGACACGGTAATGACGCTGACAAAACAACTCGCAAAGCTGGTTGGCGATTACCAAAGTCGGTTCGGCGGTAAACCATCTGTTATTTTCCTTCAAAAACACGGACTTTTCGTTTCAGCCGACAGGCCCGATGCGGCTGGTGCGCACCGTCATAAATCGATGCATTGGCAAACTAAAACTCCCAAAGGCAGGCAAAACAAAAATGGTAAATCCGGAAATTATCACTGACTTAAAGCTGCGGATTCGTAAGGCGTTTTTCGAGGCGACCGGCCAATACAAAACGATAAGTTATTTTTACGACGACACAATCGCAGCGTTTTTACATCAAAAAGACGCGATTAAAATGCTTTCACCGGAGGCATTGACGCCTAACGAGTTGGTTTACACAAACGGCCCGCCGATGTGGATTGAGAAATGGGACTTGAAGAGAATCACTGAGCGATTGTCTTCGCAAATCAGAAAAAGCAAAAAACCTCCTGTCGCGTTTCTCATTAAAGGAATTGGGCTTTTTGTCGCCGGAGCGGAAAAAATCACTGATACCGTTATAGACACTGTAAAAAGCTCGTTTGTCGTTCGAACTAATGCCTTCAAGATGGGCGGCATTGTCAGTTTGAATAAACGAGAGCGGGATTTTATTAACCGCTGCGAAACGGAGGCGTCTCAAAACAGCCCGGCAAGCGGCGCCCTGCAAGGTCGGATAGCCGTAGTTACCGGCGCAGGCAGCGGCTTAGGCAAAAGCATTGCAATTGGTCTTGCAAATGCAGGCGCAATGGTTGCTCTTGTTGATATTGATAAAAAAGCAACGGAAGAAACAATCCGGAAAGCTCAAAACTTTCAAATGTTGGCGGTAAAGTGCGATGTTACCAGCGAAAGCGACGTTGAGAAAGCATTTGAGGTGGTGCTCGGAAACTGGGGAGGGCTTGATATTTTAGTCAATGCGGCGGGTGTCGCACCGCCTTACGGGCTTGTTGATATGCCGGCTGATAAATGGCGGCTGGCGCTCGACGTGAACCTGACGGGATATTTTCTTATGGCTAAAGCAGCGGCAAAAATTATGATTCGGCAGGGGATGGGAGGCAGTATTATCAATTTAAGCTCAAAATCAGGGCTTGAGCCGAGCAGGAATAATACCGCATATACCACTACAAAGGCTGGCGAATTAGCTATGGCACGCGGCTGGGTGCTGGAGCTTGGTGAATATGGAATCCGCGTCAACTGCGTCGCAGCGGGCAACGTGTTCGAGGGGTCAAAAATCTGGAATCCGCAATATATAAAAATATGCGCCCAAAAATACCGCATAAAAACCGAAGAAGTCATCCCTTATTATGTAAACAAGACCGCATTGAAGCGTGAAATAAAAGGACAGGATATAGCTGACGCTGTTGTGTTTTTGTGCTCCGATAAGGCAAGAACTATTACAGGACAAACCATCGTTGCCGATTCGGGACAGGTGATGGTCAGATAATATTTTTGAGAGGAACAGGTTATAAGTATGGATTTTTGCATCGAAGATATGAGGAAGAAACCGATTCCGCCGGTTAAACAGCTCATCGAGGATGGAATAATTACTCTTGAGGATGTGCTCGACTGGCTTCGGACGATTTATGAGATTCGCTTTTTCGAGGAGAAGGTTTACGACCTTCTTGGCCAGAATATCATCAAGGGTGCCTCGCATCTTTACGCCGGTCAGGAGGCCGTCGCTGTTGGTGCTATTGCCGCAATCGAGCGCGGTGATGTAATCGGCTCGACCCATCGGGGCCACGGCCACTGCGGCGCAATCGGAAACAAATACGCCGATAGCGAAGAGGACCGCCAGAACCATTGGAACCGAATGATGGCCGAGCTGATGGGCAGGGAAACCGGCTACTGCAAAGGCAGAGGCGGCTCGATGCACATCGCCGACGTTGAAAGATGCAATAACCTCGGCTCAACCGGAATCGTCGGAGGCAATCAGGCCCCGGCTGTAGGAGCGGCCTTGGCGGAAAAATACAAAAAAACCGGCAAAATCGTCCTGTCGTTTTTCGGCGACGGCGCCACGAACTGCGGAAGTTTCCACGAATCAATGAATATGGCCTCAACGCTGAAGGTGCCGCTTGTTGCCATAATCGAAAATAACCTTTACGGAATGAGCGTTCCGTTTTCAGGAAGTGTCGTGGACGGCACCTTCAGGGCGAGCAACATTACCGATATCGCGCAGAGATGTTACGCATACAATGTCCCTGCGATGATTGTTGATGGTCAGGACGTCATCGCGGTGTATATGGCCGTTCATTCGGCGGTGAAATGGGCAAGGGTTGAAAATCAGATGACCATCGTCGAGACAAAGACATATTGCTGGTATGGCCACAGCCGAAGCGACCCCCGCGCCTACCGAACAAAAGACGAGGAAAAGGCCTGGCGACAGCGAGACCCGATTATTGTCTTAAGGGAAAAACTGCTTGTAGATTCAGTTTGCACAGAGCAGCGATTGGACGCTATAAAAGACAAGGCCTTCAATGTGATTGAGACAGCGACAAAATTCGGACTCGACAGCCCCTGGCCCAATCCCGCTGATGTGACAAAAGACGTTTACGTCGAAGAAACCTATCCGGCCGAGCTTATTGAATCCGAAAAGGCAACTTCAAAAAAGGTGGCTGAAGCGACCGCCGCCTTCGAGGCGGTTTTAGATACGTCGGCCGCCAAGACGAAAAAAGAAGCAGCCGAAAATGCCAAAGCGCAAATCAAATCGCAGTTTGGTATGGATGTTATCTCGATTGCCCAGGCCGTATCCGCTGCCCAGGCGGAAGAGATTAGAAGAGACAAAAACGTTATAGCTCTGGGCGAGGATATCGGCCTTTATGGCGGGGCGTATCAGGCAAGCAGGGGCCTGCTCGCAGAATTCGGCACGGAAAGAGTCATTGATACGGCCATATCGGAGGCGGCCATCGCAGGCGCCGCCGTCGGTGCGGCACTTCGTGGATTGCGCCCCATAGCCGAGATTATGTACGTTGATTTTGTTACAATCGCAATGGACCAGCTCGTTCACGTCGGCGCTTATAACCGCTATATGTTCGGCGGCAAAGCAAAGGTCCCGATGGTCCTGCGCACCGAAGGGGGTGTCGGCAGGTGTATCGCCGCCCATCACTCGGAATCGCTCGAGGCCTGGCTTATGCACCCGCCTGGATTGTATGTGGTAATGCCCTCGACGCCTTACGAGGCAAAGGGCCTGCTCAAGGCCGCTATCCGCAGCGATAATCTCGTGGTTTTCATTGAGCATAAAGCGACCTACAGTCAGCTCGGTTGCGTGCCGCAGGGCGACTACATCATCCCCTTAGGCGTCGCAGATATTAAGAAAGCCGGCAAAGACGTAACAATCGTAAGTTACAGCAGAATGGTGATGCGCTCGCTTCAGGCAGCCAAAATCCTCGCAGACAAACACGGAATCGACGTCGAGGTAATAGACCTGCGAACGTTAAAGCCAATGGATATAAAAACTGTGGCAGAGTCGGTTCGCAGGACAGGCCGGCTTGTCACCGTCAGCGAGGGCTTCGGAACCTGCGGCGCGGGAAGAGAAATAACCGGCAAATTTATGGAATACCGGTTCGGCGACGGCACTCACGGCTTTGATTATCTCGATGCCGCCCCCGTTAATCTTGCCGCCGTCGACGCGCCGCCGCCGATGAGCGAGCCATTGGAAAACGCGAGCATTCCCAGTGTCGAAACAATAGTTGAAACTGTTAAGGATTTATAACAGAATTGACGTCATTGCGAGCGAAGCGAAGCAATCTCAATCACTTCATACAAATAGATTGCCGCGTCGTCCAGCCCATCAATGGGCCGGACTCCTCGCAATGACAAAATATGGTATGAGCGAAATATAATACGAGGTTTGATAAATGGCGAAAGAAGTTAGATTGCCGCAGCTTGGCCAGACAATGGAAGAAGGAACTGTCGTTAATTGCCTGATTAAAGTCGACTCCGAAGTCAAAAAAGGTGACATATTGTTTGAAATAGAGACAGACAAGGCCACCCTCGAAATGGAATCGCCCGCCGATGGTTTCGTTAAGCGTATCCTCGTCGAAGTAGGCCGGACATTGCCTGTCGGAACGCCGATGCTGATTCTCGGCGAAAAGGATGAAGTGATTCCGCAAAATTTTCCCGATTCTCTCACCGCCCAAACCGCAGAGCACGCAGAGAAAAAACAAAATAATATATCCTCTGCGGTCTCCGCGAGCTCTGCGGTGAAATCAGAGACACCCGCCAGGACATTTGTATCGCCGAGAGCTAAAAAACTCGCAGAAGAGCTTGGAGTGAATCTGGCAACGGTTACAGGCACCGGCCCTGCGGGTAAAATTACCGAAGAGGACGTCAAAAAGGCCTCCTCGACAAAAGCAGCGGCGCCGACAGCAGGTACTAAGAAAATCGAACTTGGGGACACTATCCCCCTGACAAAAAAACAGCGGCTGACCGCAGAAAGAATGGTCGAATCAAAAAGGGAAATTCCCTGCTTCTACCTGAGCTTGAGGGCAGATGTTACCGACCTCGTTGAATTGCGTTCAAAACTCAACGAAATAGGGCCGATTAAAATCTCCTATAATGATTTTATTATTCGTGCGGTTGCAATTGCCCTGCAGAAATTCACCGTAATGACGGGGCAAATGGCAGGGGACGCGATAAAACTGGCCGATACCATCAATATCGGCCTGGCCGTCTCTACTCCCAATGGTCTTATCGTGCCGGTCATCAAAGACGCCCAACAAAAGAACCTCGGACAGATTGCAGCCGAAACAAAGACGCTCATCGAAAAGGCGCAGAATGACAAATTATTGCTCACCGACCTTGAAGGCGCCTGTATCACCGTAAGCAATCTCGGCGCATTCGGAATAGAGTCCTTTATTCCGGTCGTTATCCCTGGCCAGTGCAGCATACTGGGTATCGGGCGGATTCTTGATACCTGTATGGCGAATAATCAAAACCGCAAGCTGATGAATATGACTCTTTCAGTTGACCACAAAGTTGCCAACGGTGACTACGCCGCCCAGTTTCTCGATTTCATAAGAAAACTTCTCGAAGACGCCTCGACGTTTATATAGGTACCGTGGGGCTGGTCAAAAACCCGGCGTTAGACCAATAATAGGTGACTGTCCCTAATTAAATCTGCTGGCTGTTTG
>JBDRMP010000090.1:0-3850 GCA_043811995.1 Planctomycetota bacterium
GAAGAATCCATTCATTAAACATTGGCTCTCCTTTCCAAATGTTTCTTTTGCCAAGAAAAACATCGGAAGGATGAGCCATTTTTTATTATCAAATTGTTTTCAAAGAGCTAAAATAAACCTAATTTTCTTGGAAAGTGCAGAATATAAGTATAACATACTCCGTGTGTGTTTCCAGAGTTCAGTCTCGGCGGTAAGATATAAGATGAAAACACGCTATTGGTCTTGCTCGTCCGAATCGGCATATTGAGGAGGGCTTTGGCCGATACGATTCGTGATTTTTGGATAGCGACCTTGCGGGATGTCGGCTGAGATTTTCACAACGTTAATCTGATGCCACCAGTCGTCTCCGAAGTCAAACCAGTAGCCGAACGACTGGTCTTTCTTAAGGCCCAGTGACGCGATTGTCGTTTTTCGCACCCGACCCTCAGTGCCCTGCGACCCAGACCATTCATCTTCCTTCAGCGTATATCGCCGGGCCTTACGGTCTTGTGGTCCTTTGCCGCCGACCTGGAATTCGTACATATGCCCTTCCCATCGGTCAAAGGCCTTGAAGATGGCTTTATGAAGCTGCTCAAGTGTCTGGTCGCCGCGGATTTCGATGATGTAGCTAACAACGGGATTTTTCTTGGCAAACTTCTCCGTTACAGGTCCACTAAATAGCACAACATCGAGCGTATAAAGCCCACAGCCGCCTTTGTCGTTATTCGCTGACTTGCTTCCTGCCATATAACATCCACGCTCCCTAAACTTCATCACGCTGCATAAATCTGCCTCGCTGACTCCAATATTTCACGACGACAAATTGGATTGGCGTTTTCTTCCGCTGCTTTGATACTTACAAGGTCTACTTCCCTGCCAAACAGGTGCGTCAATTCTTCTTCCATTCGATAATGGTCGAACATACTCCACTCGGCATCTCCAGCAAAATTTACTAACAGGTCTATATCGCTTTCTGCCCGTAGTTTGCCCGCTGCCACCGAGCCGAACACCGCCAGCCGCTGAACCTTCCACCGCCGGCAAAAATCAGCTATCTGCTCGTCTGTCACTCCCAAGTTTATCGCCGCCATTTTCAAACCTTTATACTACAACGTCCAACCCTCGCGATACGGGCTGTGGACGAATTCATTGGCTGCGTCGCTATTTGTAAACCGCATCTTAACGCCATCCCATTCGAGCACCTCGTAGGGAGTCCGCAGGGCGAGATTACCCATTACAACCGTTTCAGTAAACGGCCCGGAATAGTCGAAATTGGAATATGCCGTGCCTTTGCCCTTGCAGGCCTCAATCCAGTTCTTTTCGTGGTTGTCTTCGCCGTTTTCAACCCGCGGCAGGGTTTTCCCCGGCCTCTTGTACGCCACCATCTTCGATTCCGGTATCAGCCGCGGGTTTCTGCCGTAACAGCCGCACATCATTTTGCCCTTGTCCCCGATAAACAGCACCCCGCCGTCCTCGTCTCCCATCTGCCGACCCGGCTCAAGGTCTTCGGGTCTGGCAGGCATCATACCTCCGTCATACCATATCACCTTCACCTCAGGCATCCCTGCACGCACCGGGAATTTATAGCGGACAATGCTCGCCTGCGGATACGTCTCTCGCACACCGACCTTTTCCCACCCCTGGCCAGCCATTCGCATCGACATACAACCCTCCACGCTGACCGGATACTTCAGCTTCAGCGCCCAAAACGCCGGGTCGAGAATATGACACGCCATATCTCCCAGCGCCCCGCACCCGAAATCAACCCACGCCCGCCAGGCAAAGGGATGATACGCAGGATTATAAGGTCTGACAGGCGCAGGCCCCAGCCACAGGTCCCAGTCCAGCCCCTCCGGCACGGGAGGCGTGTCCGAAGGCCTGTCTATCCCCTGTGCCCAAACAGGCCTGTTTGTCCACGCGTGCACCTCACGCACCGGCCCAATCGCGCCGTCCCAAATCCACTCGCAAACCAGCCGTATCCCCTCGCCTGAATGACCCTGATTACCCATCTGCGTCACAACCTTATGCTTCCTCGCCGCCTCGGTCAGCATCCTCGCCTCATACACAGTCCGCGTCAGCGGCTTCTGAACGTAAACGTGCTTACCCATCTTTATCGCCATCATCGCGGCCACCGCGTGCGTATGGTCGGGAGTCGCCACTATCACCGCGTCAATGTTCTTTTCCTTTTCGAGCATTATGCGAAAGTCCCTGTACTTCTTCGCGTCCGGGTAATCTTTGTAAACGTCAGCGGCCTTATTGTCGTCAACGTCGCAAAGGGCTACGATATTCTCGCCCGCGTCGGCGCACCTCCTCGTATTACCGCGGCCCATACCGCCCGCCCCGATGGTCGCGATATTAAGTCGTTCGCTGGGCGGCTTCTTGCCGTTTGCCCCCAATACGAAACTCGGCACAATCGTAAACGCACCCGCCGCAACCGCCGACCCAAGCAATTGCCGCCGCGAAATACCAACCTGATGATTTTTTTCACTTTTTCTGTCAATGCTCATAAGAAATTCTCCTCGAATATATATTTGTCTCTTACTGAATCTTCAGCAATTTCTGCGCCTCTTCGCGCACTGTTTCGCTGGTCGTCCCCGCCAGAACCTTCCGCAGCAGCTCCTTGGTTTCCGCTGAATGTCGGCGTATCGTTGAAGGGGCAATTTTTACCACTGCCGCCTCTGCCTCCTGCTTAAGCTCGCTGTCGTCTAAATACCCGCCCGCCATTTGCAGCGATTCAAACGACTTGACGTTCGCCAGGCCCGAAAGAACCATTCGCTTCTCCGCGGCATTCGGCGCCAGCGTCATCGCCTCCTGATACATTTTAATTATCTCCTCGGCCGGCTTGTCGCTTTCAAGCCCAATCAGCCGAACATAGCCCCGCAGTGCAAGTGTCTTTTGCACCTGGTTATCAGATTCTTTGGCAATCTTCAGCAGTTCCGCCGCCGGCGCCGCCGTCGGCCAGTCAGAAAGGGCTCGAACCGCCGCGTCTTTTACCTTGCCTTCCTTGTCCGACAGCGCCTCGCGTAAAACAGCGAGTCCCGCAGGGTCGCCGATTTTACCAAGCACACTCAACAGAGAACACCTCGCGTCCACGTCTTTTGCCGCAGGCAACACTGCAAGAACTTTTTCGGCCCGCCCCTTGTCTTCCGGGATTTTGCCGGCAATCACAACCACGGTCTTTTCAAGCTCATTGCGGTCACCGCCCGAAGCGCCTAATTGAAGCTCAATAAGACCCCCAAGGTTCCCAGGCCCCGCGACCATTCTCAACGCCTTGATTGCCTCGGCTCTGACACGCCCGTCAGAATCCTGCACCGCCTTCATAAGCACCGGCACCGAACCCGTTATATTGCGCTGGTCGCATGCGCGAATCAACTCGACCTTCGCCTTCGCTTCGGCGTCAGGTATCTTTTCTATAATCGCCTTGTCAATATCCTCTCCGCGAAGACGATACAAACTGTCCTGTGCGGCTTTTTGCTCGGCCCCGCGTTTGGCAGCGGCTGTTTGAACAAGAAGGTCCACCGTAGAAACATCCCCCAAAGCACCAATCGCATTTAGTGCTGCGACACGAACGCTGTTATCCGTACTTTTTACCGCCGTCAAAACAGCCGGTAACGCGACCCGGTCGCCGCAATCCGCCAGCGCCGCAAGCAACTGTTCCTGCTGCAAGCTGCCAAGATTCGGCAACTCCACCGCCGCTGATTTTACAACGTCTGTTTTTGCGACGTCCTTCAGTGTCTCTATTGCCGCCGTCTGAATCGGCTTGTCATTTGACTTCAGCGCCTCGACAACCGTCTCGCTGGTCTTATCGCCTGCCGTGGCAATCATACCCCGCACCGCCGCGATACGAATCATCAGTGGCTCATTCGGGTCATAT
>JBDRMP010000091.1:0-22839 GCA_043811995.1 Planctomycetota bacterium
CTATCAGCAGTTATGGATACTTGAAGCGAAGCTGAAAGAGTTGGCTGAAGAAGAAAGAATTGACGGAAAATCAAAGGTAGCGTAAACTATGAGAACTGGAGTAGCCATTCAAACCTCCAACTACGATTGGGACAATGTCATTTATCTTATTGACAATGGTCGTAACCAGGAAAATCGAGGTCCGCACAAAAGGCAATTGCGACATAATCGACGTCACGAGCCAGACAGCCGAGATGGTTGCCGAATCAGGCATTTCCAATGGGACCGTAACACTATTCATCATTGGCTCAACCGCCGGTATTACGACAACCGAATATGAGCCGGGGCTTGTCAAGCACGATATAAAGGCCGTCTTTGAAAGAATAGCGCCGAAAGACGCCCGTTATGAGCACGAGGAAACCTGGCACGACGACAACGGCCACGCTCACGTCCGGGCATCCCTGCTCGGCCCTTCACTGACTGTGCCGATAGTTGACGGCAAGCTTACGCTGGGCACCTGGCAGCAAATCATCCTCGTTGATTTCGACACCCGACCGAGGACCAGGACAGTCGTATGCCAAATCATCGGCGAATAGTTTTTTCTTGCAGCCGGGACGGCGTGATTTATGATGGATGCAAAGGAGTTGCGTTATGAAACCAGACGTAGAAAAACATCTCCGCGTGGCCGACGAAACCCTGCGTGAAATGGAACATCTGTTGGCAGGGGGGTTTCACAGGGGTGTCGTTGGGCGCGCCTATTACGCGATGCTGTGCGCCGCCACCGCCGCACTAACGGCTAAAGAAATCGAGAAGGGTTCCCGGCAGGCGATTGTGCCTACCTTTGCAGACGCGTTCGTCAAGACAGGCCTGCTCGATAAAAAGTTTCATAGTTATTTTCGTCAGGCCTTCGGTGCGAGAACGGAGTCCGATTATCCTTCATTTGCTTCCGCAGACCACAGGCAGGCACAGACGACACGTGTTAGGACGAAGGAATTCATCGCCGCATGCCGCCGGCTGTGCGAGTGAGGGTTATGCTTGATATTTTGGTGTCTTCGTGGTAAAAAGATTTCTTGTTTATGAGATTTGAGAGTCAAAGAATATGCCCTCGGCTTCGCCGAGAGGCGAGTTGGTGCGTAACTCTGGTTGCGCTGTTGTTTGCTTTTGGTTGCGGTGGTTCTCCCAAGCCGACGACCAAAACCACGCTACCGGAGGATGCCGAAGGTTTGGGCCCCACAATCGGGATGCTGACAGAGGTGTTTGCCTCCAATGCCATACAGGTAAGGGGCTACGCCCTGGCAGGCGGTCTAAACGGCACCGGCTCCGGTGAATGCCCGGCACCGGTTCGCGGTTACCTTAAAAAATACATCCTGCAGCACTTTGCGGGCAGGTCAGTCAACGTCAACTCGCTTTTAGCCAGCCCGGATACTGCCGTTGTTATTGTCGAAGGTATTATTCCTCCCGCCGCGTCCAAAGGCCAGCGATTCGACGTGAGAGTATCGGCTCTGCCCGGCACACAGACCACCTCGCTTGAAGGCGGCTGGCTATACAGCTGCGACCTCTACGAGGCACGTCAGCTGGGTATCAGTATCAAGGCGCTCGCCTCAGCAGAAGGCCCGATATATATCGATTCATTAGACACGGGCTCAGCTGACAGCAGGACCGGTTTTTGTTTCGGCGGCGGGTCGGTCATCGACGAGTATAAAATCAATCTTGCCCTTCGCCGGCCGGACTACCGCATCGCCAGTCAAATCCGAAATCGCGTTAACGGGCGATTCGGCCACGAAACCGCCTTGGCACTGGCGCCTGGCAGCGTTGAATTGCGCGTCCCCGGCAAATACGCTAACGAAAAGAACCGATTCATCCGGCTCGTCGGGGCCACCTACCTCATTGAAACGCCTGAGCTTGTCGAAAAGAGAATTCTCAGCCATATCCGCAAGCTCGTCTCCGGCCCGAATAAAAGCGCAGACGAGCTGGCGCTGGAGGCGATAGGCAACGAGGCGGTTCCCGAACTTGCCGCGATTCTGAATTCCTCGGACCCTGAGGTCTGCTTCCGCGCCGCGCGCTGTATGTCCAACCTCGGTGACGCGCGTGGCAGGGAGGTGCTCTGGAGCGTTGCCACGGACAAAGAATCCACTCACCGCATCGAGGCGATTAACGCCATCGTCGATTCCACCGTCAGACAGGAGGCAGCGCCGCTGTTTCGCATACTTTTGCGGGATGATGATTTTTCCGTGCGTCTTGCCGCCTACGAAAATCTTGTTCGGCTAAGCGACGCTGCTATCTCCCGAAAACCGGTTGCGGGCAGTTTCTATCTCGACCAGATATCTGCGCCCGGAAAACCTGCTGTTTTCGTCTCGCGCCGGGAGCAGGCCCGCGTCGCACTTTTCGGGGCGCCCATCTATTGCCGAAGCAATCTTTTCGTCGAGACACCCGACGGCACTATCACTATAAACGCACTACCCGGCGAGCAGGTTGCCACGATAATTCGCAGGCACCCGAGGCGCCCTGATATAATCGTCCACCTGAAAAGCTCTCTCGACCTGGCCGACATAATCCAGACGTTGTGCAGCGAGCCGGTGAGCCAGCCCAGCGAGGGCGGTCCGGGACTTGGCGTCTCATACTCCACTCTGGCTGGAATCCTGAAGCAAATGGTCGATTCCGGCGCCGTCCCGGCAGAATTCCACGTCGGTCCCCTGCCAAGAGAGCTGCCAAATATCAAGAAATAATGCCGTATCGACCGATAATATCTAAGCCGCATATATCAATTAATGATTGATTATTGAAGGGTGGGGACGTGGTTTGGAACTGATGGTCAAAGGCGGCTTGGTGGGTGTATAAATGCGGCTTGAAAAAGTAATTATCGACGGATTCAAAAGTTTCGCGGACAAAACGGAATTTTTATTTTCCTCTCCTATAACCGCAATAGTCGGACCCAACGGGTGCGGGAAAAGCAACGTTGTTGACGCCGTTAAATGGGTCTTCGGCGAACAGAGTGCGAAGAGTTTGCGCAGCGGCCGGATGACCGACGTTATTTTCAGCGGTTCTGCCAGCAGAAAACCCGCCGGCTGCGCGGAAGTCAGCTTGTTCCTCTTTAATAGCGACGGCTCCACAACCGGCCGGCTTCCCATCGATGCCGAGGAGGTCCAGGTCACGCGCCGAATATACAGGACCGGCGAAAGCGAATACCGGATAAACGGAAAGCTCTGTCGGCTCAAAGACATCAAAGAGCTGTTTATGGATACGGGCGTCGGCGTCAGGGCCTATTCAATCATCGAACAGGGCCAGGTTGAGCGGCTGCTTAGTCAATCGCCCGTGGAACGCCGGCTCATATTCGAAGAGGCGGCGGGTATCAGCAAATACAAGGCGCACAAGGAGGAGGCGCTGCGAAAACTCGAACGCACCGGGCAAAATCTCCTGCGGCTTGCCGATATCCTCTCCGAAGTCGCAAGCCGATTGCGAAGCGTCAAGTTAGCCGCCGGCAAGGCAAGAAACTATCTGCAGTACACCCAGCAGCTAAAGCAGCTTCAGGTCAACTACTCGCTGGCCGAATTCGACAAAATATACAAGACCGCCTCCGAGAAGAAAACCGCCCTCGGCGAGGCCGAAAAGCTTTTCGCCGTTGCAGCCGCTGAAGTTGCAAAACATGATGCACTGCTGGGTCAGATAGGCCAGCAGATAATCGACACCGAGAACAACATTAACAAGACCGACAATACGCTGGTCGCGGTCCAGAGCAAAATCGAACAGCACCTTCAGCGAATAGAATTCCTGCGCAGCAGGATAAAAGAGCTTGAGCAGAGAAAGGCCGAGGCCGTAGCCAGGGCGTATCAGCTTGCCGAGCAGAAGAATATTTTCACGGCCGACCTTGAAAAATACCGAGCTTCCCAGCAGGAAAATGAAAAGTCCCTCGAACAATGCGGCCTGGATATCGAGCAGACCGGCCGCGAAATTGCCGATATTAACGCCAGATGCACCTCGCTCGAGGCCGAGCTTGAAGACGAGAAATCAGGTATAATCGATATTGTCAGGCACACCGCCCAGCTTCATAACGAGCTTCAAAGCATATCCGTATATCGCACTAATCTTTCCTCGCAGAAGGACCGGCTTGCCGGCCGGGCGCAGGTCGCCGGCGCCGAACTCGAAAAACTCTTTACCGAAAAGCATCAGTGCGAGGCGCGTCTGGCGGACATTGAAAATGTTTTAGCCGACCTGACTAAAAATCTTGATGCCAAGCGGAAAGAATCCGAGCAGTGTGCAGTCCGAATCGATGAAGACAGAAAACGGCTCTCCAACAGCAAAGAGGCCAGAAGCGCCCTGGCAAGCGAGCTTGCAGTCCTGACCGATATGGAAAACCGTCGGGAAGGCGTCAAGGCGGGAGCGAAACGAATCCTCGAAAATCAGTCCCGGTTCGATTACGTCGAAGGGATTCTGGCGGACATAATCACGGCGCACATCGACTATGCCGCTGCTGTCGAGGCGGCGTTGGAGGACAAGACCGATGCCGTAGTCGTCAACTCCACTGTCAAACTCATCGCCGGCAAGAGCGACGTCGATAATCTCGATGGCCGGGTCCACTTCATAAGCGCCGACAGAATCGAGCCATTTGTAAATACTGTTGACCTTTCGACGCTCGCCGGTGTGAAAGGCCGGCTCGTCGAGTTCGTCAATTACCAGCCGCAGCACGCCCCGCTTGTCTGGTCGCTATTAGGTCAGACGCTCATAGTTGACTCAATAGACGCGGCAATCCCGCTGGCTGAACAACTCGGCGGCGATTACAAATTTGTCACGCTCAAAGGCGAGTTTGTCTCCGGGGATGGTTTTGTCAAGCTCGGTCCGCTCGGCCGGGCCGCAGGACTTATCTCGCGCAAAAGCCGTCTGCGCCAGCTTCAAGACACCATCGCCAATATCGAAACCGAGATAAATGCGCTGGAGAACCAAATCGACGGGTCCATTCACACCGGCGAACACCTCGCGAAGCTGTGCAAAGACCTTCGCACGGCCGTTTATGAGGCGAATACCGAAAGGACCCAGATAGATTCCCGCCTGTTAGCGCTCGAAGAGAGCATAAAACGGCTCAGGGAAGAGCAGCCGCTCATCGCAGGAGAAATCGACCTGCTCGAAAGTCAGATAGCGCAGTCCGTTCAGAAAGAATACGACTCCCAGCAGAAACTACAGGAGCTTGAGACCGTCAACAACGAGCGCACGTCTCGCATCAGCCAGTTGCAAAACGAATATGTCGGCCTTAAAGAGCAACAGCAGACGCTGGTTAACAAGCTTACCGACCTCAAGGTTTCGCTTGGTCAGAAACAAGAGCACAAGCAGTCCCTGATACAGACCATCCAGTCGCTGCAGGGGCAGCTTGCGGCCAACGCGGGGGCCGTTGCGGCCGCCGAATCCGAAATCAAAAACTGCACCGAACAGGCAGCCGGGGCACAATCCGACATACTCGCCGCCGAGTCAGCCGTCTCCGAGTTGTTCGGCGAAAAAGACACCAGGCAGCATGACAGCACGCAACTGCACGAACAAATAGAAGAGCTTATCTCCGAACAGAAAAGTAACGAACAGCTTCTTCGCGACAAACGCACACAGTTGAGCCATGTGGAGCAGCAGATAAACGAGATTAAAATCGAGCTTGGTCAGCTCGACGTCCGGCAGCAGGACCTTATCGCAAGGGTCCGCGACGAGCTTGGGCTCGATTTGTTGGCCGCCTACGCCAGCTACAAGGATATCGCTATTGACTGGGGAAAAATCCGTGAGGAAATCGCGGACCTTCGCGGCAAAATCGAACGCCTGGGCAACGTCAACTTGGACGCCATCCAGGAGCAGGACGACCTCGAACAGCGACACAGCTTCCTTTCGACCCAGGTCGAGGACTTAAATTCGAGCAAGGGCCAGCTTCAACAACTTATCAATCGTCTCAACAAAATCAGCAGGGAAAAATTTGCCCAGACGTTCGAGCTGGTCCGAGGCCATTTCCAGCAAATTTTCCGCAAGCTCTTCGGCGGGGGAAAGGCCGACGTCATTCTCGAAGAAGGACCTGAAATCGATATCCTCGACGCCGGTATCGAAATAATCGCAAAACCGCCCGGTAAGGAGACCAGAAGCATATCGCTGTTATCAGGCGGCGAAAAGGCAATGACCGCCATAGCGCTATTGTTTGCCGTCTTCAAGGCCAAACCATCACCATTCTGCTTCCTCGACGAGGTTGACGCCGCACTCGACGAAGCCAACAACGAGCGGTTCGATATGCTCCTCAAGGAGTTTCAGAAGGACTCCCAGTTCATCGTCATCACGCACTCCAAGCGAACGATGAGCTCCGCAGATATGCTTTACGGCATCACTATGCAGACCCAGGGCGTCAGCAAGAAAATCTCCGTCAACTTCGACCATTACGCAACCGAACCCGCCGCGGCCTGATTTTTTCCTGTTAGACGTTCCTTTTGACGTTCGCCTCGCCAATTCCTATAATACCTCCATTCTATTGAGGGTCTGATTATGGAAACTGTTCTGCTGATTGTAGCTGTTGTCTTGCTTATTCTGCTGCTGATACTGGTATTTTTGCTTGTCTTTGGCACAAGGGACAAACTTGCCCAGCAGGTTTCTTCCGTTGCCTCTTTGCAGCAGCAGCTTGAGGCCGTCCGAACTTCATCTGATAACACTCGCACTGCCTTGCAGGATTCCCTTCAAAAAGGCCAGGATTCCGTCGCCAAAAATTTGCAATCCAGCGTCGAGACGCTAAATCGCCTCCACGGCCAAATCGGCCAGGTCATCACAGCAAGCTCGCAGATGCAAAAGGTAGGCGACGAGGTGAAGCGCCTGCAGGAAATCCTGGCCAGCCCCAAACTGCGGGGCGGGCTTGGCGAATGGTCTCTCGACAACCTGCTTTCGCAAATCCTTCCTCAGGGCAGCTACCAGCTTCAGTATGGTTTCAAAGACAACCAAAAGGTCGATGCCCTCGTTGCGCTGGCCGATTACAGTGTTCCCATCGACGCAAAATTTCCACTCTCGAATTTTGAGCTGCTTCTGAAAGCCGAGTCAGACGAAGCAAAGTCAAAGCTGCGAAGACAGTTCCAGGGCGACGTAATAAAACACATCGACAAAATCGCCGCAAGCTATATCAGGCCCTCCGAAGGCACAGTCGATTTCGCCCTGATGTATATACCCGCTGAAAACGTTTATTACGAAGTGATTATCCAATACCCCGACGACACGAAAAACATTCTTCAGTATGCTCTCGACAAAAAGGTCGTTCCCGTTTCGCCGAACCTGCTTTACGCCTACCTGATGACCGTCGCAATGGGGCTTCACGGATTGCAAATCGAAAAACAGGCAGCCGAAATACGCCAGAATCTAAAAACGCTGACCGGCTCACTGACCGATTTTACCGCCACCTGGGACGTCCTCGGCAAACACCTGCGAAACGCCTACTCCCAGTTCGACGAAGGCCAAAGAAAATTGGACCGTTACTCTATGCAACTGGACCAAATACAAAGTGAACGAGACAATCCCGGATAAAATCCTGGATTGTCCCCTGAACGAGGAGTGTTTTTGTAATATGAGAATTTTTAAATTCATGATTTTGTTTCTTGCGGTGATTTGTTCGGGTTGCGGCGTATCTTCGGCAGACAAACTTTACGACGGTTTCAGAAATCCACCGGAGTCCGCAAGGCCGTTAGCACGCTGGTGCTGGGATGCCGGCAGTCCGACTGAAAAGGAAATTCTTAATCGTATTGACGCTTTCAAAAAAGAAGGTTTTGGCGGCGTCGAGATATACCCCATTGAAAATACAGACGCCCGTATGCTCAAATTCGCCGCCGATGCCGCAAAAAAACGCGGGCTGCTTGTCGATTTGGCCCTCGGCTCAATCCTTGCCGCCCCAAACCTGCAGCCCGGCGAACGCAGCCAGATAATTACGCTCGGCAAGGAAACTGTCTCAGGCCCAACGACCTATGAAACCACCTTAAGTGAGCTTGTTAATTTCCCGGATGAAACGAGGGCTGTTGCTCGTGAGACAAAACGCCGCCTTATGTTTCTCCGGCTCATTCCACAGGGTCTCAAAAGCTTCCAGCCCGGTATCAGGCCGACTGATAAAATTAATCCATACGGTCCGGTCACCTTCGATATCCCCGACGGAAATCATATTTTTTACGTCGGTGTTCTGCACGAAATTGCAGCCCGTCCCCCCGGCTACACGTCGGATGTCCCTGTTCTTGATGTTCTCAACAAGCAGGCCGTTGAGAAATACTTCAAAAATATCACTGCCAAACTCAGTTCTGCTTTCGGGAGCAAGCTCGGCGATTCCATTCACGCGATATCCTGTGAAAATATTGATTTGTTCGGCGCCAACTGGACAGGCGATTTCGCCCAGCAATTCCTCAATCGCCGAAAATACGATGTTCTCCCTTACCTGCCCGTGGTTCTCGATGATACGTTGCCAAAGGAAAGGACACGTTTTTATGATACTGCTCGCAGGATTCGTTACGACTTCTGCCTGACCTTTGCCGAGCTATTCAACGAGAATTTTGTTCAGACGTTCCACAACTGGTGTCGGGATAATGGTGCTGAATCCCGCCTCAGTGTCACCGATGTCAATACGCTTCTTGTTCTGAAAGCTGTCGCTGACGCCAATGCTGTGTTTTCCGATATGCCCATCGGCGACGACCCCATATTTGCCGGCGGCAATGCGAGATTGTCCTACCTGTTCCAAAACTCCACGCGCCGGTCTCAAATTGCTGTTCTTTTGCCGACCGTTGATATCTGGAGTGACTGCGGACTCTATAGGGCCCGATGCGAGGATTATATCTGGTATTTGGTCCCGCTGCGGCAAGCACTCAACCACAACGGGTATGCCACTGATTATATTAGTGAGCAAGTCCTCTCGCGGGCAACTTATGATGACGGCAAGCTTCACTTCGGCTCACAAACATGGGACGCAGTTATCGTTCCCGACGTCTGCTCAATCGAATTTGCGCCAGCCAAGACACTGCGGTTCTTCGCCAAGGCAGGAGGTAAAATCGCTTTTATCAGCGGATACCCGAATACCTCGCCCGGTTTCAAAGACCTCCTCCAGCGGACTATCCCCATTCAGATTACTATGGAGCACATCGAAAAAGAATATCAGGACAGGGCCCTTGTAATTCTTCCGCCGCAAAAAGACAAAGATAATCTTACCACCTGGGCCGCAGAGATACCTGCAAAACTCGGAATCCTGCCAACTGTAAAAATTTCACCCGCGAGCGATAATCTGCTTTTTGTCCACTACGTTGCCGATAATCGAGACATTTTCTTTTTCACTAACACCAATAGTACCGAAGAGGTCTCTTTCAACGCGAAGTTCAATACCGCCGGAAAAACTTCCGTCGCCTGGGATATCGAGACCGGCGAGCGAGGCATATTTCCTTATGGCGACAAAAAAAACGAACTCGATATCCATCTCGAACCGCTCAAATCACTGCTTCTTGTTTTTGAACCAGATTCCAAAGACAGACCTTAGGTGAGTCAAAATGATTTACGAAGACCTAAAAGGTAAAAAGGTTTTAGTAACCGGCTCAAGTTCGGGAATCGGCGCCGCCACGGCCGTTGAGTTCGCCAAACAGGGCTGTTTCGTCGGCGTCCATTATTTCCGAACAAGACAGGGGGGCCTCGACACTCTCGAACAGGTCAAAAAATTCAGCGACGGCATACTCCTCAGAGCCGACGTCCGCAGCCAAAGTCAGGTCAAAAAAATGGTCTCGCAGTTTGCCAGAGCCGCCGGCAGTATCAACGTCCTCGTTAATAACGCAGGCGACCTCATCGACCGCCGGTCCTTCGAAACCGCAACGGTCGCCTACCACGACGATATCTACCAGACGAACGTCCGTTCCGTCTTTTTTGTCACACAGGCGGCTTTACCCTGGCTCAAAAAAAGCAAGGGCTGCATCATCAACATTGGTTCCCTCGCAGGCCATTACGGCGGGGGAAATGGCTCGGGAATCTACGCCGGGGCAAAAGCAGCCGTTGCCACTGAAACTATCGCTATGGCAAAAGAATTCGCAAAATACGGCATCCGCGTTAACTCTGTCATCCCCGGCCTGATTGAAACCCGGTTCCACCAGCGTTACAGTTCCCCGCAACGACGGGCTAAAGTCGCAAAAGAAACCCCTCTCGGCAGAAACGGCACGGCTGAAGATATTGCAAAGGCAATCCTGTTTCTGGCAAGTCCCGAAGCCGCCGGCTTCATCACAGGCGAATACATCGCAGTCAACGGCGGCCTCTATATGCGCGCTTAAATTCAGAATATTTCCAAAGAGAGGTTTTATATGAGCAACAAAAAAAATATGAATCGAAGGATGTTTTTAAGGACGACCGGGGCTGCCGGTCTTTCGGCGGTATTCGCCGAGCCGATTGGTTCGACATTCGCTCAGCAATCCTCCCCCAAAAAGGCCCGACTCGCCGTCATAGGCACTGGCATCAGGGCAATTGATATGTGGGGAAAAGACGTCCTCGACGATTACGCTGACAAAGTCGAGTATGTCGGTCTTTGTGACCCCAATCAGGGACGTGTGGAATTTGCCAAAAAATATATCGGTGCAACCTGCCCGACTTACACCGACTTCGATAAAATGCTCACAGAGACGAAACCCGACAAAATCATCGTCACCACCGTCGATGCCTATCACGACCAATACATCATCAAAAGTATGCAGGCCGGCTGCGACATCATCACCGAAAAACCAATGACCACCGACGAGTATAAATGCCGGGCAATCCTCGACGCCGAAAAAAAGACAGGCAGAAACTGCACCGTCACATTCAATTACCGTTATAACCCGCACCGCGCAAAGCTTAAGGAATTGCTCGATGCAGGTGAAATCGGCACAGTCACAATCGCCGACTTCCACTGGTATCTCGATACATCACACGGCGCCGATTACTTTCGCCGGTGGCATCGCTTGCGGAGTAAAAGCGGCTCGCTGCTTGTTCACAAGGCCACGCATCACTTTGACCTGCTGAACTGGTGGCTCGACTCCGACCCCGTTGAGGTCTTCGCATACGGCGCACTCGAATTCTACGGTAAAAATCACGAGTTTCGACATACCAACTGCCGCGGCTGTCCCCACAAGGATAAATGCCTGTTCTTCTGGGACATTACCAAAGATAAAAAATTGATGCAGTTATACGTCGAAAACGAGCAATACGACGGCTATCTGCGCGACGGCTGTGTCTGGAAGGAGGACATCGACATATTCGATAAAATGGCCGTCCAGATAAAATACGCCAACAACGTGCAAGTCAGCTATTCACTCACCACCTACTCTCCTTACGAGGGCTACCGCATCGCCTTCAACGGCACAAAAGGCCGGCTTGAGACCTGGATAAAGGAACGTCAGCCCTGGACCGAGCCGCCCAACGATGAAATTCGTCTCACCCGCAACTTCGGCCAATCGAAGATTATCAACGTCCCGCACGCCGAAGGCGGTCACGGCGGCGGCGATGCCCGGCTCAAAGCCAAAATCTTCAAAGACCCGTCATTGCCCGACCCCCTCAAACAGGCCGCCGGCTCCCGCGATGGCGCTATGTCGGTTCTTATCGGAATCGCCGCTCGCAATAGTATCGATACCGCAAAACCCGTCCGCATAGCAGACCTGACCGATATAAAACCGCAGCCCAAAAGACCCGTTTGATGGTTGCTGCTGAAACCTGCCAATGGTTTCTCCTTGATTTTCGGCGGTCGTTTTGATATAAAAATCTTTTGCAACATATATTCAGCGAACCCGCCATTTGGCGGGCCCGCCAAATGGCGAGGTCTCGCCGAAGCTGATGCTTCGGCGGACAATTAAGGACTGGCGCGAATGCGAACCTCTGCACGGATGCAAACGAAACATCAGACCTGTGAGCGGCTTCATAGGACCAACAGGCACAGGCGCTTCTCCGAAAAGACCTGGATTATTACTCCTTCCGATGCCCGCGCCGGGGAGCTTGCTAAATCGCTCAAGGTATCGCCTCTTGTGGCACAATTGCTCATAAACCGTGGCGTTGCCGACGTGCAGTCCGCCTCAGCGTTTCTCAGACCCAAGCTTACCGACCTCATCAGCCCCGAATTGCTCCCGGGCGTCAAACTCGCCGCACAAAGAATCAGAGAGGCCCTCGCTCAAAAACAAAAAATCACGCTCTACGGCGATTACGACGTTGACGGCATCACCGGCGTCGCCATCCTCTGGCAAATCCTTACGCTGCTCGGCGCAAACGTCGATTATTACATCCCGCACCGTATCGACGAGGGCTATGGTCTCAATATTGAAGCCGTCGAATCAATTGCTAAAGCCGGCACGCGGCTGCTCATCACTGTAGATTGCGGCATAACCGCCCAGGCCGCCTGCGAGCTTGCCCAAAAGCTCGGGCTTGATTTGATTATCTCCGACCATCACCAATTTGCCGATACGCTTCCGCCCGCTGTTGCCATTGTTCATCCCGCTCTTGATAAGTCGTATCCAAATCCCGATTCCTCAGGGTCATTAGTCGCCTTCAAACTGGGCTGGGCCGTCGCCGACCTTTTCAAAACAGGCGCAAAACTTAGCCCCCACATACGCGATTTTATGCTCAACGCCACCTCTTTAGCTGCTATGGGCACTATCGCCGACGTTATGGACCTGCGGGGCGAAAACAGGACGCTTACAAGCTTCGGCCTGAGCTTGCTTTCCGATTCCAAATTGCCGGGCCTTACCGCCCTCATCGATTCCGCCGACCTTACCGGTAAAGGTCTGGATAGCTACCACATCGGCTTTCGCCTCGCCCCTATGCTAAACGCCGCCGGCAGAATAGGCCACGCACGCCTGGCCGTCGAATTGTTCACCTCAACGTCTCTCCCTCACGCTATGCAAATCGCCGAATATCTCAAAAGCCAGAATGCCCAGCGTCAGCGGTTCGAACGGAAAATCTTTAACCACGCCTGCCAGCTCATCGCTAAATCAGGCCTCGATAACCCCGACAGAAAAACCATCGTCCTGGCTGATACCACCTGGCACTCAGGCGTCGTTGGTATCGTTGCCTCCAGAATAGTCGATAAATTCTTCCGGCCGGCAATTGTGATAAACTCCGGCTCAAACCCCGCTCAGGGCTCCGCACGTTCCGTCCCCGGCTTCGATATCCTCGCCGCAATCTCAAGCTGCTCCAAACACCTCGTCGCCTTCGGAGGCCACAAAATGGCCGCAGGCGTAACTGTCCTGCCTGAAAATATCCAGCAATTCGCCGAAGCAATCGAAGATTACGCCCGTAACCACCTATCCGAAGAGCAACGCACCCCCAAATTGCATATCGACGCACTCGTTCCCTTGTCTTCGTTTAGCTACGAATCCGTCAGCGAATTACAGCTTCTCGGCCCGTTCGGCCAGGGTAACCCCGAGCCACTCTTCGCGACAAAGGCCGTCCGCCTCTGCTCGCCGCCCCGCAGGGTCGGGACCAACGCCGACCACCTCCAGCTTGCTGTCACCGACCACACCAATTCAATCCGCTGCATCGGCTTTCGTATGGGTTCCCTCGAAAAAAAACTCCTCGAACGCGACTGTTTCAATATCGCCTACCACGCTGCAATCGATTCCTTCAACGGCAACAGCTCCGTCCAGCTCGTCCTCGACGATATCCAGTTCGAATAAACTATCCTGTCTGTGGCACGCATTTATATAAGAGCGTCTAACAAAACCTCGGTTTTTTTGTCATTGCGAGGAGTCCCGATTTCCGAAACGGGCTCGTCGCTTCGCTGCGTGTATCGGGACGACGAAGCAATCTCTCAATATCAAACGTTTGAGATTGCTTCGCTTCGCTCGCAATGACTTTAGTTTTGTTAGGTACTCTAAGTCAGAAAACGAGATACTGATTTGCCTTGTTTAAGCGTGCATTGAGTTTGCCGATATCTTCGATGTCCCTGATTCTGCCTGTCTTTCGCCGTTCCAAAATCCGCTCAACCGTAACCACCCCAAGGCCGGGCACACGCAAAAGCTCGTATTTCGACGCCTTGTTCACATCTACAGGGAAATACTCCGGATGCCGTTTGGCCCAGGACTCCTTCGGGTCTGCCTTGAGCGACAGATTGCCCGTCTCATCGAAACAGATGTCCGACTCCGCAAAGCCGTATTTGCGCATCAAAAAATCGACCTGATACAGCCGATGTTCCCGCGTTAATACATCGTTCGGCTGCGTCTGTTTGTCTATCGACTTATCGCCAAGCCCCTTCTGATACGCGCTGAAATAAATCCTTTTAAGGTTGAGCCGGTCGTAAAGCCCCCACATATACTTCACGATTTCCGAATCGCTCTCGTCCGCCGCCCCCACGACAAACTGCGTCGTCTGCCTGACCCTCGCGTATCTATTGCCCCGCCCGGTCAGCCGGCTTATCAATTTAATCGGCTCAACGATATCTTCGATAAACCGCTTCTTGCCCGACAGCTTCGCCAGGTGTTTGGCCCCGGGCGTCTCGATATTCAGCGATACCGCCGTTGATAGTGAAACCGCCTCCTCTATCGCGTTGGCGCTTGCTCCGGGGATGACCTTCAAATGAATATAGCCCTTATACCCTCGCCGATACCGCAGTATCCTCACCACGCGATTCAGCCGTTCCATCGTCGCATCCGGCGTGCCCAGAACGCCGGAGCTGAGGAACAAACCGAACACCTCCCGCCTGTTAAAGTAATCCAGAAAGGTATTTACGGTCTCCTCTTCGCTTAGCGTGCATCGCCGGACGTCCTGGTCGGCCCGTAAGGGACAATATCTGCAGTCGTTGCTGCATACGTTGGAAATCAACGTCTTGAAAAGAACGCTCGTCCCGCCGTTTGGCAATGTTACGGGATAAACCCACTTATCCTGAGCGCCTCGCCTGCGGTGGCCGTCGTCGGCCGTTCCGCACGCGCACGCCAAATCGTATTGCGCATCAGCGCTGAGTATCTCCAGCTTTCGCTGTGTGTCAGGCCTGCTTATTATCGCGGTCATAGAAAACCATCCCTGAAGTTTTCTCCCCGCGTGCTCGTCTCGTCAGGTTTTATTTTGCCGGTTTGCTCTTGAACAATTTTTCCGCGTCTTCCTGCGACAGGGCACAGTTGTAAATCCTGAAATCGTCAATTTTGCCGTTCCAGTCCGCGTTCGGGTAGTTCCTGCCGCCAATGATGAAATTTGTAACTTTCGGCATCGGCTCAGTCGCGTCGTATCTCTGCGCTACCAGATCGCCGTTGTGATATAAAACCAGCGTATCATCGTTGGCATCCTTGATGAACACGTAGTGGTTCCATTTTCCGGCGTAATCAGTTGTGTCGCCGGGGGCCCAGAACAGGTTTTCTTCGTCCTTGCCTAAATCAATATTGCCTTCCGGCGTAGGTAAAAACGCCCGCAGCGGCAGCCAGTTTGGTGCAGGGTAAGACAATCCCTCGGCCGATGCGCATCCCCACGGCCCGGGCCATTTTTCGGCGTCGGGAGGATTATTGGGGTCCTGGTTTACCCAGAAAGCAATGCTGAATTGCTCCTTAACCTTGCCCCACACCCCGTCAGGTATTAAGATGTATTGTTTGGCAGTGAATTTTGCGCAGCAGTTGCCGTCGTATCCTTCGCCTGCCGCCCATATATCATTTCCTTCGCCAAGCTCCACTGTCGCGTCGAATCCGTTGCCGCTCGAATCTTTTGCAACTGTTCCTTCTTTCTCATCGAGTTTCCACCAGCCAATCGGCTCAGCCGCCTGCACACAGGCAGCCGCTAATGTGATAATAACTATTGCCGATACGATACTGTTGCGCATATCATCCTTCCTTTCTTGGCCATAGGCCGATGCACGAATTATATCAGTTACCGGCTGCAGTATCAAACGACATCTTAACATTCCCAGGACGTTAAAATGGGTAAAAAAGCAGCGATGTTTACCTGCC
This sequence comes from Planctomycetota bacterium, assembly GCA_043811995.1. Taxonomy (GTDB): domain Bacteria; phylum Planctomycetota; class Phycisphaerae; order Sedimentisphaerales; family Anaerobacaceae; genus Fen-1362. Next base: position 15,864 of record JBDRMP010000091.1, read on the forward strand.
GGGGAGGACGAGTTATGGCGGGCATTTGGCACAGGCGGCGCGGAACAGCATCGTGGAAAGATACCGGTCGCCACGGTCGGGTAGAATAGTAACGACGGTGCCGGATTTCATATCCTTTGCGATACGGGCTGCGCCTGCTACGGCTGCACCGCTCGATATGCCGACAAAGATGCCCTCTTCGGCGGCCAATCGACGGGTCATTTCATACGCGGTGTCGTCCTCCATTATCATAACGTCGTCGAGTTTTTCGCGCTTGTAAATTTCCGGCACAATCGATTCGGTCATATTTTTGAGGCCCTGGATTGTATGGTGCGGGGTGGGTTCGATTCCGACGACTTTAACGCCTTTGATTTTTTCGTGAAGGTAGCGGGCGATGCCCATAAGTGTTCCCGTTGTGCCCATACCGGCGACGAAGAAATCGACTTGGCCTCCTGATTGTTTGTAGATTTCAGGGCCTGTGGTTTCGTAATGGGCCAAGGGATTATTCGGATTAGCGAACTGGTTGGGCATAAAGTACTTGTCTGGTTCTTTTTCGACGATTTTGTGGGCCAGGCGGATAGCGCCATCGGTGCCTTCGTTGGCGGGAGTCATTATCACTTCGGCGCCGAAGGCCTCCAGGATGTGTCTGCGTTCGCTGCTGACGCAGGCGGGCAGCGTCAGTTTGACCTTATAACCCTTTGCCGCGCCAATCATCGCAAGGGCGATACCCGTGTTGCCGGAGGTCGGTTCGAGAATGGTCTTATCTTTAGTCAGCGAGCCATCCTGTTCGGCCTTTGTAATCATATAATATGCGGCCCTGTCCTTGACCGAGCCGGCGGGGTTATTGCCTTCGAGCTTGGCCATAAGGCGCACTTTGGGATTTGGGTTGACCCGTTTCAGCTCTACAAGCGGCGTATTGCCAATCGACGATAAGATGCTCATCTGTTTTCTCCTGCTTAATGAAAAAAGAAATTATACCAAAAATATAGGACGATGGCAAAACTGGACAGGCGAGGTAGAATCTGATAGATTTCTTGTTTACCAATGCCTCTTGTTTCGAAATCAACCATAAATACGGGGAGTTGTAATGGCTGCGGACAATCAAAATAACGAGAAGGAAGTTAGGCGGGATTTTATACGGGATATAGTAGCCGAGGATTGCAAGACGGGCAAATGGCAGGGGCGGGTTCATACGCGGTTTCCGCCTGAGCCCAACGGCTATCTGCACATCGGCCACGCAAAAAGCATCTGTCTGAATTTCGGAATCGCCGCCGATTTTAACGGCAAATGCAACCTTCGATTTGACGATACCAACCCGGAAAAGGAAGAGCAGGAATACGTCGATTCGATTGTCGCAGACGTTCGCTGGCTGGGCTGGAACAAGGACGGCAAAGTTTTTTACGCGTCTGATTATTTCGAACAGATGTATAACTGGGCGGTTGACCTTGTTAAAAAAGGCAGGGCATACGTCTGCGACCTTACGGCTGATGAGGTAACACAATATCGCGGGACTCTTACAAGGCCGGGCAAAAATGGCCCGTATCGCGACCGGAGCGTTGAAGAGAACCTCGACTTATTTACCCGGATGAAAGCAGGGGAGTTTCCTGATGGCTCGAAGACATTGCGGGCGAAAATTGATATGGCGCATCCGAATTTGAATATGCGGGACCCGATTATGTATCGAATTCTGCACGCAAGCCATCATCGAACGGGCGACAAGTGGTGCATATACCCGACTTACGACTGGGCACACGGGCTGGAGGATTCGATTGAAAAAGTTACGCATTCGATTTGCACACTCGAATTTGAAAATCATCGGCCTTTGTATGACTGGTATCTCGACGCGCTCGAGATTTATCACCCTCAGCAGATTGAGTTTGCCCGGTTGAATCTGACATTTACGGTTATGAGCAAGCGGAAACTATTGAAATTAGTACAGGATAAATACGTCACCGGCTGGGACGACCCGCGTATGCCCACGCTATGCGGCCTGCGCCGGCGGGGCTATTCGCCTGAGGCGATTCGCAATTTTTGCGCGGTGATAGGCGTCAACAAATTCAACAGCACGATTGATATGGCGTTGCTGGAGCATTGCCTGCGTGAGGATTTGAATAAAACCAGTCCGCGTGTTATGGCAGTCCTGCGGCCATTGAAGGTTATTATTGATAATTACCCGCAAGGCCAGGTTGAGCAGTTGGACGCGATAAATAATCCCGAAGCCCCGTCGGCCGGCACAAGAAAAGTGCCTTTTGGTCGAGAGCTTTGTATCGAGCGGGATGATTTTATGGAAAATCCACCTGCCAAGTTCTATCGCCTCGCACCCGGCAGGGAGGTTCGCCTGCGATACGCGTATTTTATCAAGTGCGTCAACGCAGTGAAAGATGAAGATGGAAATGTCATCGAGCTTCACTGTACCTACGACCCTGCCACAAAAGGCGGCAACGCCCCTGACGGCAGAAAGGTCAAATCAACGATTCACTGGCTATCAGCCAAAGAGGCGATACCTGCTGAGGTTCGGCTGTATGACACCCTGTTTACCAGAGAAAATCCCGACGACGTGCCGGAAGGACAGGATTTTACTGCCAACCTGAATCCCAAATCGCTTGAGGTTTTGAGCGATTCTCTCGTTGAGCCGTCGTTGAAGGACGCCAAGCCGCTTAGCGGGTATCAGTTTGAGCGATTAGGTTATTTCTGTGTTGACCGGGATAGTTCCGCCGGCAAGCTGGTCTTCAACCGCACAGTCACCCTCCGCGACGAATGGGCGAAAATACAAAAGGCAGCAGGTAGAAAGTAAAGGGTAAAGATGTGAAGTCAGAAAGAAAGGAGATTTTATGGACAAGCACATAACTTTTGTTGGAGCGATTTACATAGGCCTTGGGGTTATTAAAATCCTCGCGGCCGGGTTTATTTTTGTTCTCTTTGCGGGAATCGCGATACTTACAGGGGACGAGACGCCCGCAGCCATACTTTTATTTATCGGCTTCTTTGTGGCGCTATTGCTCACCACGTGGTCGTTGCCTGCGATTATCGGCGGGTTTGGGCTTTTGAAGCGAAAGAACTGGGCAAGGATATTGATTATAATATTAGCTGTCCCTGAGCTGTTTTGCATTCCCATAGGAACAGCTATCGGCATATATAGTTTATGGGTACTGGTGAACGATGAGACGGCGAAGCTGTTTTCCCCAATCACCGCTCACCCGCCGATTACATAAATCTCGTCATAAAAAAATGCGATATCGAAAGAGCGATCGACGGTATTTCGCGATGACATATCACGCGTCAATGTCATTGCGAGGAGTCCCGACTTGTCGGGACGACGAAGCAATCTCAAGAGTTCCAGATAGTAATGCGTGATTATTGGGTCTATATTATGACCAACAGGGCAAACACTGTGCTCTACACGGGTATGACAAATAATCTCCGTCAGAGGATATGGAAACATAAAGCAGGTCAAGGGTCAGGATTTACCGCCAAATATAAAATCAGAAAACTTGTTTTCTACGAGAGATTCGATAAAGCGGTTGACGCGATTGCCGCAGAAAAGAGAATCAAAGCGGGTTCCAGACAGAAAAAAGAAGAGTTGATAAATTCTATTAACCCCGAATGGAAAGACTTATTCGAAGAAGCCATTGGTTGAGATTGCTTCGCTTCCCCGCCAAAGGCGGGTAAAGCTCGCAATGACAAAATACGCGCCACTGTCATTGCGAGGAGCCCCCGTTGTTTGGGGCGACGAAGCAATCTCAAAACGCCACAGCTTAAATAGATTGCTTCGTCCCGAAAAAACGACATCGGGACTCGCAATGACTCCCGCAACAATTGCGGGAGTCACTTTCCGAAAATCATTTTGACGGAGATTAACATCAGGGCGACGCCGAAGATTCGCTTGAGTATTAAATCAGGGATGGCAGAAGCGAATTTGGCACCGAGCAGGCCTCCAATAAAAAACCCGATGCACATCAGGCCGGCTACTTTGATATCGACATAACCTTTGGAATAATACCACCAGGCAGCCAGAAGACCGATTGGCGGGACCATCATAGCCAGCGTTGTTCCCTGTGCGGAATGCTGAGAGAAGCCCAGCAGAAAAATAAGGGCGGGTACCATAATGATACCGCCGCCGATACCGAGCAGGCCGCTGAGTATTCCAGCCACAAGACCGATTGCCAAAAGCAGAATATTGTTCATACTTGTTCCCTCGTCTGAGCGATTAATCGAATAATTCTGAAAATTTCGCTTTTATGTCGGGGCTTTCGCACAGCGACTGTCCGATGAGAACGGCGCTGACGCCCGCTTTTTTTAGTTTTTCAACGTCGGCTCTGGTTTTTATGCCGCTTTCCGCGACCAGCGGTATCTTTTTATCCAGCAGGCCCGCCAGCCGACAGGTTGTATTTATGTCAACTTTCATTGTCGCCAGGTCGCGGTTGTTGATGCCGAGGACGTTATAGCCGGCCCTGGGAAAGCCAATCATACTTCGCACGGTCAACAGCGTATCGGCATCGTGGACTTCGAGCAGAACGGTCAACGTCAGCTCAGCGGCGGCAATCAGCAGGTCGATAAGCTCCGCCGGCTTAAGCGCCTCGGCAATAAGCAGTATGGCATCGGCGCCGGCGACGCGCGATTCGTAAACCTGCCATACGTCTATTATAAAATCCTTTCGCAGGATAGGCAGGCCCACTGCGTGTTTTAACTGGTCGATGTATTCGAGCTTGCCCTGAAAATATTTTTCGTCGGTCAGAACGCTTATGGCATCCGCACCGCATTTCTCGTATGTTTTTGCGATTGTCACGGGCGCAAAATCCCTGCAGATAACGCCTGCGGATGGCGAGGCCTTTTTGATTTCAGCGATGACGTTGAGGCCTCGCTCGCTGGTCTTTGTTACGGCCTTGTAGAAATTACGGCACTTACCCAGCAGCGTTACCTGCTCTTTAAGCTCATCGAGCGGACGTTCTTTGCGGCGTCGTTCGACTTCTATTCTTTTGTCGGCGATAATCTGGTCCAATATGGTCACTGGCGTCAATCCTTTTTAATCCGGTTGCTTTTTGTTCGGGACGGCATCGGCGACCTTAACGTATGCCATACGCAGCTCGCTGAGCGTCTGGACAAGGGCTTTCTGCTCGTCGTCGGTCAAGTTGCCTTTGGTTTTTTCTTCGAGCATCTCCAGTATATCGATATTGTATTTTGCCAGAAGAAGGTCCGGCTCACGTTTCTCGTCCTCCTTGACCTGGATGAAACCCAGTGAAAAGAGCGTCTGGGTGAAAAGCATACTGACAAGCCCCGCGAAGTCGCCTTTAGGCATCGGGCCGCGGCGTTTTTCCTGTCCCGCTTTTTGTTTTTCGGCCTCTTCCTTGGCGGCCAGCACCTCTTTTTCCTTTTCGGCCTGCTGTTTCCAGTCCTCATCCACTATTATCTTCTTTTCGTCTTTCTTTTCTTCGGCCATAGTTTTGCGCTCCTGATTTTCAGCGACGGTATTTTTTCATTCGTTTTTCGACGTCTTTTTTCTGCTCGCGTTCGGTTATTGCCTGACGTTTATCGTATTTTCTTTTGCCTCTGGCAAGGGCCAGTTCGACTTTTGCGATGCCTTTGTTGCTGAAATAAATTCGCAAAGGCACAAGAGTATAACCGCGTTGTTCTAATTTGATGTATATTTTGCGAATTTCGTGTTTGTGCAGGAGCAGTTTTCTTTTGCGGGTCGGGTTGTGGCCTGTTAATCCTGCCTGCTGATACTGGGCAATTTTGGCGCCCACCAGCCAGCACTGGCCGTTTACGACTCGCGCGTATGAGCCGGTAAGGTCCGCCTGGCCGAATCGCAGCGACTTGACTTCGCTGCCTAAAAGCTCCATTCCTGCTTCGAGCCGGTCTTCTATCTCGAAGTTGTGGAAGGCCTTTTTGTTTACGGCGACCTCCGCGGCGTCATTTTTTCGGGATTTTGCGGACATTTCGAGCTATGATAGCGGTGGATGCGGCCGGCTGCAATAGGACATGTCCAGACGCAGGCAGCTTCGATTTTCTCTTGGCATCTCTATCTGAAATGTGTTCTAAGATATGCTTGTATGGCAGTTATAAATACTACGGCGGTAATCAGGTCATCGACTCGGTTGTTATCTCCGTCGCCTTACCCTGATTTGACCAGTCGTCCGCTGTATCTTTTCTCTCCGAGACGTCTCGGACGATGCCGATGGCATACCATTCGCCGTTCAACTGGACAGGGCTGACCGATAGTTCTATATTGAATTCTCGTCCGTTTTTTCTAATTGCAGCCAGTTTAAGCGTTTTACCTACGGCATTGCCTTTGCCTGTTTTATGGAAGGAGGAAAAGCCCTTTTGATAGGCGTCGCGGAATCGTTCGGGGGCCAGCAGTGTATGAAGGTCTTTTCCGATTGCCTCGCTGTGAGGATAACCGAATATCTTTTCCGCGGCCGGGTTCCAAAAGGATATTTCTCCCTTTGGCCCCATCATTATGATAGCGTCCTTTGCGCATTCAGCTATCTTTCTGAACTTGGTTTCGCTCTCTTTGAGTCGGTTCTGAGCGAACTCGCGGTCGCTGGTGTCTCTTGCTATAGCGACAATATAGTCCCTCCCGCCCCAGTTGGTGATGTTGGCGTTCACCTCGACGGGGAAGGTGGTGCCGTTCTTGCGCTTGTGCCGACCCTGCAGGATTGCATACTTGTTGTTCCTGATTTTTCCGGCGTATTCGGCCCAGACAGAACTGTTCGTTATGACTTCTTCTATATCCATTACAGTCATATTCCGAAATTCATCCCGCGTGTAGCCGAGTGTGATGCAGGCCTTGTAATTTGCATCCAGAAGCTTCGCGGTTCCGGGGTCGATGATAAGGATAGTATCGTTTGACTTATTAACTGCAGTTTCCAAGAAAATTAGGTTTATTTTAGCTCTTTGAAAACAATTTGATAATAAAAAATGGCTCATCCTTCCGATGTTTTTCTTGGCAAAAGAAACATTTGGAAAGGAGAGCCAATGTTTAATGAATGGATTCTTC
>JBDRMP010000092.1:0-15971 GCA_043811995.1 Planctomycetota bacterium
AGGCTGTTTCCCAATGAGACTTCGCTGCTGCGATTAGTCAGTGCGATAGAGATGGAGATTAGCGAGGATTGGATTGCCGGCAAAAGATATTTGGATATGAATGTGGAAATGGAGAACGAAGACGAATCTACTGATTCAAAAGAAAAAAGAATTTACAGAAAAAATGTTGCTTAATCGTCTGCTTGGTAAGTTCATTGTTATTGGGTAGTAGTTAGTGATATATAAATCTTTAGCTTATCTTCTCCAGTAGTGTTAAATTACCAGATTAACGCTGAGATTGCAAGTCCTTTTAGTCAATTTCTAACGCTATCAACCCTATAAACTGCGTAGAACCTAAGGCGAAACCGCCTTTTGCATCTGTAAACCGCATTTTCTGCCAACAGTCTCCACCTGTACGGGTGTGCTGTCACAATAAGAAAAAGATAAAAACGGCTCGTCAACTCAATAGAACCGCTTTAAAGAAATATAGTAGGTCATCTATTCGATCTTGTTATCCTCGTTATCTTCGCCAGGATAAATAGGGACAGCGGGGATGTTGAAAAAGTCGCATAAAATCTTCTTCATAATTATAAGATTTTTCCGCCATCGCAACAAAATTCGATTAAAGGCCGATTCCATCAGTCCTGCAGCCACACTGTTTCTATTTCGGGATAGTTTCGAAGAAGCCCTTTTTCTTTAGGAACTGGTAAAGATACGACACGCCGACCAGGGTTAAGCCGGTAGCCAGAAAGGCCAAAATTCTGTAAATAGTGCTCACCGCACTCATATCAATGGCGAAGACCTTGAGCAGAAGTATGCCAAAGACGCTCAGGCCGAGGTATCGCAGCATTTTTAGTTTGCGCCAGAAACCGAATACAAGCAGAACCAGTCCGTAAATCGCCCAGGCGACCGACATCCACATATTCGAGATAAACCGCCAGTTATCTATTTGCCTGACGTAGAGGTTTCGGCAATACCAAAACGCGTAAATCTCTTCGCTCAAGACAACCCACAAGACAAATATCGCAAGCACGGTTAGGCCGACGGCGAAGAATTTTCCTACGGGTTCTTCGGCTTTTCTTCCGTCTTCGCTGACGCTACGCCGGACAGGGCGATTCAGCAGATAAGCCGATACAAACAGTGATGCAATAAGCACGCCTGCCGCGGCAAAAGTCGGGTTAGCGAAGATGAAGAATCCCCGGCTGTGCGCATCAGGGTGTAAAATTACCATAAAGCACGAGCCGACCGCCGCCAGGCCCGCCGCCCACACTTTTGACAATGCACCTGGCGGGCACAGCGGCCGGACAACAAATCCGAGAACGCCCGCCGAGAACAAAATTATCTGGCCCCTGATTAGCTCCGGACTGTAACCCACCACCCCAAGATTATACTTGCAGTGGGTGGCCCATTCGAGCGTCGCCGCACAAAATAGAGTAAGGACGGCTGCTTCGTAGAAAAGCTGTGCGATAATGTTCGTCAAATCGTTGTTTAACTGTGTATTTCTTCTGTAGGGCAAGTGGCATAACCACATCACGGCGGACACGAATACCCATATACCGAAGACGGGATTCAACACAAGGCTAAAGGCCTCGGTGTGCATAGGAAGCTGCCATACAAGCTTACCGCAGGCAAGCCCCAGTGCTATAGCTGCTCCGATTTGCGTTAATATACTGCGGTAGCGGATACCTATGAAAACAAGAATCGCGCCTTCGATTGTCCAGCCGATGATGGCGGCGTTCATTTTCCAGTAGAGCGGCATTGCCGTAGTCAGGAACGCCAGTCCAATCACCAGAAGCGCCTGCCGGAGTTGTTTATCCTCGCGGCAGCGAATGAAGACAAGTCCCATCATCGCAAGATGTGCCGCAGACAATCCCGCCGAACACAAGGCAAGTCCTGTTTGATTCCTCTCGAATAAAATCGTCCATAGGTAGTAAAACGTCCATAAAGCATTAATGACGACAAGACAGACGTCATCCAGTCGGGCACTGATTCGATTGACAAGCCCGTAAACAAGCGGCAGGACGAGATAAATGCCGAAAAAAATGCCGAGCCAGCCCAAAGCAATTGCCATCTGTTCCGGCGGGCCGGTCCCGTGGAGCTGCGAGCGGAAAAACTTTTCAAACCAGGCCGAATAGAGCAAAAAAGTCCCCATAAACGCGAGCAGGTTTATCGCCCGCCACTTCCGCCAATAGGCGCACAGCATCGCGCCTGCGCTCAAAACCAGCACGTAACCGAATAAAGGCACGGGCATATTCTCGCCGGTCGAGACAATCACCGGCGTGAGAAATCCGCCGAGCAGCGCAAGGAAAGCAACAATGACCTCATCAAGCACGACCGCGTAAGCAAGAGCCGTGGCGGTTATTAAAATTGCCGTAGCAAAGGCGGGTATGGTTCCAATCAGTTCATATAGCCGGTACGCAGCAAAATCCGCCGCATATAGAATCGCAAAACCAAGTGCGGTTGTGCCCTTGGCCGCAATCTCATAGCCACGCCGTCGGGTTATTTCGCCGATTGCCAAGCTGACGATGCCCGCGACGGCCGCAATAGCTATCCTGCCCCATGGGCCTATCCAGTAGCGCTCGTAAGCGAACTTGAGGAAGAATCCAGCGGCGATGAAGACGGTAATAACGCCGGCGATTAGCACCCACTGCGTCCCGATTCTTTGCTCAAGCGAAACGGGCTTTTGCTTTGTTTTTTCCGGTATTCGTTCGATGGCAATCTTCGGTTCTGCCAACGGAGGCGGTTTTGGCTGTTCGGGTGCCAACGGCGGTTGGGAGGTGAGAGGTTGTTCCGCCGGCATTTTTATTTCCGGAACTGGCCGAGGCAAAACGTCTTTTGTTGCCGGACGGTCGCGCATTTTTTTGATTTTGTTCAGGGCGATAATGCTGATTATCAGCGCAATCGGCCCGCTAAATAAAGAAGCGATGATAAAGAGTATTAAAAGAAAGGCCCATTCTTCCATTTGCTTTTCTCCTTAAATTAGGCCAGTGGAGTGCCCATCCTGAAAATCACCAAAAGAATACTGCGTTCAATCTGTTTTATCAACTATCTTGTTTCCACACTATCCTGCTTTAACCCTACGGTTTTGTTGCGATGCAGCAGATGTAATCATGGATGACCTCGCAGGGGCGTTTTCCGCGAGCGGTGATTTCGAGAAACTGGCGCTCTAAATCCTTGCGTCTTTTTGGGTCAACAGCATCATAGTAAGCCGTCCCAGCGCCGGATTTTAGCAGGTGCTCCAGCACCTCTTCGGGTGTGTCGTAGCGAAATATAATTTTGCCGTCCCAAAGGTGCGCGACCTTTAATTCAGCGGACAGCAATTGTCGCACGTGATTCAAATCGCGCGGAAAGTCAAAGGCCACGCGCTTGAGCAAAATAGAGGGGTCCTGTGCCACGAGCTGCCCGAATATTTCAAGCTGTTCGCGTGGGGAGTTCTCTTTGTGAACGACAAATGCCAATTTGCCGGAGGGTTTGAGTGCGCGGCCGACTGCCATAAAAAACGGTTTTAGAGGTATGTATCCTAACACCCAGCTTGAAAAGACCATATCGAACGGCCCCTCCCGGTTTAAAATATCGAGGGCATCGCCTGCAAGGAACCGCACATTGTGAAATCCTGCGGACTCGTTTCGTTTGCGTGCCAGAGACAGCATAGCGTCGGAAAGGTCCACAGCCGTTATCCGGGCGGACTTTTCGAGTTTGTCTGCGAGCAGGGCCGTGACGAAGCCCGTTCCGCAGCCCGCCTCAAAGACACTGTTGATTCCAGTTGCCGGGATTCTTGCGATAAGGTCCTGTATTGGTTTTGCGGCTTCTTTAAGCCAGAACTGGTCGTAATCTTCGTGGATTCGGTCGTACGCAGATCGCAGCTCTGCGTTGCCGACTTCTTCTTTGGCCTGTGCTCGAATCTTAAAGAAGCGTGGAATAGAATGATTTTTTGGTAAATGGCTCTCGCAGACCTGGGCAGATGCCTGAGGGTCCAGGGGTAATTGCCCGCCGGGTATATGTCTGGAAAGCGTCTGGCCGACACAACTCGGTCTGGGCTTGCGGAAGAAGCAGCCCATTCTGTCGAGAATGCAATGAAGCGGCTCCTGAGTGATATTGCCGAACGAAAGAGGGACGAAGTTGCAGGGACAAACCTCGCCGCTTCCATCAATGTACAGATGCGAGATTCCGGCGCCGCATCCGAAGGCCTGCGGTGATTCGAGATATCGGAAACAGGAAAGAATCGGCAGGCGGTCGTCCTGTGCGACTTCCTTCTGATATTTGAGAATGAGTTGCTTATCAGCCGGCGCAAGAACTGCCTTTTTGTCGCCCGCCAGTTTGCCGGTAGCGCACGGCTCGAGCAAGTGGACTTCCAGCGCGCCGATTTGACCGGCAAACCTCATAAAGGCGTAGAAACGGTCGGTCTGCAGAAAATCGTGCGTTGCAACTGCGATTGTATAAGGATACAACCCGTGCAGAGCGGCCAGATGGAGCGATTCTACGGCGGTCCGGAAAGCCCCCTTCCTGCCGCGCATTCGGTCGTGCTCATCCGCATTGGTGGAGTCAATGCTGACGCCGATGCTGAAAACTCCGGCATCGTGAATGGCGCGGGTGCGTTGCGGAGTGAGTTGGTCGCCGGTCGTGTTCAAAGTTAGGCAGGCACTTTCATCGAAGGCCCCCGCGATTTCTTCGAGGTCTGCTCTGAGCAATGGTTCGCCCCCGGTTAATGTTATCTGCACTACACCGAGTTCCTGAAGCTGGCGGGCTATTTGCTTTAGCGTGGGTAATGCTGCGTCCTGCTGATTTCTGCCCGCGTTATAACAGTGCCAGCAATTATAGTTGCATCTGTTGGTTACTGCCAGCGTGACTGAATAGAGTCGCCTTTCGGTCACTTCGCCTACTGAGCTGAAATGCTCTGCAAAGTTGTCAAATGCCCTGCCGGGATAAGGAGGAAAGTGGGTATTTACAACAAATCGGTCGTTGAACTTAACAACCTTCTCGTTAGCCAGGTATTCTTTGAAGAAGGCCGCTATTTTCGGATGCATCTTCGAAAAGGGGGGGTTGCTCAGGACCTGCGTAAAGAATTCATCGCCTCTCATAACTCCAAATCCTTTCTGTTGAATGCCGAATTCGCAATATCGTAATGCCGATGAGGACACCGGATTCTGCCGTCACCCACGAGGGCGGTCCGTTTTTTCAAGCTCTTCCAGTAGTATCGGTTTTTGATTTTTCAAATCTTCAATTCACCTGAGCCGTTTCGTAAGGCGTTCAACAGCCAACCGGTCGCAGTCCTCGACGCTCTTCGGCGAGATTCGCTGGAAATCCTCGTGTGTGCTGTTCTGGAAATCAACGAGCACCCAGTCACCTGATTTCTCGCAAACCACAAAGTGCACCGCACCAACCGGCCCGCCGGCAGGATTAACAAAATACTCCGCCAACATTGCGTAATTGGAATCGGCCGGATTTGCACGCAGATAGTCGCGAAACGCCCGCGCCAAATCCCATAGAAGTTTCTGTTCGTTAGCGGTCGGCTGACGCTGGAAGAGAACCGGCTTATCTACTTTTGCTGCCTTACAGCCAACCTGCTGGGCAACCAACGAAGCCAGATGGGCTGCGCTTTCGGTATTACGCTCTTCGCCGATACATGTAGAATAAATAGCAATCTGCGCCGTCTTTATATCGGCTTTCAGTTTTGCCGCACGTTGTCCCATAGCCGCCTGTTCCTCATCGTTTGGTGTTCCGGACGCCTGGGCCGACTTGCGTGCGAATTTCCCATGCGGTTCCCCCTCGACTTTCTGCCAGCCGAGTCGAGAAAACAGCCGTTCCGCTACAAGCACGGAACACCCCATCGCGTCCGGGTCACCGGGCACTATCCGCTTGAAATCCTCATCTTGTTTGGTCTGGCGGTCGGTTAGCACCAGATTGCCCGCCACGTCCGTTACCACGAAGCGAACTTCGGTCGGCCCACTATTCGGGCTTCCCAGATACTGTGCATAGAGGACGTATTCGTTCTTCGGCGGGTTCTTCTTCAGGAATTCAGCCAGAAGCACCGGCACCTGCTCCCACGCGGCGTCGGGGGGCGGGGTGAATTCCGCATCGAGAGCGTCGAGGTTGTTCATACCGAATGACTCAGCCACCAGTCCGAGCGCGTCGGCGACCATACGGCTTGTAATCATAGGGTGTTTAAACCAAATTTGTACCGGCAGCATGGCAAGCGATACAACATTTGGGTCACTCTTTTTCAGCTTGGCCAGACGCTCTGCCTGCGCCGAATTCGCATCAGAAGTTGCCTGGCCCAGCAGCAACCGAGCACCACCGCCCAGCAGCAACAGCACCAATACAGCAGCAATCAAACAAATTGTAATTTTTTCTTTAACCATTTTTGTTCTCCTTTCACATTATGTTTCTATATATACGGTTCATATATAAACTATCATCCCAAAACGATTGGGCTGTAATTTCACGGAATTAACTTTTTAAACCCGCAGTGTTTGCCTCACCTTTTCCAGTATTGCCATCAGCGTTTTCATCTGGGCCTGATTAAGGGCCGACATCACCTCTCGTACCTGTTCGATATAAAGCTGCTCGACCTTCTCGTGTAGTTTTTTGCCTTTTGTCGTCAGCTTGATGATGTTGAATCGGCGGTCGTTTGCGTGAGCGGTGCGAACCACAAGGCCGGTTTTTTCCATCCGGTCCACAAGCGAGGTGATATTGGCGCGGTTGACAAGCATCATATCGCTGATTTGCGCCTGGCTTAGGCCGCCTTCTTTTCCGCTTTGAAAATATAATAAGGTCAGCAGATTAAACTGCACGTCGGTCAGGCCGAATTTGCTGAAAAATGCGTCCGCACGTTTTTTCATCATCGAGGCGGTGTAGTAAACGTTCAGAAGCGCCTCGTGTGCCGGCTCGTCGAAACCGCGTTTTAGTCCGAGTTCTTCTTTTAAAGCCATATTAATCCTTTCCGGCTACGGCTCGGCGTCTCTATTTTTTCTGTGGCCTATGAGGCGCCTTCGCCGAGACGAGTCATCGGTCAAATACAGTTAATATCTTAACTATATACACCAAAACTAATCTGTCAAGCATTTTTTAAGAAAAATGCAAAAAAATGTGTTGTGCATAAGTGTCTGTTGTATCTTAAGTTGCGGGAGTTCCATATTAGCGGCGATGACAAAGAACATTAAAAATGTTAGCATAACCTCAATATGAAAATACCGTTTACGAAATATGGATTGCCGCAGGTGGTGATGTATCCGGCGGCAGTGCTGTTTTTTATGGTTATGCTTTGGTTTTGGGCACATCCGACGACGCCCGTCTGGGTGGTTCACTACGTCGAGATTGCGCTGGGGGTGGTCTTTATATGGACATTATCGTTTTTCCGCGACCCGGAAAGGATTGTGCCGGAGGACAAAGACGTTTTGCTTGCCCCTGCGGACGGCAAAATAACAGATATCGAAACAGTCGATGAAAACGGGTTTATCGGCGGGAAAGTGATTCGCGTCGGGATTTTTTTGAGTATTTTCGACGTTCATATCAATCGCTCGCCGTGCAAAGTCAGGGTCGAGAAAATCACCTACCGCGAAGGCAAATATTTAGATGCGAGAAAACTGGAATCGGGCATGGTTAATGAATCGAACGACCTCTGGATGAGGGAAATTGAGCCGCCTTTTGATAAACTGATAGTTCGCCAGATTAGCGGGGCAATAGCCAGAAAAATCGTCTGCCGGACGGCTGCGGGGGCTGAATTGCTTATGGGTGAGCGATTTGGTATGATAAAATTCGGTTCGAGGACGGAATTGTATGTGCCTGTCCGTGAGAACGTTAGGTGTCTTGTGAACGTAGGGGATAAGGTAAAGGCGGGGCTAACGCCGATTATCAGGTATATATGAACGAATCGGAACCAGTTCGGTCAAACATCAAAAAGCCGATGCGATTAAGGTCAGAGGCGGCGAAGGAAAGCTTTCTGCGGCGGATGCGGAGGCAGCGGCTGAGATACATAACCATTCTGCCGTCATTGGTGACGATTATAAATGGGGCGTGCGGTTTTGCCGCAATTAGTTTTGCCAGCCACGCAGTCAGCTCGGCGACGGAGCAGTTTTCTTATCATCGGTTTACGGTTCCATATTTTGCGATGGCCGGCTATATGATTCTGCTGGCGATGATTGCGGATATGCTGGACGGGCGGCTGGCGCGTATGAGCCAGAGCACGTCGAGTTTCGGCGGGCAGCTCGACAGCTTGTGCGACGTGGTCAGCTTCGGGGTTGCGCCGGCGTTTTTGATGCTCAAGATTGCAGAACAGAAACTGGTGGGGTTTGCCCAGACCGGCACCCCGGCGGTTTTGGTAAGTTTTTTGGAACGATTTTTCTGGCTGGCGGCGGCAGTGTATTTCAGTTGTGCGGCGATTCGGCTGGCGAGGTTCAACGTGGAAAACGAGGAGGATGAGTCGGCCCATATGAGCTTTGTGGGATTGCCGTCGCCCGCGGCGGCGGGAGTTATCGCAAGCATTGTGATATTTCATCAGGAGACAGTTCCGGATTTTCTGACGCATCCCGGGCGGGAATGGACGGGTGGGGTGGTGAGTTTTTTGCTGGAAGACCTGGTGATATATGTGCTGCCGGTGCTTGCCATCGGGCTGGCGGTGCTGATGGTCAGCCGGATTCGATACTCGCACGTAATCAATCAGTACATGAGGGGCAAAAAACCCTTCGCGCACCTAATCAGGGCATTGCTGTTTTTCGGGCTGGTAATCTGGAGCCGGCAGGTTGCGTTGGTGTTGATTTTCTGCGGATTCGCGGCCAGCGGCTTTTTGCGGTGGTTTTATTACAGCGTCATCCGCAGAGGCCGTCAGGTTATCAACGAGCCGGCAGTTGCCGCCACCGAGTAATTAAAGCTGGTGCTGTTAGCAATAGTTCACTTCGAACGGGCACGCGCTTGTGCGTCGTGAGTGCTTCCACTATATTGGTTCGCTTATGTTCGAGGCCGACAAAACAAGGCGATATATAAAAGAGAAGATTGCATTAGCGGCACTTCTCGTAACTTCGTTGCTGGTGGCCCTGCTGGTGGTGGAGCTGAGGTCTGTTATTCGATTGACCGCGCCTATTGAGTTAAGCCGTTCGGGACTGTCGGTTTCGATGCCGCAAGGCAACGGCTGGCGTTGCGACGGGAAATGGACATACGGCGACGGCGGTTTTACTTTAAACAGCGTCTTCGCGGTCAGGGCCAGCGAGGCCCGGTCGTATGCGAGGTGTCATTACATCCTCGCTGTGCGGCAACGAACGGCTCAGGAGCAGTTTGACGAGGACGCAGCTACTATAGGCGGCAAGGTGGTCGAAACAGGCCGGATGGAGACCGGTCCCTCGGCTTCGCCGGGAGGTGAACAGACCGGGGCGGGCAAGCTTGTTGTGGAATGGGCGAGGATAAGCGGAGAAGACGGGCTTGAAATGGTCTCAGGCGTCTGCGGACTTGCCGGCGGAAGACAGCTTGAAATCGACGTGCTGCAAACGGGGGATGAACCGGGCCTTACTCAAAATATCTTTGAGCGGATTGTGAAAGGTATTCGGTTTAACGACAACGGGCTGTTGCAGGCGGGAGCTCAGGTGGTTAGCGATGTAATAGACGCCGGGGCAAGAGGTTTTGCGGATGATAATCAGCCGAGTTTTTTCATTTTATCCGATACGAAGGGCAAGGCAATCGGCTTTACGATGGATTCGATAGAGGTTCGGGCCGATGTTGAGCCGGCCTTAAGGGCGGCGAGCTATCTTTACATACGCGTGCCTGTGGTTAATGAGGAGGCAGGTGTGTTCCGCGGCGACGCCGCGTTTAAGCAGTTCGACTGGAGGATTGGAGAGAATAGTCCGCGGGCCGGCCGTAAAGTTATCGAAATTTCGGCGGACTCCGGAGTTCTGACGGTTCGAAAATCAGACACCACCAGCAGCAGGGAAAAGGAATATGTGCTCGGCGAGGCGTCCGTGCCCGATATTGTCCTCGAGCCGATTTTGCAAAAGGTGCTGGGAAACGGCCCGCGGGAGATTGTTATAGATGTAATCAGGTCGGAGGGTGTTATTACGCCGGTGTACATCGAAAAAATTATCGAATCTGACAGCAACTCCTTAAAACTGGAAGTGCTGGATGGTAGCGGCTACCGGCAGCAGATTTACTACGATGACGCCGGACAGTCGGTGAAGATTGTGCTCGAGCAGCAGGGCACATATACGCTCAATCGGGCAACCGCCGACGAGATTGCGAAGACCTTCCCTGAGCGGGCCAACCTCGTCCTTAAGCAGGACCTCGGCCGCGAAGGGATTTAAGTTATTTAACCTGCGCAGGAAATATCAGAATGCCCCCAGGCGGCGAGAAGGCGGTCCATAAATTTGTTGTGTTCGTCGTCGATTGCGCAGCGTTTCGGGTCTTGCTCGAACCATTCGATTGAGCGTTTTACGCCCTGTGCGAACGGGACGGTAGCGACGAAATCAGGAACGAAGCGTTTGATTTTGCTGTTGTCGAAGACGGCACAGCAGGACTTGTCGCCCAAGAGTGTGCCGGTGTGGTCAGGGTCGATTTTAGCTATGAAATCAGAGGGAATATAAACCGGCTTTAATTTTGCTCCTGCGGCGTCGGCTATCGCCTGATAAATCTGGTTCCAGGTAAGGGCCTCATCGGATGTGATGTGAAACGCGTGGCCGATTGCCTGTATGTTGCCGACAAGGCCGAGAAACCCTTTGGCAAAATCTGTATTGTGCGTCATTGTCCAAAGAGCAGTTCCGTCGCCGTGAATGATGACTTTTTTGCCTCTACGCATACGGTCAACAATAGTCCAGGGCTTTTGCCAGCTGTTAATCGCGGCTGGTATCATCGTAACGCCGTAGGTCAGCGATGGCCGGACAATCGTGATGGGAAAACCATTATCGCGATACTCAGCCATAAGCCGGTCTTCACAGGCGATTTTATCTCGCGAATACTGCCAGAAAGGATTGGCAAGTGGGGTTGATTCTGTGATGAGCCAGTGTGTCGGCGGCTTTTGATAGGCCGAGGCGGAGCTGATGAATATGTATTGGCCGACGTTGCCTTTGAAAAGCTCGATGTCGGTCTCCACGTCTTTCGGCACATAAGCGAGCCAGTCAACGACGACGTCGAAGGTTTTGCCTTTCAGGGCTGATTTATCTTTTGTGTCGCCTTTGATGACCTTTGCGCCTTTGGGGACGAATTCGCTGTGCTGGCCGCGATTGAAAAGGTAAAGCTCAATTCCTTTTTCGACGGCCAATTTCGATACGCCTGAGCTTATTATCCCCGTCCCGCCGATAAATAGCACTTTCATTTTAGTATTCCTACCTCAGATTGATTTAACGGGCAGTGTTTTGTCGGAAGTTCGATTAGAATAATGTTTTTCCCAAGGCGTCTTTTATTTTAAGGATGTCGTTTTTCAAGGGAGGTACGCGCTCGGTGGCGACTTTCCAGGTCAGTTTCAGGTCTATTCCCCAGTATTCGTGCGTGATAATGTCCCTCATCGCGGCTATTTGTTTCCAGGGGACTTGTGAGTAGGTTTTCCGTATGTCCTTAGGGATATTTTTGACGGCCTCGCCGATTATTTCAATTCTTCTTATGACCGCGTCCTGAAGGGATTTTGATGTCAGGAATTCTTCTTTTGTTTTTCCTTTGGTGTATTCTCCGATAAGGTCGATACGTTCCAGTATATGTTCAAGAAATAACGCAGGGTCTTTTTTCATAGGAGGCGTTCCTGCTCACGAAGAATCCGGTCTCTCAGCAGAGGATGCAGAGAATCGAATGTCAGGACGTCCACCTCTCTATTGAGCGATTCTTCGAGGTCCACTTTCAGTCCTGCAAGCTCGAGTAAACTGGCGCTATCCGGCAGCTCAACAAGTATGTCGATATCGCTAGTGGGTGTATCATCACCTCTTGCGACAGAGCCAAACAGCGACGCCCGCCGAACTCTATAGCGTTCAAGCAGGGGTAAAATGCCTTTTTTGAGCTGTTCGCGAGTCATCTTTATACACCTTCTAAAAAACAATTTTAGGCGTTTGTGCCCATCTCCACAAGGACTTTGTTTTCTTTTTTCATTTTGGAGAGAGGAATCAGGTTGCCGGAAATTACTTCGCTGTTTAGAGTAATTTTCCTGACGCCCTTTTGGACACCATTGGGGTTGATGACCTTGATATTGAGAGTTTTGTTGCGGAATTGGCGTGTCGCGGCGAATTCCTTCCACGTTGTTGGGATGCAGGGGTCGATATAGAGGCCTTTGTAATCGTGGCGGATGCCTAAGATGTATTGCGTCGCGGCGTAATAGGCCCAGGATGCGGCGCCGCTTAGCCAGGGGACGCGCGATGCGCCGTAGCGCGGGCTGTAAATGCTATGGGTGTATTGCGAGTAAACGTATGGCTCACTGCCGCGAATTTCGGCCTTATCAGTATTGATATTACGCCTCATTGTTGGTATCTCGAACAAAGTTTTTGTCACATCTGTATCCAAAGCTCAAGAAAAGCCTGTTGTTCTGCCAATATATGCTAAAATGTTATCTTTTGGGGGCCTGAATATGGGGGTTTGGTCGTCCGATAATAGGTTTGGCGAAGATTAGATTGAGGAACATCCTATCTACCTTTTCTGCAAATTCGACCGATAAAAACCCTAAAACAAGTAAAGTTTGGGCACGATATAGACTTCTTAGGGGAGGCCAGTTACAAAGGGATGAATTGGTTAGCTGTCTCGCCGAGGATTATTTAGGACAATTTGGTCTTATTAGCACCTACCATGTGAGGATAAGAGAGCATCACCCTTGCGCCTCTTCACCTGCTTCGGCTGTCCATTCCTGTAATCAGCCCTTTTGTAATAAAGTGCAGCCTATAATTTGACGAATTAAGCACATACCTTAAATGGGGATTAAAGATGCGAAACTCGAAGCCAAATTATTGGTCGAAGATGACCGCGTGGACGCAATGACGGTTAAGCGGGCATTTAAGGACCTGAACGTTACAAATCTGTTGAGCCACACCCTCAACGGAGAAGAAGCATTGAATCATTTAAGAGCTGAAAGCAACGGCAATCCTTGCGTCATTCTTCTGGATTTGAATATGCCGAGGATGAAAGGCGTCGAATTTCTAAAAGTCGTAAAAGCCGATGACGTGCTGAAATCGATTCCTGTTGTGGTGCTCACAACATCCCAAGAAGAGCAGGATGTAGTTGAAAGCTTTAAGCTTAGTGCTGCCGGTTATATTGTTAAGCTGGTTGATTATAAAAAGTTTGTGGAGGCAATGAGATTACCGTCGAGGTCCAGGACGATGGCCCGACTATCGAAAGCGGCCGGATGAACAGGATTTTCAATCGCTTCGACCAGATTAAAACACAGCTCCGTGCCGGCAGGGAGGAGCTGATGCTGGCTCTGCCGATAGCCAGGGAATTGGTGGAAATGCACGGCGGCTGGATTTGGGCTGAAGGTAGAGATAGCCGAGGAAACAGTTTCTGCTTTACTCTGCCCAAGCCGAATGTCCAGCCGGCTGCTGCTTCGACCCATAAAAAGTTGCAGAAAACCACCGCCAAAACTGAACGCCGCAATGAAAAGTAAAAAGAATTGATTATTCAATAATCATGAGAATAAACTACCCGCCGGCTAATCTGAGAACCAATTGCTCTGCTGCTACTTCGGCTTTCGCTAGCCCGGTTTTTATTGCATAATCGGTCGAAGCCAATTGCTGCAAAATAGAGCCTATTTGTTTCAAAGACATTTTTCGAAGTTGTGCAAAAAGTCAGAAATTTGGTACTTCTGACTTTTGATAGGACGGATTTAAATGTATTATTGAATGCAAAGTTCAGCGGCATAGCTGGGCGGATATAAAATTGGAAACTCCGGATTAAGGAAGATCGCTATGAAAGGTATTATCAGTAAGGGCATTCAGGAAATGGTCGAGGCCAAATACGGTGCAGAGGCGTGGGAGAAGGTCAAGTCCCTTGCCGGCTGCGAAGAGCCATTCTTCGCTATCAGCATTGACTATCCTGACGACATGACAATGGCTTTAGTCAAGGCTGCGTCCGAGGTTTCCGGACTGCCGGCGGAAACGGTAATGCTCGAGTATGGCAAGTTTATGGTCCCAAATACGCTTAAAAAGTACTACCCGACCTACTTCGTATTAGCAGGTTCATCGCCTCGTGAGTTCCTCCTCAACATGGATCGGATTCATGACGAAGTGACTAGGAGCGTTTCAAACGCGATGCCACCGAGATTCGACTACGAGGAACTGCCGGATGGACGTTTGCTTATGCATTACAATTCTAAACGCGGACTTTGTATCGTCTTACGCGGTCTGATTCTGGGCGTGGGGCTCCTTTTCAACCAGAATCTCCAGGTACGAGAGATAGCCTGTATGCATAAGGGTAACCACCGATGCACTATGGAGGTGACCTTTCCGTGATGCGAGTCGGTACCAAAGCAGAGATTGATCTTGAGCTGCTGACGAGCGTTACGCCGTTCGTCCTTGCGATGGATGAGAACATGGTGGTAACCTGGGCCAGCCGTGCGGTTCTGAAACGGGCACAGGAAGCGATCGGTATGAATGTTACAGAATTGATAGAAAGCCGAGACCCGCCAGAAAAGATCTCTTCACGGTTAATCGCTGAGAAGATCGGTAAGATCCGTAAACTCACTCTTTTTCAGGGCAAATCCGGGATCCCTTTAATCGGTCGATGGCTCTCTTGCCACGATGGGTTTTTATTGTTGGCGACTCCTGATGCAAAAACCAGCGAGGATCTCTCGTTCTTTTCTTTCGATGATTTCCCACAAGAAAGCCGCCTCGTTGAACTGTTGGTGGGGCGAGATGAGACACGTGTCTCCTTGAAAGAGGCTGCTTCTGCAGCAAGTGCGTTAAAGGACAGAAACAGAGAACTCGAGGGCGCAAAACAGCAGTTGGAGTCGGCTAACGCCACTCTTGAAAATGAAATCACCGAGCGCAAGAAGGCAGAGCAGGAGATTAGCACCAAAATGAAAGAAATCGAGGAATTCAACTGCCTGGCGGTGGGTCGGGAACTAAAGATGATCGAACTGAAAAGGGAAATCAACAGATTGTTGGCTGAACGTGGCATAGAGCAAATATACGAAATTGTCGAATAGAAAAAAGAAAGGATAGCATTATGAAAGGTATTATCAATAAGGGCATTCAGGAGATGGTTGAGGACAAATATGGAGCGGAGGCCTGGGAAAGAGTCAAGTCGCTTGCCGGCTGCGAGGAACCCTTTTTTGCCATCAGCCTTGACTATCCCGATGAGATGACAGTGGCTTTGGTCAAAGCCGCATCAGAGGTTTCTGGACTGCCGGCGGAAACGGTAATGCTCGAGTATGGCAAGTTCATGGTGCCTAACATACTGAAAAAGTACTACCCCACGTATTTCAAGGTAGCAGGCTCATCGCCTCGTGAATTTCTTCTTAACATGGGTCGAGTTCACGAACATGCTACGAAAAGTATTTCAGGCGCGATACCTCCCCGATTCGACTATGAGGAGCTGCCGGACGGCCGATTACTCATGCATTACTTTTCCGAACGTCGGCTGTGTACTGTACTTCGTGGTCTTATTCTCGGTGTGGGAATCCTTTTCAACCAGCAGCTCAATGTCCGCGAAACAGCCTGCATGTTAAAGGGCGATCGCCAATGTACTATGGAGATAACCTTTCCATGAAACGAGACAATGCCAAAGTAGAAATTGATATTGAGTTGCTGGCAGGTATTATGCCGTTCGTCCTTGTGACGGATGAGAACCTGGTGGCAACCTGGGCCAGTCGGGCAATCATGAAGCGGTTACAGAACGCCGTTGGCACGAAAGCCTCGGAGCTGCTTAAATTCAGGGATTGCTCTGAAAAGATATCCGATGTGCTGCTGAATAACTGCACTTTCCAAGAAAATTAGGTTTATTTTAGCTCTTTGAAAACAATTTGATAATAAAAAATGGCTCATCCTTCCGATGTTTTTCTTGGCAAAAGAAACATTTGGAAAGGAGAGCCAATGTTTAATGAATGGATT
>JBDRMP010000093.1:0-74369 GCA_043811995.1 Planctomycetota bacterium
TACAATGAAGAAGAGGCAATTGCCGAAGTTATCAATGACATTAAATCGGCAATGGATAAAAGTGGCTACAGCTATGAGATAATAGTTGTGGATGATTGCTCCCAAGATGCCACGGTCCAGAAAATACCGAATTTCGAAGAAGTCAAAATTATTCATCACAAACACAATAAAGGTACGGGAGCTGCAACAACGACGGGTTTACTGAAAGCCAGGGGCGAATTTATTGTAATGACCGACGGCGACGGAACGTATCCTTCTGATGTCATACCCGAAATGTTATCTTACCTGCCTGAAAACGACATGGTGGTTGGGGCTCGAAAACAAGAGGCAGGCACTTTGAAGTTTCTCCGCATGCCTGCAAAATGGCTGATGTTGAAGCTGGCGTGCTATATTGCCGAGGAAAAAATCCCCGATTTAAATTCCGGATTGCGAGCTTTCAAAAAACAGGCGGCGGCCAAGTTTTATGGAATATATCCTGAAGGGCACTCCTGGGTAAGCACGATTACCCTTGCATTCCTGACCAACGGCTATTCGGTAAAGTATATTCCCATAAATTATTATAAGCGTAAAGGCCGCTCTTCGTGGCATCCGATTTATGATACGTTCAACTACTTCAAGACCATCAATAGGACAGTGCTGTATTTTAGGCCTTTAAGGTTTTTCGTGCCGTTTACGCTGCTGATTTTGTTGATTGGAACCGCACGGTTTCTTTACGGCGCCTTCGTCAGAGGCGACGTGAGAGAATCGGACATCATGATAATCCTTTCCGGGTTTATCATAGGTAGCGTCGGAATATTGGCAGATCTAATCTTGAAACTTCACCGCCACAATTACATCAAAATTGGAGATGGTGATTAAAAATATGAAAGTTTGCATAGCAGGTCTTTCCTAAATTCAATTCACCGATCTTTGATTACAGATTACAGATTTCATTTGCTATGAGAATTGCCGTGGTTTCTCATGACAGTTTTTGGCCGCTTAAAGGAGGAGGCGGCATACGTGTCTTTTGGGTGGCAAAAAAGATGCTGAGGAAGAACCACAACATCACAGTAATTGCTCCTTTTCTAACAACAAAAGGCCTTGATACTGAATTTAAAGAAATAGAAATCTGCAACTTAGGAAGAGTAACGCGTTTTGTAAAATTCAAAGAAATAGTATATGTATTATTGATGCTTAAAATATTTTTCAAACTTCTTTTTATGTCTAAGGAATTTGATTTAATTTACGCTCACAATGTTGTTGCCGGTTTTCCATCTTTGTTGTTTGCGAAACTGAAAAATATACCGCATATATTTGACATGGATGATATTTTAACCGGCCATTCACCTAATCGTTTCGTTAGGTATTGCGGGCAGGTTATCGACTATTTCACGGCAAAGCACAGCGATTTAACTGTTGTTATGTCAAAGTCCCTGGAAAACAAGCTCCGGTCGAAAAAGATACAGCATGTTGAATGTGTCCCGCATGGAGTTGATTTGTCTATCTTTAAGCCACAGGACAGGAAAAGAGAGTTCATTGTTTACGCCGGCGGCATTGAGAAAGACGATGGCGTACTTTTAGTTCCCGAAGCAGCTGAAATAATTCTCAAAAGATATCCAAACGAAAAATTCCTCTTCATAGGTGAGGGAAGGGGGCTTGCGGGGCTGAAGGATATGGTTAAAGAAAGGCAATTGAGCGACAGTTTTGTATTCAGAGGATGGGTTGACCACAAAGAAATACCGTATTATCTATCTGGTTCTAAAATAGGTCTGGTCACCAACATAAAAACAGCTGCTACGGAAATAGCAGCGTCGCTGAGGGTTTTGGAATATATGGCTGCTGGATTGCCTGTAGTTATTCCGGATCTTGACGGGATGATAGAGCAGGTTGGAAGCAATGGCGTTGGTGTTATTTTTAAAAATGGAGACGCAGAAGACCTTGCGGAAAAGATTTTGCTTTTGCTCGAAGACGAAGACGCAAGTGATGACAAAGGCAGACAGGGAAGAGATCGCGTATTGAATAACTATGATTGGGAAGTAAATGCGGGAAAAATTGTTGAGCTGTGTGAACATTGTCGGAGCCGTTAAGGCGGTTGGTTTCAGATTGCTCCAGAGCAGATTCGGTGAAGAGTACTTTGTCTGGAATATGAACGGCGAAGAAAAGATTGCCTTGACCTTTGACGATGGTCCTGACGACGGCAACTCTGAAAAAATTCTTGCGATTCTTGAAGAGCACTCCGTGAAGGCCGCATTTTTTATGGTAGGCGAACAGGTTAAAAAATATCCTAAGGTTGCCGAAAGAATAGCCAGCCGGGGGCACCTGATAGGAAACCATTCTTTGACTCATGGAAGCTTGAGGAAATTAAGCCCGGGTGAAATTGAAAAGGAGTTATCAATAACCCAGCAAATCATAGCTGACGTAACGGGTGTTTCTCCGAAAATAATGAGGCCTCCTATGGGCAGGGTTAGTTTTCGGGTGGTGGAAATTGCAAAACGGCTTGGTCTTAAAACCGTAATGTGGACCAAGTCGGCGAAAGACTACAAAATGAGAGGTGTGGATTCCATACTGAAGAGGTTGAATTCAAAAAACATCAAAGTGGGAGATATCATTCTTTGTCATGATAAGTATGAAGATACCGCAAATGCTTTACCTGAGATTTTACGCGACCTTAAAAGTAACGGCTATTATTTCGGATTACTGAATTAGAACAAGGGGTGCACTTTACAGTGGGATATTCGATTAGTCTTGTTCTCGTAACACGAAATCGCTGTGATGAACTCAAAAAGACTCTTATAAGCTTAAAAAAGCAGGATGCGGAATTTGAGCTGATTTTAGTTGATAACGGTTCGGATGACGAATCCCTTGAAATAGTGCGAGAATATTGGCCGAATGCGGTGACTATTCAGTTTTGCGAGAACAAAGGAGTTTGTGTTGGGCGCAACAAGGGATTAAAAGCAGCTACCGGCGATATCATAGTATTCCTTGATGATGATGCTTCTTTTAGGGACAGTGATGCGATTTCTCGCATGGTTAAAAAATTCCAGGAAAACCAGGATTTGGGAATATTAGCTACAAGCTCATATTTAACTTCGTCCGGGCAACCTGAATATGCTGCGATACCGAGAAAAGATAAAAAGATTTTCGAGAACGACTGTCCATCTTCCTATTTTTGTGGAGTGGGATTTGCCCTTCGGCGGGAGCTGATTGCCAAGACAGGGAATTTCTTTGAAGGGTACTTTTACTCATGTGAGGAGATTGACCTGTCCTGGCGGGCGATAGAGTGTGGTTATCAGATTATATGGACTGCGGACATCGTTGTTTTGCATCGCCGGAGTTTACTCGAAAGAGCTCCGGGAAGGTGGATTTATTCCAATGCAAGAAATAGGGTGTGGCTGGCGATGAGGCATCTCCCGTGGCGGTATGTCGTATCGTATGCCGTTACGTGGTGGGGATTCCTTTTTGTGAAGTCAATTATGAGTTTCTCCGTACCAGTTTTTTTCAGGGGCGTGGTTGATTGTATCACCGGCTCATCTGCTATATTAAAAGAACGCAATGTCTTATCTAATTCGACCCTGAAAATAATTCGCAGTTGCAGTGGACGATTACTCTATTAGGTGAATCCATTATGAATTCTTCAGAAACGAAATTAGAATCAATTCCTGAGTTCACAATAATTATTCCTGTTATCCACTCGCTTGAGGATATAGAACGATGTCTGTCATCACTTGATAAGCTGGATTGTCCCAGAGAGCAGTTCCAGGTCGTGCTGGTGGACTGTGGGGTATTGGAAGGGCTTCAACAGCTCTTTGCAGAGCGGCTCGAGCGGTGCAGCTTTAGGGTGACGGCACTGACGCTTCCGGAGCGTCCCGCGGACAGCAAAAGCTGGCTTATAGAAGAGCGTATTAACGAGGCCCGTAATTTTGCCATTCAAAGGGTATCAGGACAATGCTATGTGTTTACCGAAGACGACTGTATGTTTGAGACCGATTGGCTTGCGAAATTCCGAGATGCCTTGACGGATGACGTTGGGGCAGTGGGGGGGCCTGATATTCTGCCGGATGGACTTACATGGTTGCCGAGGAGTCTTGATTGTCTGCTTAGTTCATATCTTGGCTCCGCAGGTACACACAGAGGGGACGGTCGGGCCGCGGATGAGTATTACCCTCGTAAAGAGAATATGGCGATTCCGGCAAAAGTTCTGGAACGCATCGGGAAGTTTCCGGAAGACAGGCTTCTCGGGGCGGAAATGGAAATGGCCAACCGAATGCGAGATGCCGGCCTTCGAATCAAGTTTCTTTCCGACAATCCCGTTTGGCACCGGCGAATAACAAGTTTCAGAAACTTTATCAGAGTTGCTGCCTGGATGGCATCTGAAAAGGTAAAGCTTATGCGCCAGCGGCGTACGTTCAGGCGAAGCCTTCATTTTATGATGCTACTGGCCGCGATTGCCGTCACTGTTATTGCAATTCTTTCTTTGTTGAACAGGTATGCTTTTATGCTTCTGGCGGGATTGGTCGGACTGTACTTTATAGCTGTATTGTCTACAGCGGTTTGTGCCGCTGTCCGGACCCGGAGTATATGCGTGTGGTTTGGAATGCTCCTGATGATGCCTTTTTACCATTTTGGTCTTACGTTCGGTGTTATCAGGGGTGCCGTTGCAAAAATTACGGCAGATTGAGGAGGAATAGTAATCGAAAAACTCTCATTTGGTAAAGCTGTTCAACTCGGCGCGAAGCTCTTCTTCTTAGGGAGTTTTACGTTGACCTTTGATCAATTGCAGTTTCCTTTGCGTAATCTGTCTTTCCGCAGGCGGATTAACCTGCTCATTCAGATGGCGCAAATGAGGATGCGACTAGCCCGCCGGTTCGGTTTTCCTCCGATTTTGCAAATAGAACCCACTAATATGTGCAACCTCCGTTGCCTTACATGTGCCACCGGCTCCAAAATGATGAAACGGCCCGGGGTTTTAATGCCCTTTGAGACGTTCCGAAGCATCATCGATCAGGTCAAGGATTACGTCTATTTTCTTGCCTTCTGGTCCTGGGGCGAGCCGTTCTTACATAAAGATGCGTTTAGAATGATCCGTTATGCCAGAGACCAGGGCATTATTGTGCACTGCAGTACAAACGGACATTTCTTCGACACAAGAGAACGAGCCAGGCAGGTTATAGAATCGGGTCTTGATAGTCTGATTGTAGCAGTGGATGGGCTTGACCAACAGACCTATGTCAAATATCGCAAGGGAGGAGAACTGAACCGAGTGATTAAATCCATTGAGAACCTGGTGGCTGAGCGTAGCTCTGCTGGAGTAAAGCATCCACTTATTACTTTTCGCTTCATTGTGATGAAGCACAATGAACAACAATTAGACCAGGTGAGAGATTTTGCGGAAGGTCTTGGAGTGGATGTTCTCACATTCAGGTCTGCGGTGGTTCAGCGTTCCGAAGTCAATCTTGAAGACAAGTTGGCACCTTCTTTGGTGAAGTTCCAGCAGCATGAATCTGAAGGTTCGCCAGCAGGGGAAAATCGAGCCAAACGGTGCAGGTTCATCTGCAATCGCCCCTACGCCAATCTGACAATCTTCAGTAATGGTGATGTCGTATCTTGTGAAAATGACTTTGACTCTGTTATGCCACTTGGAAATGTTTCTGATAAGAGTCTGCACGAGATTATCTCTTCCGAACGGTCCAGGTCGTTTCTCGAGAAATTTCACCGCGACTTGGATCAAATGCCATTTTGCCGCTCGTGCGAAATGCGAGATATGAAATACCATACCGCAAATGTTGATACCTGTATCCTGAACAGGGAATTTTACGAGTCGCGTTTCAAGGATTGAAAACCCGAATTATGGTCATTCAACAGAAAATTAAGCAGGGTTTGCTGATGTTCGGTGGTTACGCATTTGCCCGAAATTTACATATGCGAATGGAACGCCACCAGCTTGTGCGGAGGTTCGATAGGTTTGTCGAGACGGGCAATACAACCCTGCCGGATATGGTAATGTTCGAGCCGACGCAACGCTGTAACCTGCGTTGCAAAATGTGCTTCCAGGACAGGGCTATAATGGCTAAGAGCAAAGAACTCTCTCTGGAACAAATAATCCGTTTTTTCGACCAAACGCCTTATCTGAAAAAAGTGACCCTTATAGGCGGAGAGATATTCATACGCCATGATATGCTTGACCTCATCCGGTATCTGGACAAAGACCGGAACATTGTTATCTCCACGAACGGCACTCTCATCGGCGATGCCGAAATTGAGGCGCTTAGAAAGTTTCATCGCGTCATCACTGTATGTGTTTCGCTTGATGGCCCGAAAGAAATTCACGAAGCAATACGGCAGGTCCCTGGGGCATACAACAAGGCGGTCCGGACGATAAAAGATCTTGTTCCATTTTTGCCTGTCACCGTTACCTGTATAATCGTCGATGATAATCTGAAGGTTCTTCCGGATGTCGTTGAACAGTGTGCTGCTATGGGCGTCAAAAAGTTGAAGTTTGAACTTGAGCGTATTTATCTGGATGATGGAATTGCTCAAGCTATACAGCAGACCGGGCTGAAGTCTGAGGATCTGCCGATTTCATCCAGGGGGCGCGGACGGGGGTATTCTATCGAAACCCTGCAGGGGACGCTCAATGAGTGTCTGCGCCGGGGTAAAAATGCAGATATCTATATCACCTTTGAGCCTCTGTTCTTGATGGATGAAATTGAGGCCTGCTACGCCGGAAATTTGCGTGCAACCAGACGATTCATCTGTCAGAGTTTCCGCACTGCAACCATAGCTCCGAACGGAGATTTAATCAATTGCTATGCCATCCGCAAGCCCTTTGGGAATATTCTTGACGCACCTCTTGAAGAGATATGGAATTGCGAAACCGCCAAAACATACCGTAGACAACTGGTTACAAACAATTTGACACCATTATGTGAGAACTGTCCTTTTTGCATCCCACAGGTCGGATGAACAATAAAAAACTCTATTTCCGCATCGCCGTTTTGATAATCTGTTTTGGAACAGGCCTGCTCCCGACAGGTTTAGATATATAATGAAACCCAGCTTGTCGCGCAGATTGTTCAGCACAATACAGCGTTCCTTAGGCGCTGATATAGAGAAGCGCCTGCATGAGTTGCAGGATAGTCAGTGGCTGTCCCACAGCGAGTTGCAGCAAATGCAGTGGAGAAAGCTGACTAAGCTTCTTCACAATGCTTATAAAAATGTGCCTTATTACAGACGAACCTGGCAAGAAGCAGGGATTCATCCATCGGATATTCGTTCTTGGGACGACTTTAAGAA
The DNA here is from genome assembly GCA_043811995.1 of Planctomycetota bacterium. Lineage (GTDB taxonomy): Bacteria > Planctomycetota > Phycisphaerae > Sedimentisphaerales > Anaerobacaceae > Fen-1362. Next base: position 7,273 of record JBDRMP010000093.1, read on the forward strand.
AGTGCCTTTCCTGACTAAGGGACAAGTGCGAGAGAATCATAGTGAGATGTTGTCCAAAGAAATTAAGCGTATGTCCCTGCACCACGATAGTACAGGAGGTTCTTCCGGGACCCCACTGCGTTTCGTGCGTCCACAGGACACTAAAGCCTGGTTCTGGGCCGCACAATACAGGGGTTACGGATGGTTCGGTATCCAGCTTGATGACAGACAAGGCAGGTTTTATGGCATGCCCTTCGGACTGGTAAGCGGCTATAAAGCACGGATGATTGATTGGGTAATGAATCGCAGGCGCATATCGGCGTTTGATATGAGAGACGAACAGATGCGGGCATTTGCACAACAGATGAACCGCTTCAGGCCTGTTTATCTAAACGGATATGCCATGGCAATAGGAAGATTTGCAGAATTCATGAGTCGAGAAAAGAATCGAGCCCGGTATACCTGGATACCGCTTAAGGGGGTGGTTAGCACTTCTGAAGTACTAACACCTACGTATAAGCGTCTAATAGAAGAGGTGTTTGAGTGCCCGGTAATCAATGAATACGGAGCAGCAGAAATCGGTCTTGTTGCTATTACCTGCCCAAAAGGGGGCTTCCATGTGGTTTGTGAAAACGTGTACCTTGAAACTATACCTGCAATTGATGTTGAATTGCCGCCGAATGTCAGCTCCGGTCCAGTCGAAATTGTGATTACAGATTTACACAATTATGCTATGCCTTTCATACGGTATAAAGTGGGAGACCTGTTAAAGGCGGCCCCTGATGAGCGTCTTAAATGTGATTGTGGCCGAGGTTCTTTGCTTATAGGTTCAGTAATAGGAAGAGATAATAGTCTGGTTGTTACTCCTGAAGGTAAGGTTTTATCCGGCATGGTTTTTGATTATTTGGCCAGATACTCTCTTATGAAGGAAAGTGGTATCAGGCAGTTCGTAGCCAGACAGGATGCCCTTGACCGAATTACGTATTACATAGTCAAGGACGATCACTTCTCTGACAGTACGCTGAAGTATCTTTCAGATACTACGCGTCAATATCTTGGTCCATCTATTATCATCGATATGAAATTCGTGTCTCAGATTCCTCTTACAAACAAGGGTAAGTTTATGAATTTTTCTTCCACATTGAATGTTAATGAGGTCTTGACTCGGATATGTTATTCTAAGAAGTCCGACAAGAAACCTGCCTGTAGGGATTAAGATGATACAGCAAACGCCTCAGAAAAATAGTTCAGGAGCCAAGGCACTATTTGTGTGTCTGCTCTTTATCTTTGTTATAGCTGTGCTCTACGAGCTTGCGATCTTTAGTTACAGCCCCAAGGACCGGCCTCTTGTCTTCAAGAAAGGGGTAGTGATTTCGTATAGTAATCTGTTACTGGTATGGTCAGTCATAACAGCCGCGGTTTTTGGGGCACTATTGTTTCATCGGCGGCTCTACAGATTTCTTTGGCGTATATCAATTCTCAGAAGGTTCTGGCGAGGGATTATAGTCTGCTTCATTAGCATAACAATTGGTCTTCTAATTTTCGAGGCAGGTCTTCGCGTAATCGACCCGATGGGAATCAGCGCCTTTCCAAGGGTTCTCCACTTCTGGGACAAGATGATGATACCCGATGCCCATCTGCGTTACCGTCTTCGGACGTCCACTAAAGAGAGGTTTTCCGGTGTAGAAGTGGCGATTAACTCCGATGGTATGCGGGATGATGGACCTATGGTTCCAAAAACAGGACGGCGCATTCTTGTCCTGGGAGACTCGGTATCCTTCGGGGCAAGTGTGCCGATTGAAGCTACTGCCTTTCGCTGCCTGGAGGATTTGTTCGAAGGCCGTGAACGCGTAGATGTCGTTAATGCAGCAGTTCCTTCCTATAATACGGTTGTGCAGCGACGTTTGCTTGAGATGATCGGGGACAAATATAATCCTGACCTTGTCCTTCTGGTCTATGTTGAGAACGATATCTGGACGGATGATACACTGCCTTACTATCCGGCCCAGTACTGGCATCAAGCGGTCTTTCTGCCTCGGTCTCTGGCTATGTATTCTTATATACGCCACCCGTTGCGTCTGGCTTTGCAAGGCCTGACGGCAAAGAAAGTCCATCCCAAGCTTTCTTCTGAGGAAGAGGTTGGCTGGCAGCGTTCGCGTGAAGCACTTGCTGGAATACATCAGTGGTGTAGAGACCGGGGTATCCCTTTTATGGTGGTTTTCTATCAGATGTTAGACCCACAGGCGGGAGAGCTTTACTTCACATTGCTGTCCACAGCCGGCCATGAGATAGGATTCCAGGTTGTCGATTCAAGGCCTTTTTTCGAGGAGCGTTCTTCTTCTGAGATACACATGGCTCCCGTGGACACCCACCTGAATGAATTTGGCCACAAGCTTATGGCAGAGGGGGTTTATGATAAGCTGCTGGAGTTCTATCCCGGGCTTTTTAACGTAAATGACAGTAACGCGGTTTTGAAAACAGAGTTTGAATGAGTTGCGAGGAGCCGGCCATAGAAACTCAAATCTCCGAAGCGGTAAGAGCGGAAACGAAGATAACAGCTGTGGGAAGTATCTATGCGTTCTCAAGCAGAATTATATTTCTGGCCTGTGGATTTATCACCCACCTGTTTCTGGCCAGACGGCTTGGGCCGGAGATATACGGGTTATACGGGTTCATTATGTCAATACTGATATGGGTTGAGTTTGCTGTTCTTGAGGGAATTCCGTCAACATACAGAAAAGTAATAAGTGAAGATGAGAACATGACCGTTTCAGCCCTGCGTTCTATATGGTCGCTGTTTGCCCCATATTGTCTGGTTATTATGGCTGTGTTTCTGCTCATAACCCCGCTGATTTCAACAGTTTTCGACGATAAAAGACTGTTGCTGTTATTATTGATAGCCGGCATCGACATTCCATTTTATGGGATATTTTATGCGTATTCGGGAGTTTTGAACGGCCTTCGCCAGTTTTTTAAAGAAAATGTTTCGCGTTCAGCATACACGTTATCCAGGACTATATTTGTTATTCTTCCTGTACTTTTGGGTCTTGGATTACGCGGGGTACTGGTTGGAAATATCATGGCTTCGTTTTTAGGGGCGATGCTGGCTCTTTTCTTTGTCAAAGTTGTGTACCATCCGGCAGATAAAGGTGAAACGTTTAATCTCAAGCCAAGAATCATTAATTTTGGACTCCCCTATCTTCTATATGTTTTGGCGGCAATGCTTCTGACCAGTATGGGCATGTGGTTTGTCAAAGGATTATTGAAGGATGATATGATGACCGGCTATTACTCGGCCGCTTATAATATCTCAAGGATACATTTTTTCCTGATAACAGGGTTAATCGCAGTTATGTTTCCGTCTTTTTCCAAGGCGGTATCCGAGGGTGATATATCGCTCTCGAAGAGGTACATTAAGCAGGCAATGAGAATTGCGTTGGTGATTTTATTGCCCATAAACGTGATTATATTCTGCAGTTCCGGTGAGCTGATTAGCCTGCTGTTTGGTTCAAGATATTTATCTGCAAGCACCCCGTTGCAAATATTGTTTTTGGGTATGTCTTTTTTTTCAGTGTTTTCGCTTTTATCGAATATGATAGCTGCTGAAAACAAGCCCTTTCGGAGTCTTGCTATTTCCCTCAGCTTGGTACCTGTTGCAATCGCTCTAAACTATTTTCTTATAAATTCGTACGGAATAAACGGCGCTGCTGTAGCTACGACTTTGACATGCGGCATCGGAGTCGTTGCTACAGGTGTCTATATAGGGAAGAGATTTGGAGCTATTTTAAGTCTTGCTACGTTGTTGAGGGTGGCTTTGGCTTCCGGATGTTTATACGTCGTCTCAAAATATATGGTGACTGAAGGTTATTATCTTGTGCCCGTTTATATTTTATTATTTGTAATCTATTTAGTTCTGCTTGTGTTGCTAAGGGAGATTAACAGCGGAGACATTGAAATCGTCAAAGACGTCTGTTATTCATTGTGGAAAAGGCCGCAAATCTCAGCAAATAAATTGCATTGAAGGCCATAAGTAAACTTCCGTGGAAATCTCTCAAGAGTTAGCCGGAGAACGCGGTACAGACCTGTTGAATAGTGTCAAACAGTTGTTCGTCACTTACTTTAATTAAAGGAAGATAGAATGAGGCGATTTATCAAAACTATGTCAGCCAATATAGGCGTAGTAGGTGAGTTCTTTGTTTTTCTCTGGCAGCATAAACTTTGGTGGATGATTCCTCTCGTTGCCTTACTGTTGCTGTTCGGTCTGCTTTTGGCCTTTGCGTCGGCCTCGGGTGTTGGACCTTTCATATACACCTTGTTCTAAGACGGCAACCGCGATTTTCTCCGGATAGGTTCCGGGATTCTGATTAAGCATAAGGAACATATGACAAATACACTGGAGAAACTACTCGTCGGTGAGCTTGTCATAGTTCCTTGCATAGAATTATTAAGTCCACACAAATAGAAAGAGTAGCTCTGGAGTCTGCAAAATGAGATTTATTTTGGCTAAAGTATGGGAACATTGGAAACGGTTCGGTCAGGTCGTCGGCAATTTAATCGGCCGAATTATCCTGACGGCATTTTATTTTACCATCGCTCTGCCATTTGGAGTTGGAATGCGAATCTTTTTTGACCCGCTGAAGATTCGATCTAAAAATGTCGGATCCTTCTGGCTCAAAAAGGAAATGGGCGATATTGTTTTAAAGAATGCACGAAAGCAATCCTGAGTTGTGAAATTGTATTTTCTTCTTCTCTCTTTCTTCAAAAGGAGTTAATTATGTACATCCTCGGAGTATCCTGCTACTATCACGATTCGGCAGTTGCTCTTATCAAAGACGGTATTCTAATAGCTGCGGCAGAGGAAGAACGCTTCAGCCGTAAAAAACATGACTACGGCTTCCCTACAAACGCTATAGATTTCTGTCTGGCCCAGGGGGGCATTAACGGAAAGGACCTGGATTACGTGGTATTTTACGAAAAGCCTCTGGTCAAATTCGAGCGCATTCTAATGACTACGCTGAGTCTTTACCCGCGGTCGTGGAAAGTATTTCGCGAGTCCATGATTACCTGGCTGAACGACAAGCTTTGGATCAAAGGGAAGCTCCTTGTTTCTCTCGACATTCCTTCAGAGCGCATACTTTTTGTTGACCACCATCTGTCACACGCCGCCAGCGCGTTCTTCTGTTCGCCCTTTGAGCAAGCGGCTATTATGACTGTAGACGGCGTGGGGGAATGGAGTACAGCTACAATCGGTCAGGCCACAGCTGATTGGACGCAGTCAACTGTTGCCAAAAACCGGGATTTACCTTCCTGCAAAGGTGAAAGCTCCGGTATGAGTAGCTTAGGTCCTAACTTTGAGTCTGCACTTTCTAATAGAATTGACCTGTTTAATGAAGTCCGCTTTCCACATTCGTTGGGTCTGTTATACTCTGCCTTTACCGCTTATTTGGGCTTCAAAGTGAATAACGGCGAATATAAGGTTATGGGTATGGCCCCTTATGGAGAGCCCCGCTATCTCGAAGAGGTTTATAAACTGATTCAAGTAGATAACGACGGCGGTTTTCGTTTGAATATGGATTATTTCTGCTTTCATCATTCCACAAGCAAGACCTTTAATGGGCGTTTCACCGACTTGTTCGGGCCCTCACGCATACCTGAATCAGATTTTTATACGGAGACAACGTATCCAAATCACGACTGCCCGAACTGGGATAACGCCATTGCGAAGGAAAACCAGAGATACGCTGACATTGCGGCCAGCATTCAAAGGGTTACAGAAGACATTCTGATCAAGATGGCAAATTATGTTTACCGACGAACCGGTCTTAAAAAATTGTGCATCGCGGGCGGTGTAGGATTAAACTCTGTGGCAAACGGCCGAATCCTGAAAGAAACACCTTTTGATGAACTGTACATTCAACCGGCTGCCGGTGATGCCGGGGGGGCTTTGGGCGCGGCACTATATGTCTATCATGTTCTGTTGGGAAAGCCACGCCAGTTTGTGTTAGAACATTGTTACTGGGGACAAAGCTACTCAGAAGATAAAATACAAATGTTCCTCAATAAGAAAAATATCTCTTACGAACACATAGAAGATCAGGATAAACTGGCAAACATGGTGGTGGATGGACTGGTTCATGGAAAGGTTATTGGCTGGTTCCAGGGGAAATTCGAGTGGGGGCCTCGTGCCTTGGGCAATCGCAGCATTCTCGCCGATCCTCGACGGGCCGAGATGAAAGAGATCGTTAATGCCAAGATCAAATTCCGCGAACCATTTCGTCCTTTTGCCCCCGTGATTTTGGAGGAATGCACTGCCGAATACTTCGATTTCCCTGATGCTTCCCGTCACTATCCTGCTCGTTTTATGCTCTATGTCACGAAGATTCGTGATGATAAAAGCAACCAGATTCCGGCTGTAAACCACCAAGGGACAGGGCGATTGCAAACAATACGCCGTGAGATCAATCCTCGATATTATCAACTCGTGGAAAAATTTGGTCAGGCCACCGGCGTCCCAGTTCTTTTGAATACCAGCTTCAATTTGCGAGGTGAGCCCATTGTTGCCAGTCCTGCCAACGCTTTTAACACGTTTAGCAACAGCGGCATCGATATATTGGTGTTGGGAAACAACATAGTTTCTAAGACTTGATAGGCATTTCGTTCTTAATAGGAATATCACGGAGATGAGACAGGACATTGCTATATATGAAATGAGTTGACAAGCAGTATGTTGATCGGAGAAAGCGATACAAGTATGAAAAACTCAGGTTTGGATAAACATCAATTCTGGTCTTTAGTGTTAATATCAATACTCTTCTTGCTTGCAGCCCCATCTGTTTGGTACTACACGCCAGATGGAGGCATTTATATTGGCACAGCCCAGTCCATGGTTGAAACGGGTCAGTACCGTTTCAATGGATATCCGAATCTGCAGTATTATCCAGGGTTCTCTTTTCTGCTATCCTTGCCCATTTTGCTTTTTGGCGTGAACTTCCATATATTGCATCTTTTATGCGCCGGTATCACAGTGACGTCGCTGTGGCTTCTAAGGGCCTACTTTCCCGAAAGCCGCTACGGGCTAACCGGTATAGCTCTGCCGGTTGTTTTTTCGTGTGCTGCAATCTTTCAACAACAGGTTTTCTACATATTGTCTGAGGGAGCTTTTCTCGCGACTTCTCTGGGGGCGTTGTTGCTGTGGCGGGTCTATATTGAAAAATCGTATAGGTGGGCTGTAATAGCCTGTTTTGCATTGGTGGCATTTGCGCCAATGGTAAGATTCCAGGGTCTTTTTCTGGCTGTGGCCTTTGGAGTTGCTTTGCTCATAAAAGCTTCCAAAAAGGGCGAACGGTCCTTGGTGGGGATAACGGCAGCATCGGCTCAGGGTTTAGGGACGCTGGTGCCGTTCGCGGTTTGGACATGGAGGAATGTTAAGCAGTTTACACCAGATACTTACAATCTGGCTAATAGCTTTTTCTTTGGTCAAAACGGCCTGACTCTTTTCTCTCCCGATTTTAAAAGGGTTGATTGGATTGATGCTGAATGGAAATATGGTATTTATAACATGGCGAAGATGCTGAGAGGCCTCGTCGTCACGTTTTTCGGCGAAAATGCCATTAGCCTGATTCCTTCTGCGCTAGTGGTAGCAGCCCTTGTAGTTTTAGTTCTATTAGGGAGCATGCGTCTGCTTAGGTTAGCTACCAATATGGAACGGAGTTACGTGGTTCTGTCCGCAGCTTTTCTTGTTTATAGTTCGCTCACGGATAACTCGCTACACATCGTAACACGCTATTGGTTGCCTATCGCGGCGTTTGCAGTTGTAGCAGCAGGCTTTGGATTACGCTTGATTTATCACTTGGTTACAGACATTCGGTATAAGACAGTTGTAAGCACAGTTATTGGCTTTCTCGTCGTTTTAGTTATCAGTAATGGGGTCTCGCTCTGCCTAAGACATGTTTCACGGTCAAGTTACTACAGAAATGCCTGGGAGGTAATGGGCAGAGTAAAGCAATTTATGGACGAAAACACTTCTACAGAGGTCCCGGTGGCGGCAACAGACTGGGGCGTTACACCTTTTATTTTGAAACGAAAATGCTACAAAACACGCACTGATGAATCGCATCTTCTGACTCTTGAACTCATGAACAAATATCAGACCGGATATCTTGTTATCGTTGATCAATTAGGATGGGCATCATCTTACACACAAAAGATGGTGAAGGATTTGCCGCAGTTATTTACGCTGATGTTCGAGGTTCAACCGGAGCAGGACGATGGACCCGCTGTTGAGGTATATAATGTGAATTTGGAGCTGCTAAAGACGTACCTGGACGATAATCTCAAACAGGGTACGAAGGGGATAAGCAGATAAGGTAAAAAAGTGCCGTAGTGTAATAATCTTGAAATACTAAAAAAACAACGTCATATGAGTGCTCAGGTTCTAATAAGCAAAAAGCTGGTTTTTATTAATTCCGCAAGTTCTCTGGCGACCAGGCTGATAAATGTGTCTGTTCTGTTATGGCTACACCAATATTTACTGCGAAGGGTTACTCTGGAAGAGTATAGTTTATATCCGGTTCTGATGGCAGTGATGGTCTTTGTGCCGCTCTTGACAACGGTCCTAACATCAGGGCTCGGCCGGTATCTTGTTGAAGCATACACGAAAGGAGAAGAGCGACTTGTTACTCAGATTGTTTCCACTATGTTTCCGTTATTGCTGGGAGCGGGAGTAATACTCCTGGCGTTGGGGTGGACATTTGCCTGGTATATTGACCACATTCTAACCATTACACCGAACCGCCTTTGGGATGCGCGGATTATGATGTTCTTATTGATGTTCTCAGCCGCTGTTCATCTACCATCGGCTCCATTTTGTACAGGGTTCTATGTGCGGCAGAAGTTTGTATTGCTAAATTGCATACGGTTGGGCACGGAGCTTATGCGGATTGCACTGTTATTTCTTTTGTTAATTGGTATAAGCACACGGATAGTATGGGTGGTGGTTGCAACGGTGTCAGCAGACATATGTAGGTTGATAGTGCAAATGGTTATATCCCATCAGTTGATTCCCGCGGCAAAATTCCGGCTAGGCGAAATACGCTGGACTCTGGCAAAGAAGTTAATGACGTTCGGAACGTGGCACTTTATTGGGCAGGTTGCCAACTCAATCAGGGTGGCATCGGATGCTATTGTGTTGAATAAGCTTGCCACGCCCTTTGACGTCACTTGCTTCAATTTGGGATCACTGCCCTATAGACAAATTGACCAGACATCCAGTGCCTTACTAGTACCCCTTTGGCCGGCGTTAACGACAATGCATGTGCTTAGGAGAAAGGAAAGCTTACGAAATGCTTATCTTCAATGCGGACGTTATGCATTGTGGGGAGCGTGTTTTTTGGCAATACCAGCGATAGTATATCGGAGAGAATTAGTCGCGTTATATGTGGGAGAAAAGTTTCTGCCTGCAGCCACCGTGATGGCATTATTATTGCTACTGTATCCGGTTGCCTATGGAAACCTTATTATGTACCATGTCGCTTATGCCACTGCTCAATTAGGCCCCGTAACACGTCGAGTAGTTATTATTCATGGTGTAAATTTACTGTTGACGTTGTACCTAGTCGGCGTTCGCCAAATGGGAGCTGTGGGATCTGCACTGTCTACATTCCTGGTTGGACTCGTGGGGGGGCCGCTGCTGATGTATCCGATTGGCTGGAAAATGGTAGATGTTGGTTTTAATAAGTGGTTCCGGGAGACACTTTGGCCAGGTCTCTTGCCAGGTCTCATAGCCGCAGCTATTTGGATAGGCTTAAAAAGCCTCAACTCTCCCAAAAGTTGGTTAATTGTGGGTGCTTACATTAGCATGGGGTGGCTGAGCTATGTCCTGATACTCTTTATGTTTTGTCTGCAGCCGCGTGATCGAGATGACATTTATATGCTTATAGAGAAAGTAAAATCCGGATTCCTTGCACTTCGACAGGCTAAAGGAGACGAACCGAGAATCAGTTGATTAGAATAACTTCTTATTATGAAAATCAATAACACGAAATCACTTTCGAGAATTCAGCGTAAAGCCAGCGAGTGGGTCATAAAGCACTATAGTCCTTCACAAGGCGGCTTCCGTTTTTCACCGCAAGCACCGGTCTGTCTTATCGGTTCTTGCTGCGCAGTATTGGCCTGCGAAACCCTCGATACTTTGTCGAGTTGCACCTATCAAGAAATTGAGGTTTTGGCAAACTATATCCGGAGCTTTCAACGAGCCGATGGTTGGTTTGAAGACCCTTATCTTAAGCCATCGCAGGGAAACGGTCTTAATAGTAGCTATCTCCGCGGGCATGCAACCTTTCTGGCGATGATGGCACTGGATGCATTAGGTAAACGATCCGATCGTGTTCTCGAATTTTTAGATGCATCGCGTGAGGACAACCGTTTATATGATTGGATAGATCAACTAGACTGGACCAATCCTTGGCGAGCAAGCAATTGGGTTGAATGGATTGGTTATTGGCTGCTCGCCGAAAGTCAGATTACTGTGGATGAAGTGCCGTTACGAAAGGAATGCTTTCCTCCGGGCTTTGCCGGACTGATGCAATGGCTCGAAGACCATCAAGATGCAACGACAGGATTCTGGGGGAACCCTCCTGATAAAGGGTCAAAGCGGATTTTCCATCAGATGGCGGCGGCATATCACCATTATGTTTTCTATTATGCAACCGGCAAGCCAATTCGTTTCAAGGACCGGATCATTGACCATACGATTGCTTTGCAACAACCTGATGGTCTGTTTGCGCCAGGAGGAATAGGAGGCGGCCCTTGTGAAGACATGGATGCCATCGATATTTTGGCCAACATGTATCGTCTTGCTGACTATCGCCGCGAGGAAATTAAACAGGCATTGACGCGGGCTCTTGCTGCTATTTTGAGCAACCAACACGCTGATGGGGCTTTCGTCTACGCTTGCGATCATAGTTCCTCAATTCCATTCCATTCGCTACTCTGGAGACTCTTTAAACCATGGTATGATCCAGGACTTAAATCGCGTGTGGGTATCTTGCGAAAATACCTACTAAACTCTAAGAGATGTTATGCTGGTTGTCCAGATTTGTGGTTTCAGACCGGTGGAGGCGACATGTTCTCGCAATGGTTTCGGCCACTTGCAATAGCTACGGCAGCAAGCGCGATCGGACAAGACTGCTCGCCGGTTTGGTGGAAATTTGGATTCCGCCGACAAATTACTCAAGGATGGTGGCCAGGTGCGACTCAATCTGGGAAAAATAAAAAGTTAAATGCTGAAAACAAATGAATCCAACTGTTAGTATAATTATCCCATGCTATAATGACGAAACTACAATCGACCAAACGCTACAGAGCCTGCTAAATCAGACCTTTTTTGATTGGGAAGCGATAGTTGTCAATGATGGGGCAACTGATGACTCTGTACAGATTGTTCGCAAATATCAAACGAGGGATTCCCGAATCAAGCAAATTGACCAAACCAATCAAGGTTTACCTGCTGCTCGAAATACCGGTCTGAGTATGGCTAAGGGAGAATTTGTCAATTTCCTTGATGCTGATGATATTCTGCTGCCGAATATGCTCCAGAACATAGTATACAAGCTGAAGAAAAATCCTTCTTTAGAAGCTGCTTATTGTGGCTGGATTTACAGTGATGCAAAAATGCAAGATTTGAGTTGGGTAGTTACTCCACGGCTTGAGGGCCAGTTGTTTGGGGAGTTGGCGCACCACAACTTGTTTCCATGTCATAGTGTTGCGCTGCGTCGTGAAACATTCAAGAAGGTAGGGCTGTTCGATTGTTCCCTAAGACATTGCCATGACTGGGACCTGTGGCTTCGTGTTGCAAAAGCGGGTGGTCGCTTCGGCTGTGTATCCAGCCCACTGGTAATCTACCGAATGAGCCCTGGTAGCATGAGTCGCAATGCATCTGCTTTTTTTGAAGCAGGTAAGGAAGTGATTCGCCGTGGGCATAGTCCGGACCACCGCGTAAAAAAACCTGCAGCAGAATTCAGCGAAGGCTGTAAATGTTCTACAAAAGAAGTAATGCTTGGGTGGTGCATTCATTGCATAGGCTTTGCAATCACGCAAGGAGACGTGGCTCAGGCATCCAGGTTGTTGGAGACGGTCGTGGAGAATGGAGATTCTGAAATAACTCCGCAGAAAATGGGGCTAATGCGACATTCCCTTTGGTTCGCGGCAGCAGTTCCTCGGGGCGATTGGGTGGCTCTCTGGCCACGTGTTAGTCGTCAGTTGCTGCAATTCCTCCTCGTGCAAGAAGAACGTCTGGATAGACCTGGCTTTGCTATGCAGTCCTTGGTTGAAATTATCGACTGGCATAAAAAAATGTCCGGCCGTGAACTTCTTTCCGAACTACTGAAGAGAATAGTGAAACGTGTTTCCTGCCGATAGTAGTTGGTTCGCCACGGATGGTTGTGTAGTTTTGGACTGATTCTGTCTTTCTCTATGGATAATCGAGGCGAAATATGTTCTTAACAGTTGCCATACCAACGTATAATCGGGCTCAAATGTTATCCATAACACTGGAAAGTCTCCGTACACTTCGCTGCCCTAATGGAGCGGATTATGAGATTCTAGTGGTCAACAATAATAGTCGCGACAATACAGATGAGATGATAAGAAAGTATACTGAACTACTGTTTCCACGATTACGAAGCGCATCTGAGAGTCGTCAGGGACTCAGTAACGCAAGAAATCGTGCTCTACATGATGCCAAAGGGGAGATTGTCTGCTTCTTGGATGATGACGTGAAAGTAGACGCCAGCTGGCTTGAGGTTGTAGCCAACGCTTTTAGAGAATATTCAGCGGCAGTTGTTGGAGGTAGAAGTTATCTTATATATCCCACATCGCGACCTGGTTGGTTAGCTCCTGAGAGGCAGATATTGCTGTCTCGCCTGGATCATGGAGCCCAAACCCTGGTAAATACGAACAAGATATTGTTCGGTCTGAACTTCTCTGTCAGGCGCCAAATCGCGCTTGAGGTTGGCGGATTCAATGCCAATCTGGGAAGATGCGGCAAATCTTTGATTAGCGGAGAGGAGAGAGATTTCTGTGAGCGAATTCGAAAAGCCGGAGGGATAATAGTGTATGAACCGAAAGCTGTGGTAGGTCATATCATTCCTGCTGAACGCTTGTCTAAGAGGTGGTTTCTTAAACGATGTTATGCTGGCGGAGTCTCCTCGAAACGAATTATGGTTCTGAAAGGGAAACCACCCAAACTCAGCAGTGTACTTATCCATAACGCCCGATGCTGGGGCAGTTTGCTCCGGACCATGTGCGGAGGCTATACCACAAGCAGCGACTTATTTGAAAGGCAAATGTGCGCGGTCGCAAACTTGGGAGGACTCGTGGAGATGCTGAGGTATCTCCTAAGCAAAACCTTGAAAAGGCTGGCCCAAGTCAGAAAAAAGTATGCGCCCGGCACACCGGGCGATTGAATCGTAATGCCAAATATGAACATGCAAAACACACTATCAAATCAGCAGACAGTAGTACTATCGGATGGGCACGAGAAGAGGCGAGCGCCTAAGGATTCCGGAATATTTCAGGTGGATTAAGCAGTGATGATCTCGCAGAAAAAGCCAACTGTTTCGGTTATCATTCCAACATACAATCGGGCGAAGTATGTTACAAAAGCAATAGATAGCGTATTGACACAGACATATGACGACTACGAGATCATCGTCATCGATGATGGTTCGACCGACAACACAAAAGAGGTGCTGAGGCCTTATTCAAAGAGAATCCGCTACTTATATCAAAAGAGAGCTGGAGTAAGCACCTCGCGAAATTATGGCATCCGGCAGGCAAGGGGAGCGTGGATTGCATTGCTGGATTCCGACGATGAGTGGCTGCCCGAAAAAGTTGCTACCCAAATGCAGGAAGTCGTAAAAAATCCCTTTATAATCGCTCATTTTACGAATCTCTCTTTTCGTATGCCTAACAAAGAAGAAATTAACTTGTTTGAACTTAGGGGCAATCTAAGAAGAAATCAACACTCTTGGATTGTTGAAAGACCCTTAGTCGAAGAATTGAAGTATCAGTTTTGTTTCAGCTCAAACTATCTGGGTAAACGAAGCACACTATTTGATGTAGGTTTGTTTGATCAGAGACTGACATTACATGAGGATCTGGATTTGTTCTTCCGGCTGGCGCTTGCGGGTCCGTGGGGGGTAAGTGACAAAGTGTTGGTGCATATGTTCCGCCGAGAGGAGACAAATGCTGATTTGTCACGACAACATAAGGACAATCCGATCCACAGCTGTGAATCATTGGTTAATATTTACGGTAAACTAAGGTCTAACGATAACCTTCAGCCGCAGGAAAAATGTCTGGTTAGTAAACACATGAGCAGGGCCCGCTTCAATCTTGGTATGAAGCAGTTCAAGGCAGGTTATACACAACAAGCTAACGCCAATTTCAGGCAGTCTTTTTTCGATAATCCGTCACTGAAATCCTTTGCCAAGTATCTGCTTACCGGGCCGTTCACAGGCTTGGGGGCTGCCATAATCGAGCTAAAGGCCTCTATGTCCAAAAAGGGCTTTAGAAGGTCCGACCTTTGACAATGCAGCAAGTAAACCTAAGAAAACATTGTCCACTACTATAACATCGCCGCAATTTATGTGACCGCCGAGGCATTAGAGATAGTTGGAAGAGAAAACCAATATATTTTTAAAAATGCAAAACACAGCGTGTGTTTCAAATTCTGTAGCAGTTGTGGCCGCAGTAAACAAAGATGAGGCCTTAGTCGGCAATCTGGCAAAATCACCTTGCCTGCTAAAAGGTGACATTCCTCTGATTGTTGAGCGTGGCCATGAATCAGCAGCGAAGGCATATAATGCAGGACTTAGCAGAACTAATGCCGAGATTATAGTGTTTGCTCACCAGGATGTCTATTTGCCGGAGCGTTGGGATCTCCAGTTGCTGGCTGCTGTTCAATATTTAGAACTACATGACAAGAATTGGGCGGTGCTTGGTGTTGTTGGTTTTGATAGAAATGGGGCGATAGTCGGCAGAGTATGGTCATCTGGTCTGAAGAGAGAAATTGAAGGCACGTCCTGCAGTAGTCCAGTACCTGTCGTTTCCATAGATGAATTGCTTATTGTTTTAAATGCTAAAGTTGGTCTGAAGTTTGATGAGAATTTGCCGGGATACCATTTGTACGGTACGGATATTGTCCAAACAGCTATAGAACGAGGACTAACGGCGTACGTTTTTGAAGCTCCAATTATTCATAACAGCACAGCCGTGGTTTGGTTGGATCGCTCCTACGGAAGGGCTTACCGATATATGCAGCGCAAGTGGAAGGCGAAATTGCCAATTGAAACAACGGTTGTCCCGATCACACGATATGGTTGGCCATTGTTCAGGAAACGGATATGTGCCTTCAAGAGGAATACTCTGGAAAGACGCCCTATAGCCATTAAGTACGAGTCACCACAGGTTATAGCCATGAGACTTGGATACGAAAAGAAAATATGAAATGGATATATAAAACTTGAGAACGATTGTAGCAGCATGCGGGAAAGTTCATAAATACAGGATCATGGCCAAAACGAATGCAAAAAGTAAAAGAGTGTTATTGCTTGGAGCTTCATTTGATACAGGCAACATGGGCGTCTCCGCACTGGCGGCGAGTGCGGTAAAATGCATAAAAAAGACATACCCTGAGGCGGCAATTGTTATGCTGGGCTATGGAAGTAAGGATGGTTCCTACGAATTGCAGCTGGCCGACAAAAAGATTCATCTTCAAATCCTGAATATGTCCTTTTCCAAACGTATCTGGAGTTCGGACCATTATGTCTGGCAATTCCTTTTGGCCCTGATATATCGGCTCTCATTGTGGAATGGTCTGAAAAAAAAGATCGCTGAAACCAGCAGGTATTTGAATACTATTCTGGAATCTGATGTTTGTTTTGACATTTCCGCGGGAGATAGCTTCAGCGATATTTATGGTCTATACCGACTGTTCTACGTATCTTCCTGCAAATGGCTGGTTTTACTATTGGGCAGAAAACTTGTCCTGCTGCCTCAGACTTATGGTCCATTTCGAAAACGGATAAGCAGAAAATTGGCGAAGTACATTTTGAAACGTACGCACAGAGTTTATTCGAGAGATATCCCGAGTGCGGAATTTGTTAAGAACTTATTAAAATACGACGGTGCTATTAACGGCAAAGTGAAGGTTCTTCCGGATATTGCTTTCGTATTGGATTCACAAAGACCCAGAACGTCCGAGTTTGTTGATTTGGAGATATTGAGGCGAAAGAAAGAAAAAGGCGGTGTTGTAGTAGGTCTGAATGTCAGCGGTTTGCTTTTCAATGACGGCTATACCCGCAGCAATATGTTTGGGCTTAAGGTTAATTACAGGAAAATAGTGTATGAGGTAATCGATTTATTTGCAAGGCGGGAAGGTGTATCAGTACTCCTGGTGCCGCATGTATTTGTGCCAGTTGATAATCCGGAAAGTGATGCGGCGGTTTGTCTGGAAATATATAGGGAACAAAAAGCGAAATACAAGGGGGAGTTGTTTTGTGTGAATGGCAAATTCAATCAAAGTGAAATTAAGTACGTGATTGGTATGTGCGATTTTTTTGTGGGATCGCGGATGCACGCTTGCATCGCGGCATTATCACAATGCATACCTGCGATAGGACTGGCATATAGCAGAAAGTTTTCTGGAACATTTGCAACTCTTGGCATGGAACGTTACGCATTGGATTTATGCCAGAGGGAAGAAAGCGAAGTTCTTGACCTGATAATGAAAACGTTTGAACAGCGTAATACTATATCGGCAGAGCTGAAAGTCGTTGTTCCTGAAGTACAAAAGAAACTTATGGATGAGGTGAAAAAGGGCTTTGCTGAATAAAGCGTTCAAAAGTGTACATGATGTTGCAGCTTGGCGGCTTTGCACCGGATGTGGCATATGTGCGCCTGTCTGCCCACACAGAGCCGTTACACTTGTCGATATTTTCGACGATGGGATACGACCAAAGGTTGATTGGGAGAAATGCCGGTTTTGCGGCGAGTGTCTGAAAGTGTGTCCAGGCGTCGGATTGCCGTATTCGAAATTTAATGATGACACTATTCCTGACCTGAGACAATCCTGGGGACCTGTTGTTGAAGTATGGGAGGGTTATGCAGGTGACCCTGAAGTCCGTCACGAAGGAGCAAGTGGCGGCGTAGTTACTGCCTTGGGATTATATGCCATCGAAAAAGCTGGAATGTACGGGGTATTGCACACTAAAGCCAGAGAAGATATGCCATATCTCAACCATACCGTTTTTAGTAAAACACGTGCATCACTAATGGCTGGTACAGGGTCGCGTTATGCCCCTGCCAGTCCTTGTGACGGATTGAAGATTCTCGCCGAAGCTCCTGGGCCTTGTGTCTTTGTCGGCAAACCATGTGATACAGCGGCTATCCAAAAGGCGGTACCCCTCCATCCCAGGTTAGTTGAAAACATAGGAGTTACGATTGCGTTTTTCTGTGCCGGGACGCCTGCTACCATCGGAACGATAAAAATGCTTCAGGTAATGGGGATTGATAACCCTGCATCGGTCCAAAGCATACGGTATCGGGGGCGGGGCTGGCCGGGTTTAACCACGGTCGTTTTTGCGAGTCATGAAAGGCCCGAAGTCCGGCAATTGAACTACGAAGAGTCGTGGGGTGTAATTTTGCAGAAATATCGACAATGGCGATGTTGTGTTTGCGCTGACCATACGGGGGTCTTTGCCGATATTACTGTGGGCGATGCATGGCATCGTTCTATCGAACAGAACCAGCCGGGACGGTCTGTTGTGCTCGCGCGAAGTGCACGGGGAAAGGATTTTCTGCACCAAGCTGTGCACGCGGGATACATAGTCTTGGAATCGAGCGGCCCGGAGATTCTGCCGGCGTGCCGGCCGGCGCAAATAACCAACATTGGGACAACGTGGGGTCGCCTTATGGCGTTGCGGTTGATGGGTGTACCTTCACCTTGTTATGCAGGGGCAAAACTGTTTCGATTTTGGTGGAGGAATCTCAGTCTCAGGGACAAACTTAAATCCTTAGCAGCAACGGTCTACAGGGTATTCCACAAAAAGCTTTATAAGAGACAGCTTTTTGTGCCTTCCTCCAAACCAGAAACAACAATAACCTTATTGGACTGAACTGGTGACCTTTCTTCATTATAGCGGGATGTTTTGATTATGGTTAGAACGATGCCCGAAAGTTTCGGCAGCTCGGAGTTCAAGGATATTACCAACATACATCCTTTAGGTCTGGCTGCTGTTATCATCCTGGGACTAGCGGTGCTGCTATTGCCGCGGCGACGGGCGTTCTTGCCCATATTCATCATAGCATGTTTTATTCCCACCGCTCAAAAAATAAGCATTATGAACTTGGATTTCAACCTTTTGAGAATCCTGGTGCTTTTCGGATGGGCCCGTTTGGTGTTACGAGGAGAAATGCAAGGTTTCGTGTGGAGACCTATTGATAAAGCTATCATTTTATGGGCTATATGCGGGACTGTTATTCAGACTATGCAGACGGGAGAAATGTCGACTTTGATATACCGACTGGGTACATGCTTTGATGTATTTGGAATGTATTTCCTTTTCCGCTGTTTAATACGTGATTGGAAGGATGTTAGCCGGCTGGTTTTGGGATGTGTTATTATTAGCATACCCGTAGCAGTGGCTTTTCTGATAGAAAATACTACCGGTCGTAACTTGTTTTCTATCTTCGGGGGTGTATCTGAATTTACACAGATACGTGAGGGCAGACTTCGCTGCAAAGGAGCCTTTGGAAATTCTATCTTGGCTGGCTGCTTCTGGGCAGCGTTGTTGCCTTTGTTTGCCGCATTGTGGTGGAAAAAAGGAACCGGCAGGTTCTGGGCAGTCGCGGGCATAACCACTTCTATTACGATTGTGTTTACATGTGCTTCCAGTACCCCCGTCATGGGAGTAGCGGCTGGGATACTCGGGGGGGCTATGTTTTTCCTTCGCCGAAACATGCGTTTGATTCGCTGGGGAACTGTGCTTTCTCTGGTGGCCCTGCATATAGTAATGCAGGCGCCTGTCTGGCACCTGATTTCCAGAATTAGCGCTGTAGGGGGTTCTACCGGTTATTTTCGCTATATACTCATCGATAGTGCGATTAAACGTTTTCCCGAATGGTTCTTGCTCGGAACCAGGTCAACCGCTCATTGGTTCTGGGGGGCGCAGGACATAACGAACCAATACATTTTCGAGGGTGTTCGCGGAGGATTTCTGACCTTGGCACTCTTTTTGGTAATAATAGCACTGGGCTTTCAGGGCGTCGGGCGGTTGTGGCGCAGGCACGCGGGAGAGCCGTTTAAGCTGGCGTTATCATGGGCACTGGGAGTATCGCTATTTGTTAGTTGTGTGCAATTCATCGGCGTTTCTTACACCGGCGGGGCAATTTTGATAGTATGGTTCCTGCCGCTCGCGATTATCGGTAGCTTGTCTCCCCAATCGGCAGCTGTCAAACAGACTTCGTCGGCTCTTCGAAGAATCTCTTACCTTAAATCACGCGTCTTGAGGACTTCTGTATATAGTCCTAAATAGAAACTGTAAATAGTAACACGATAAATACCATGGATTTATCCATTGTCATTGTCAGTTGGAACACGCGAGACATACTGCGGAATTGTCTTAGGTCGGTGTTTTATCAAACACAAGGCATCCGATCCGAAGTAATTGTTGTTGATAACGCCTCCTCTGATGGTTCCGCGGAAATGGTAAAAACCGAATTTAGTCAGGTGGCCTTGATTGAGAATCACGATAACCGGGGCTTTGCAGTAGCTAACAATCAGGGGATGGCCTTATCCTGTGGAAGATATTTGCTACTGCTCAACAGTGATACGGTCGTGTTGGATGATGCAATAAGCAAGATAGTTGCTTTTGCTGATAACCATCCTGAGGCGGCGGTGGTTGGTTGTCGTGTCCTAAACCCCGATAAGACATTGCAGCCGACGTGTTTTATGTTCCCATCGTTGCTGAATCTTGTGCTTGCAGCGACACATCTTTACAAACTGTTTCCGAGGAACAAATTCTTCGGGCGAGAACGAATGACATGGTGGGACCGAAGCGATACGCGGGAAGTGGATGTTGTTACCGGCTGTTGTATGTTAGTCAGGCGAGAGGCGATAGAACGTGTCGGAATTATGGATGATGCATTTTTTATGTATGGGGAAGAAACCGATTGGTGTTACCGTTTAAAATTCGCCGGATGGAAAGTAATGTTTACACCCGGTGCACAGATAATTCATTTTGGAAAAGCAAGCTCGTCACGGATAAAATCCACAATGAGATTACAGTTGTCCGGTAGCATACTTATATACTTTAAAAAGCATAAAGGTTGGATACAATACATATTTGCTTCTTTTTTGACCGCCATATTCTTCCTCATACGTATTCCATACTGGTTGGGCATAGCGATATTTTCAAAGAAGGACCGATATCCTGCACTAATTACAGTTCGTACGTATTCAGTAGGATTTTTCTTGTCTTTTGCGGGCTATAGGTATTTGTGCTGTAAACAAACATCCTCTTTACATAAAGACATAAAAGGAGCAGTTTGGTAAGGTCTGGGGAATAAAAGTTATACCAAACGGCATATTATCGATGTTATATACATACTTGGTTGCCAAGGAACGGACAGGTTTGGCTTGGGTAAATCATCAGTGACAATTACGTCACGTAAAGAAACAACATCTGTTAAGCATAAGGTATAATGACCTCCGACTAATGATAGCTAAAGAACTTACGCACTGATTCCTGACCAGTCGAATGATTAAACAGAGGGAATAACATTCGTGGCTGAGACATTAATCTGTGTTGGCTGGTACTTTTGATACGAGATTAGGTGGCAAAGCATGGAAAAATTCGATTTTGTATGCTTCGGTGGTGGTGATTGGTGGTATCACAACCGGGCTCATATTGATATGCAGTTGATGCGCCGTTTTGCAAAGAACGGAACGGCCATCTATGTCAATTCAATTGTGATACAAAGACCTTATATTGGCAAGAAAAGCAACTTCACTAGAAAACTTGTCAGAAAAGCTAAAAGTATCGCAAGGGGTCTGAAGCGCACAAGTGAGGGATTCTGGGTATACAGCCCCTTCACATTGCCTGTCCATCATATTCCTTACATTCGGCAATTGAATGAATTATTTCTGAGAATGCAAATTAAGCATGTCTTGCGCAAATTGAAAATACGTAACCCTGTTCTATGGGTAACGTGCCCTGGTGCATGTGATACAAGTTTAAAGTTGAAGAAATCCAAGCTTGTATGGCAAAGAACAGACCGATGGGAAGAATTTCCAAACGTTGACAGTTCCATAATCGCGAAGTATGACCGAAAATTGAAAGCTAATTCTGACTTAACAGTATATGTAAGCAGTTTTTTGTATGAGGAAGAATATTGGCAATGCAAAAAAGCGTTCTATCTTGATCACGGCGTCGATTACGAACTGTTTGCGCATGCTCATGAGGATAAGCAAATCCCTGAAGATATGACAGGTATACCTAAGCCTATTGTGGGTTTCTTCGGCGGAATTGACGATCACACCTCCGATGTTAAATTGCTTGAAGCTTTAGTCGATTTACTGCCTGAGATGTCTTTTGTATTTGTCGGTCCGGCATCTTCGGATTGTGCAGTATTAATGTCCAAGAGAAATGTCTGGATGCTGGGTCAGAAACCTTATGAGAAAATCCCGCACTACGGAAAATGTTTTAACGTGGCGATTATGCCATGGCGACAAAACCGTTGGATTGAAGCTTGTAACCCGATAAAACTCAAAGAATACTTGGCTTTGGGGAAACCCGTGGTCAGCACGCCATTTCCTGAATTAAAAAAATATCGAGATATAGTTTACGAAGCCAAAACCTCCCTGGAATTTGTCAATTGTATACAGAATGCCTTGAAAGAGGATAATCAAGAGCGCATTGTGGCTCGACGGAAAAAGGTTCAGGCATCAACATGGGACAGCAAGGCAGAATCGATAGTGCGGGAGCTTTTCGGAAAGAACAACAATAAAAACTGGTAGAAGTGCTGGTCGACTTCAGTAAGATGCTGTATTTTTCCTGAGGAAAATGAAATGAGCGTATCAGCAAAATATCCGGTAGTCGATATACTTGGTATTCCCGTCTCCGCGATTCGTATGAGTGATGTGCTCGATATTGCCAATGAACATATTGCTAATAGAGAAGGACTTTTGATAGGAGTCGTAAATGTCGCAAAGATTGTCAATATTAGCAAGGACGCCTCATTACGTTCTAGTTTTACCGAGGCAAAGATAATAATAGCCGATGGTGCACCGATAGTATGGCTTTCCCGAATTTTAAGAACGACTTTGCCTGAAAGAATAACCGGAATTGACCTTATGTATGGGCTTCTGAAAACTGCGAACGAGAAAGGTTACCGTGTTTATTTCCTCGGTGCCAAGCAAAACGTGCTGCTAAAGGTTATAGATGTCGTAAGTGAACGATATCCGCGCGTCATAATTGCAGGATACAGGGACGGTTACTTCAGTGAGCATGAGGAGCAAAGTGTTGCGCAAGATATAAGGAATAGCCAATCCGATATTATCTTTGTAGGTATTACTTCTCCCAAAAAAGAGGACTTTCTTCGTAAATGGAAGGATTTTGTGAATGTTCCGGTCTGTCACGGTGTCGGAGGCAGTTTCGATGTGATGGCTGGTGTTACTAAACGTGCTCCTAAATGGATGCAGAATTGCGGCCTTGAGTGGTTTTATCGCTTAATTCAGGAGCCGCGACGAATGTGGAAACGCTATCTTGTAACCAATACTGTTTTCATCGGGCTGGGTATAAGTGAGATTATACGAGTTACCCTGAACAGATTGCGAGGTATTTCAAATGTTGAGACCTCCTGCAGTGTCAAGGCCGATGACGAATAACGCACGTTAATTTAATTGCTGGGCTGAAAATTAGAAAACCGTTAAAGATTATTCACGTTGTTGGCACCAGACCAAATTTCGTCAAGATAGCAAGCATCCTCAGGGCCTGCATTAAAGAGACCGGGGTAGAATCAGTGCTGGTGCATACCGGGCAGCATTATTCGGACAATATGAGTCGTAGCTTCTTTGTGGATCTGGAGATTCCATTGCCTGACATTAATCTTGAAGTGGGGTCTGGTTCTCACGCGCAGCAGACCGGGGAGATTATGAAGCGGTTCGAACCGGTTGTTCTCGAGTGCAAACCGGATGCCGTACTGGTTGTGGGTGACGTGAATTCAACCATTGCCTGTGCCCTTGTTGCCTGCAAGCTTGGCGTCAGGACGATTCATGTTGAGGCGGGCCTGCGAAGTTTTGACCGGACAATGCCGGAGGAAATAAATCGTGTTCTGACCGATAGAATCAGCGATATTTTGTTCGTTACGGAGCCTAGCGGCGTCGAAAATCTCAAAAACGAGGGTATCGACGGAGATAAAGTCCACCTTGTGGGCAATGTTATGATAGACACGCTCGAAATGCACAAACGAAAAGCCGACAAGTCAGATATACTTACCAGGTTGAATCTTGCCCAGGGGAAATTTTGTGTTGTTACTCTGCACAGGCCCAGTAATGTGGATGAATGTCAGGCGTTCAGAAGGATATTAAACGCCTTGGTAAAGATTCAGAATGATATCCAGATTGTGTTTCCGGTGCATCCTCGAACCCTCAAACAGTTTGAGTCAATTGGGCTGGTACGGGAGCGGGGTGATTTTTCGAATATAATGTTGACGGAATCGCTGGGTTATCTGGATTTTTTGAAATTGATGTCTGAGTCTAGAATCGTCATAACAGATTCCGGTGGAGTTCAAGAAGAGACGACTGTTCTGGGTATACCCTGTCTTACAGTGCGAGAGAATACTGAAAGACCAATCACCATTACCGAAGGCACCAACATGCTGGTGGGGACTGATACCGACAGGATACTGATTGGTTTCCTAGAGAGCTTACGTCGCGAGAGGACCTATAGCCGGCCGCACCTGTGGGATGGCAAAGCTTCCGAACGGATTGTCCGGATATTGCTGGATGTGTTGTGCAACTCACAGATCAAAGACAAGGGTGTTGTGTAAAATTCAAGTGGGTGAATACTGCTTGGGAGAACAGGATATCAAAGCGATTATATTGGCAGGAAGTTGTGATTTTAGACGGTGTGCGATAGCGTCGCGGTTGCCAATGGCGTTGTGGCCGGTAGTGGGCAAAGGCGTGTTGGAGCAACTTATCCGCAGCATAGCCGAGCAAGGGGTAAGGCACATGACAATCTGCTCAAACGGGGATAGTTCGATACTAAAAGAGACGCTCGATGTCGGAAAATTTCGAGACCTTGACGTGCGTTTTCTGGATGAGCCCCTGCCGGTAGGCACTGCAGGAGCTGTTCGCGACGCTGTGAACGGTAATACAGACGAATTGCTACTGGTGTTTTTTGGAACTATCGTATGTCCTCCTGACATCGGTTTGTTAATCACTGCTCATCGCAACCAGGAGGCTGACCTGACTGTGGCGTTGAATCCGGCATCTGAAGGTGACGAAACGAATGGAGGTTCAGTGAACGGCTATGTATGCAATCCGTCTGTGTTGGAATACATTCCGGCAGAGGGTTATTATGATATCAAAGAAAGCTTGATTCCGGAAATGATTCGATTGGGCAAACGTGTGCGATGTGCCACGCTGCAACATAGTGTCGGTAATTTTCATAACAGGCAAGGGTACTTGAATGCGATTAGTAACTATCTTGAAAGCGCAACGGATGCTGATATTGGTTTGAAAACGGCAGAGCAAAAAGACAATCACGTTATATGGAAAGGTTCAGAGGTAACCGTCGAATCGGGAGCTCGGATTTATGGCCGGGTGGTTCTTCTCGATGGTGTTTGTATTGAAACGGGAGCCGTTATATTTGGGCCGGCTATTCTGGGGCGAAATGTCAAAATTGGCTCAGGCAGCGTTGTGGTTAACAGTATTCTTTGGAACGATTCACAGGTAGGAGACAACTGTGAGGTTCAGCAAAGCATAGTTGATTACAATGCTTTTGTGCCGAGCAACAGCGTTGTGACGGGAAAATCTGTTGTGTTCGAACCCAAAGGGAAATTGGAAAACTTTTTTGGCGGGTTATCAAAGGTGGTAGAAGACAAGATTGGCAAATTGGAGCGGCGGCAGAAACCTCAACTTGAAGGAGTTTGGGGAAGACCGCAGAAGCAGCAAAGGAAATTTCTACACTGGCTTGCGGCCGGGGTTGTGTTGATTGCTTTTTTGTGGTCTTATTGGCCCGGGATTATGGACCTCCTGAATATCTGGCAAAGGAGCGATGAGTATTCCTCGGGTTTGCTTGTTCCTTTTCTTGCTATTTACATATTGTGGTCAAGACGCAAGCAAATAACTGGAATTCATATTCGACCATGTTTGTGGGGAATGCTTGCGTTTGTGGTGGTTCAGGCGGTCAGGTTCTTCGGTCTGTTCTTTATGTATGGTTCCGCGGAAAGATTGTCGGTTGTTTTGAGTATTGCTGCACTGGTATTGCTGTTGTTGGGATGGGAGTTTTTCCGCAAAGTGTCTCCAATAGTGTTGTTTTTGTTTTTAATGCTTCCCTGGCCAAATCGGGTACAGGAAACTGTCGGGCTGCCTCTGCAGCATTGGGCGACATCATCTGCAGTATTCTGTCTGGAGACGATAGGTTACGAGGTTGTGCGCGAAGGAAATGTTATTCATATCGGTCAGGCATCGGTCGCCGTGGCGGAGGCCTGCAATGGGCTGAGGATGATCACGGCATTTTTTATTATTGGCGGCCTTGTGGCATTGCTGATAGAGCGTGCGTGGTGGCAAAAACTGATAGTGTTTGCTTCAAGTTTACCTATCGCCCTTTTCTGCAATACATTGCGATTGGTTCTGACCGCTGTTGCTTTCACGGCGATTAAAGGCGAATACTGGGAAAATATATTTCACGATTTTGGGGGTTACGCAATGATGCCGTTGGCCCTTGCATTAGTGGTTGGGGAACTCTGGTTTTTGGCTAAGTTGACGACGGCCCCCATAAAAAACAGAATTGTGGTAAGGAAAAGCACCAAACGACCGATTAGAACAAAAGGTCAAGACGGAAGGAGAGTTAATATATGAATTCAATAGAACAGTATGACGATAATTTGATTGAACGCAGCCCGGTTGAGATGGAGATGCCCCCTGAGCCGGAAGGTCAAATGGCCATGGAGTTGATTGCCGCAATTCTTCGTCGCTGGTACATAGCGGTGCTCGTATTTGTTGTAATATGCTCGGTTGGAATTCCTGTAATATGGTTTTTGATGGAGCCGCGTTACGACATAAGCGGTGCTATAAGAGTTGCCCCTATTCTGTCGAATATCCTGACGGGAGAAGCTGATAGGGGGGATATATCGAATTATCAGAGCTTTATGAATACTCAGGCGGCGATGATAGTCAGCCCTCAGGTAGTCCAGAGAGTGGCAGACGATTTGGCGGGTAAGAATTTGGCGTTTTTTGAAAACCACGAAAAAGGGATTGGTGCAAAGCTGAGACACGATATGGAAGGAGGGAAGGTAAAACCGGACCCGGCGAATTTATTAAAGCAGGCAATAAACAGCAATGTGATTACTGCCGTGGCAGCTCGTAACAGCGAGCTTATGAAAATTAGTATGACAAGCGACAGCCCGCAGGAAGCAAAGAAAATTGTAGACGCCTTCATTCAGGCCTATATGCTCGTCGAGGTCTCCACGCATCTGCAGGGACAGGACCAAAAACTGACGTTTCTTGAAAATGAGCGAAAGGTTTTGGCTGAGAAACTTAAAAGTCAGCAAGACACTTTATGGCAGTTTAGACACGAGTATGGAAGCATGACACTGGCCAGCCGGCATGATATGATGCTGGGGAGAGTGGCGAGTTTGCTTAAAGAACTGACAAATGTGGAAGCAAAAAGGTCGGAGATAGAAACACAGATCAAATCGCTCGAGGGAAATAAGCCCATTTCTATACCGGAGGAACTGCTCAGTAGGCGCAACGAACGAATTGACTCTGACCCAACTGTTCAGGAACTTATCCGTACCGTTATCCGGCTGGAGCAGGACTTCATCGCCGCAAAGCAGCTTATGACCCAGGGAAATCCGGTTCTGAAACAAAAAGAGGAGTTTCTTGATGCTTTCAAGAAACGTCTCGACGAAAGGCGTATAGAAGTGGCTAAGAGTCTCGATGCCCTGACTGTCGAGGAAGTGAACATCATAGTAAGAAACAGGCTTCTTAATTTTCGCTCACAACTCGAACAGAACATTGCCTATGAGGAACGCCTTAAGGAAATGCTCGCTAAAGAAGATTCCAAGACCATCGAGCTTGGGCGAAAGCAACTGGCTATCGAAGAACTCACAGAACAGTTGAATTCAACAAAAGAAACCTGCGACATTTTTGATCGCCGGATTCAGGAACTGGAAATGGAGCGAAAACAGCCCGCACGGGTATCCATTGCTTATCCTGCTGATATTTCGAGAATTAAGGATAAACGAATCCAATATACGATGGCGCTTGCTTTCGGTGCTTTGGCCTGCGGAATTTTGGCGGCCTTTGGAAGGGACAAAATTGACGTTAGCCTGCATACACCTGATGATGTCGTCAAACGCATCGGAATTCGAATAATTGGGACAACGACGAGTCTGCGAACAGTCGAGAGGGCTTTGTTGTCGAAGCAGATTGCAGAGGACTATCAAACAATTCGTGCCAATCTGGGATTGCTTGATGGAGGTGGAATACCCCGCAAACTCGTTATCACCAGTCCGGGTATGCGGGATGGCAAAACCACCTTCGCCGTTAACCTGGCCACAAGTCTGGCCAGGTCGGGCAAGAAGGTTCTGCTGATAGACGGCGACTTGAGAAAACCCGATATTGGACGGCTGCTGAATATCCCAAAAGGTTCAAAGTGTTTACAGGACGCGCTTGCGGAAAATAAACTTGAGCAGGCCGTTTGTACCGTGTCTTCGGCCGGTTTGTGCGCTGTTGTAGCGAGTTCACAAAGTATGCTTGTTCCTTATGAGTTGTTGTCTTCACGTCAGACGGCTGAGCAGGTTGACCGGGTCAGCAGGAATTACGACCACGTCATCATTGATACACCTCCCATGCTGGCATTCCCTGATGCCCTTTTGTGGGCAAAGATGGCGGGCGCTGTGATACTGACGGGTTTTGCCGGTCGCACGGCTGTGCCGGACCTCAAAGAGACCAAGCAGCGGCTCGCTGAGATAGGCGTCAGAATTCTCGGAACTGTCCTTAGCAACATTCCGGTTAATCATAGCTACTATCGTTATGGATACGGCTATTACTCCCAGGACGGACACACCACACGCCGCGACAGAAATTCTGTAAAACGACCTTTGTTGCTGGATAGCCCCGAAGATAAAAAACCTGACGATTTGGTTTTGTGACGGCTTATAATTTTTTGATAATCCTGCAGTTATGAAACGCATTCCCCACATTAGGAACCTGGTTGTTTTTCGCGATACCGACGGCGAGCAGGCGAATGGTAACAGCGAACTGCTTCGGCTTATGCTTTGTAACGAGCCGTTTGCGGGATTTTTCCTTGACTGTCTCAGTGATGCTGCCAGCTTTTGCACAACAGCAAATGAGATAGTAATTCCTAAACAGTGGAACCTTCCGAACGTCATAGGTAGCCTGGAGGTGTCTCGCTATGACCGGGCCTTTCCCTGCAGGAAAACAGGATTTCCCCGCAAAAGCTCCTGGTTGGTTGTCTCTGATGGAAGATTTATTACGGAGATGGATAATCAGCACATCCGTCGGACATTAGCCCATAGTAATGCGGACGTGATAGCGGTAAATGTAGTCCCTCAACTGCGAGCTTCATACGAGAAGGTTCTGATCACTTTGAACAGTGAGATTGTAGGTTTCCGGCTGTTTTATGAAGACACTGCCAGGCCGGCGCCGGTGCCCGAGGTTTGGCCTCATCATCTTTTCGTTAGGGCCGGTGCGCTGAACAACCTACTGTCGGAAGAAACGCTGCCTTTGGCTTTTGACAAGTTGATTGAATTGTGTGGCTCGAAGTCACTCGCGGTGAAGGGTATTAACGTCGGAGGTTTGGTGCTTGATCTGGCTAAGGAAAAAGATTTGTTAAAACTAATGTATCGCAGGTTGGGTACCGGCAAACGGTCTTATCGTTGCGGCGGGAACGACAAGGGGGTGGTTATAGCCGACAGCGCAAGATTATTCGGTAAAATACTGCTGGGTAAGGGTGTCACTATAGGTGAAAACGCAATTATAGTTGGCCCGGCTATTGTCGGCAATAACGTAATGATTGAAAAAGGTGCCGTTGTGAGGGCATCTGTTATTTGCCCGGGTGTGTTAGTGCGGGCAGGTGTGCTCGTCGAAGAAAAGGTTCTTACTAATAAACCGACTGTCACGAACAGGCCTGCAGGAAATACCGCTTGTGTGGATTCAGTTCTCCACTGGACCAGCGACAGGTGGAATTCATGTCGGAACAATTTCCGGTATTGGCCGAAATTTTCTTATGTGAGGTTACTTAAAAGAATTCTTGATATTGTCGTCAGCGTAATTGTGCTGGTCTTGTTTGCCCCCGTTCTGCCGATAGTGATGCTGGCCATAAAGCTGACGTCTCCCGGCCCGATATTTTTCAGGGATGAGCGACAGGGGCTGCATGGAAGGGTGTTTAAGTGTCTCAAGTTCAGGACAATGCAGGTCGGCGCCGCGGGGATGCAGGAACGTCTTCGTGTCTTGAATCAGGTTGATGGGCCCCAGTTTATGATGGCGGATGACCCGCGGATGAGCGCCGTTGGCAGATTTCTGCGGGAGACGTACATCGATGAGATACCTCAATTTATAAACGTCCTGTTGGGGCAGATGAGTGTAGTGGGGCCAAGACCTTCTCCTGAAAGTGAGAACCGCCTCTGCCCGTTCTGGCGGGACGCACGCCTGTCGGTCAGACCCGGCATCACCGGCATCTGGCAGGTCTGCAGGACTCGCCGGCCAATGAGGGACTTCCAGGAATGGATACATTACGATGTTATATATGTCAGAGATTTGTCGCTGATGCTGGATCTGCGGATATGTTGGCATACAGCTAAAAAAATGGCGACCAAGTTCATCAGCCAGTTCTGATATGCCTGTACGCACGTGAAAGGAATATGATAAATGGCGAGAAGATATTTTAATTGGAAGCTGGTAATTGTCTTGTTAATGGCACTTGCTGTGCTGGGCGGCACTGCTTTTGTTTTGCGTCAATGGCAAAGATCCAGAAGGGCCGAACTGGGCCTTGTGCGTGGAACCAAAGCGTATGACGAACAAAATTGGGAGCAAGCAGCTCAGCAGTTCGGACGCTATCTCAATGTTATGCAGGATAATGTGCCCGTGCTGCATAAATACGCCGAAGCTCAGATGAATATCAGACCACTAAAGCAAAACAATATTCAGCAAGCCATAGCTGCTTATAGAAATATTTTACGATTGGACCAGAATAATTTCGAAGCTACAAAACGTCTAAGTGAAATATATCTGAGAATGGGTATGCCCGGAGAAGCGGAGCTGATTGCCGCACGGACGCTGCAAACGGACAAGTCGCCTGAAATGCGAGAAATTTTTGCAATTGCCCTCGCAGGCCAGCGCAAATTCACTGAAGCGGAAAAAGAGCTGAAAAGCATTATCAAGATAAATCCCGAGCGGGTATCGACCTATGAGGTCTTGGGCCGGCTGGCGGAACAGCGACCCGACGACTTTCCCGAAACTGCTGATTTTTGGTTTGATCGAATGGTAAATATAAATCAATCTTCCGCCGAGGCCCACATCGCTCGCGGAGCATATCTCTTAAGGCACTCGAACAAAGATAAGGCGCTGGCTGACCTCGAGCAGGCAGAGCAAATGGACTTGTCCGATACGGCTGTCCGCCTTCGTCTTGCCGAAGAGCTGGTAAATGCTGGTGCTCTCGACCGTGCCGGAAAACAACTTGAAATTGTCCACGCCTCGGAGCCAGGAAATCGATATTTGTGGCGGCAGTGGGCGAAGCTCGCGCTTAAATCGAACTCTAACGATACTATGTTCAAAGTCGCGGATAACGGGTTGAAAGAGCTTTCGGCTCAATCCTGGGACTTTATGCCTGATGCGGTGGAACTGTTTATCAGATGCGGCCAATTGGAGCGAGCTGAGGAGTGTCTTGACGCGTTGAGACAAAAAGATATTGCTCCTGCAACGACGGCTTTTCTCGAAGGGCTTTTGGCTGAAAAACAGGGTGATGTTCGCAAAGCCGCCGAATGCTGGCACAGGGCGGTCCAGATGGGGAACAAATCCGCGAGGGTGCGGTTAGCGCTCGCTAATTCGCTTTGGCGGCTTGGTGACAGACAGGCCTGTATTAATCAGTTACGAACACTCGTTTCTGAACAGCCCGGCCTTTTCAGTGGACGTATGGCTCTGGTTCAGATGTTGACGCAAACCGGTCAATGGGCCGAGGCGGCGGAACAAACTCGTGCGGCAAAGCAGATTGATCCGAAAAACATCGAGGTCAATTTATTGGATGTCGGGGTCAGATTGCAACTGCTTGCAGATAGCGGCACAGATGAGAATTCGGTATTGTATCGTGATATAAAAGCGACACTGGACGACCTTGATAATACTACAGGCGGCAACCTTGAAGTCGATTTTTTAAGGGTTCATCTTGCGATTTTGCAGAAAAACCTGCCCGATGCCGAAAAACTAATTGCCGATTTGAAAAAAATACATCCGTCTGAAATTAAGGTCCTCCTGGCACAAGCAGACCTTCTTGTCGCTCAGAACAGGACCGATGATGCAGTTGCAGTGCTGCGGGAAGCACTCGGTTCTTTCCCTCAGTCCACGGCGGTCCTGAAATATCTTGTTACCCTGCTGGCGGAAAAAGACCAGCGTCAAGATTGTGTTGCTCTGCTCGAGAATGCCCTTAAGTCCACAGAAACACCTTTCGTAAAAAGGGAGCTGGGCTTGATGCTGAGCGACCTTTATAACCGCTGGAATGAAGATGGCAAACGTTATTCAATCCTTAAGTCGCTTGCTGAACAGATGCCCGATGACGTTATCATCTGGCGGGAGTTGTTGACCTGTAAGGAGGTATTGGGGAACGTTGGCTTTGCCCAGCAGATTGTTGACAAGATTAAAAACATCGAGGGCGACGACGGCTGGCAGTGGCGATATGAACAGGCAAAGATTTGGTTTGCCGAGGAGGATTTCAAAGCTCGATATCCTCAAATTGTCTCGCTTCTTCAGGGAAATTTGCTGGCCAATCCCGATGACCAGGCCAGCCGGATGTTATTGGCTTCAACATACGAGAAAGGAGACAACCAGCGGCTGGCTATTTCGACTTATACCGAGGCACTAAACCGTTCGCCAAGCGATGTCCGAATAATGGTGCCCACCGTTGCCGCGCTTTACAGGGGCGGTGAATATGACCGTGCGGAAGAAATTCTCAAGCGAGCCGCTAAAGAAAAGCTTTACCATCCTGAACTGGAACGGCTCGAAGTCCGTGGAGCGCTTAGACGCGGGGACCTCAGTTCTGCAAATGACACTTTGGAGAACATGCTGCGGAGAGACCCGAACAGCCGTTCGCTGCTTTTATCTTTGGCGCTGCTGAAAATTCGACAGGATAAGCTCATAGAAGCCGAGAAGATGGTGGAGCAGTTAAGGGCCGAAGAGCCGAACTCTTTGCCGATTGCCGCCGTGCAGGTTGACCTGGGTATCCGAAAAGGCGATTCTGAGGGCGTTTTGCGGCTCTGTGATGAAATGGTGGAAAAGTTAAATACTGCTTCTGCCTTCCTGCTTCGCGGCAGGACATATGTTGTTCTGGGCCGGGTCGCCTTAGCCAAAGATGATTTTGAGCGTGCCGTGTCTTTGGAACCCAATAATCCTGATACCTGGATTACAAAGAGTGCTTTCCACCGGTCGCTTGGAGAATTGGACGAAGCTATTGCGGATATCCGCCACGCATTGTCTGTTATGCCTGAAGACCTGCGTATACAGAAAAGCGCTGTGGCCCTTTATCTGGATTCGGGCGTAAGAGACCTGCAGCAGCAGGGAGAGGCGATTCTTGAAAAAGCCCTCATCTCCAATCCGGATGATACTGAGCTGCTTCTGCGAAAGGCACGGATGCTGCTTGCCAAGGGGATGGCTCCGCAAATCAAGCAGGCATCGGGTATCCTGCAAGCCATAACCGAAAAACAGCCGGAAGTTACAGGGGCTTGGGCACTCTTGGCCCAGATCGCTTTGCAGGAGGGAAAGCCCGCCGGGGCAATAGACGTCGCTTTACGCGGTCTGGTTCACTCACCCAATGACAAATCATTGTTATTGCTGAAGGCCAGAGCGGAAGCAGTAAGGTCTCCT
The DNA here is from genome assembly GCA_043811995.1 of Planctomycetota bacterium. Classification (GTDB taxonomy): domain Bacteria; phylum Planctomycetota; class Phycisphaerae; order Sedimentisphaerales; family Anaerobacaceae; genus Fen-1362. Next base: position 40,637 of record JBDRMP010000093.1, read on the forward strand.
GAGTTGGCGTTGCCGACTATGAAGGCTTTGTGGGAGCTTGAACCGAACAACGTAGATACGGTTGTTTCCCTCGCCGAGGCGTATATGGCCGCCGACAGATATGATGATGCAGTGGTTCTGTTAAATAAGCAGCCGATACCTGCGGGTTCTTCTCAACAACGAAAAATTAAGCTGGCTATTGCCTCAGCACTGTACAAAAGCGGTAGCAAGACCAAATCGGAGCAGATTTTCAAAGAATTGTCTGACTCAGAACCGAATGACCGCCGTCCTCTACTGGCACAAATCCGCCTGCTGCTGCACGACAATCTCTGGGACCGATTGCGAGATAAGACTGACACTTGGTGCGAGGAACATCCCGGTGAGGTAGAGACAACCATCCTTATCGTTAACGAGCTGGCCGGGGTCAAAGATAATGAAGGCGGACGAATAGCTGAGGATTTGCTTCGTTGCATTTTGAAGCAGAATGAAAGTTCCGCTGTGATAATGTTGCGGCTTGGTATATTGCTGCAAAACACTGGACGGTCGGCGGAAGCAGCAACATTTTACCAGCGCGTTCTTGAGCTGCAGCCCGATAACCTCGTTGCCATCAATAATCTTGCCTGGATTCTTTGTGAGGAGCAGGGACGTCCCGGAGAGGCGCTCGAGCTGGCGCAGCAAGGCCTGGCCAAAGCCCCTGATTACGTTGATTTGATTGATACTCGTGGTATGGCGTACTATCGGCTTGGTCGATATGGCGAGGCCATCCAGGATTTTAACAGGTGTCTGCGTTTATATCCGGGACGTGAGCCGAAAATAGTCTCTTCCTATTTTCATTTGGGAATGTGCCTGGCAGGCCTCGGAGAAAAAAATAAGGCGATTGAGCAGTTGAACAAAGCCCTTGAGTTGAACAATGAGCTCAATGCTCTTGGCGACGTAGAAATCCGAGAGGCACATCGGCTAATGGAAAAATTATCAGAGGGAGAAAGTTAATATGTTAGAACCATTGCATTCAAAAAAAAGATTTGTCGATACTGACAGTGGATCAGAAAGAGCATTATACAAGCGTCCTGACGTAAATTTACTTGATGATAGACAATGGCTCTATGTGCAGCGTCGTTATCGTTTAAGTCCTCGCGAGCTGCAGGTGGCCAAACATGTCTGCCGAGGATTTCCGAATGAAGAGGTAGCAAGATGCCTCAAGATTAGGTCTGGTACTGTCAAGACGCACTTGCGAAATATTTACCGCAGAATACACGTAACCAACAAGATAGGAATGCTCCTGACGTTTGTTGAACAGGCAGCAGCTTTTTATGATAAGAACGAAGTTTCCCATCGTATTACTGTTGTAAACAGGCGACAGATTGAACCTGATACTGAATCTTCCGATGTCCCGGGCAGAGAAAAACAAACGGGGCTTCAATCCTGACTTGCCTCGGCGTAGGCGCCGCCGTGGTCGCAGAAGCTGTTGAGACGCCAGACCATAACCGAACTACAAATCTTTCGTTATTTCATTTCCTTTTTCCTGCTTTTAATCGAGTCAAACCCTCATTATCCTGTGGTGTTTTAGTAATTTAGGCAAGCCAGATTGTTACTACTTATGGACTATCTCAAAAGTAGTGCAATACCTTGTTTTTAAGCTAAATATCGCGGCAAAGCGTTCATTCCGGGATTTTCGGAAGATATTTTTAAGGTTTTTTGAGTTTTTCTATTGACTAAAGGCCTATGATAAGGGAGAATAAAACTGTTTTATTTCGGTGCGGGAAGGGATACCCCCGACGTAGCTTACGCTGGTTTTTTTACGGCGGTCTTGCTTGGAGACAGGGAAATAGTATTGTAGTTTAACGCCTCGATTCTTTTTTTATTTTGGAACGGGAGAAAAAGTGTTTAGCGGAAGGGAGAAAACCTTCGCTTGTTTAGTTCTGCTGTTTGCAGCTTCGGCTGTAAGCGCGTGCCCTACTATTATTTCTGCAAATCCCTGCCCTATTACACCCTCTTCATCCGATCTCGCTGCAGACAACGTTTCTTTCGACCTCGGCTACAGCGGGGGCTGCGACCAGATAAGCGAATTCGCTAATGCGTACCGCCAGCCCAAGTCGTCCGATAGCTGGTCAACAGCGCAGCGACGTCTGCCAGCCGTGCCGCCGGCGGTAGCAATGGCGTTGACGGGATTTATTTGCATTTCTCTGGTTCGCGACCGTAAATCCTGGATAGCTTTGCTGGCGGGACTGGTTGCTATTGGACAAGTAGGTGTCAATGCCTTACCGGAACGGTCCTCACGCCTGAGCCGGAAAGTTCATGATAGTCGGCTCATAGAGCCAACCCCCAAGGCATTCTGTCTTCACAGAAGTGACTTCCATCCGGCTAATTACACTAATGAAACCCGATATACAGGACTATTGCATCATCTTGCCGGCATACATTGTAACATTGACACCTTTACAAATAACCGTACTACGCTTATCCGGCATTTTTCCGGCGCGGGCGGTAAGGTTACGCGCATTTCAAAAGAAGCTGTTTGCGAGACACAACTTGTCTTAAGCGAACTTTCCAACTGTTTGGTTCACGAAACCGGACAGTTCGTTTGTTTCTCACAGATATTTTCCTTTAACCTCATACCTCGCGGCCCTCCTGTATCCGTCTAAAGATTCTTTGTAAATCTCCAGAAGTGTAATCGCGAAACACTTCTTTGGATTTGAATCATTTTAGGAAACACCAAAGGCATTATTTGCATGGAAAAATGGAAAGGATTAGGATTATGAAAAAATTGATTTTAATGAGCATAATGTTTGGTTTGATGGTCACGCCCGTTCTTGCCGCGCCGACGCTTGAATTTGTTGGTGCGGGGAGTTCTTCCCTTAGCGGGTGGAGCTTTAACGCAGCTACAGACACATTTAGCTTCGGGGCCTCACCAGTTCTGGCTGTGAATGGCTATGGCAGTGATACGGCGGTTGGCAGTGCCTTTGTGCATGTACCGGATATGATACTCGGTGGAAGTTCAGGCGCCTGGACTTTATCAGGCGGTACAATTTTAATTGCCGACGCTACTGCCGCAAATATCTACTTGACCGGCACCCTGCTCCCGGGAGATCTTTCACCTTCCGGAACAACTGCAGGCGCCTACACGCTGGCAAATGCTGACATCCAGTGGACAGCTAACAGTAACACCATATCCTCCGGCGGGATTGATGAACTGATAGCTGCAGGTATTGCCGATTTGGATTTGACCCTTAATGCCGGTTCCGGAGCACCTGGCGGCTCTTTCGAGAGCATGCTCACCGGCTCCAAAAATTGGGGTGATGGATTGTCCGGTTCTATCACCGCAATAATCCCTGCTCCGGAGGCAGTTTTGCTGGGTGGTATCGGCGTTTGTATTGTCGGCTGGCTGAAAAGTAAAAGAACACTGTAGGAGAGTTTTGAATATATTTATGAGTTTTGAGCTTGTAAGGACGTATAGAGGCGTCCTTACTGCTGCCTTCGGGTTGCGAAAGAAAAAATGTTTTAAATGAACCAAAGACGCAATTAGTAACCGGGCTTGAAGGGCCGAAGCCCTTAAAAAAATGTTTTGCAAAGGAGTAACTAAATGAAGAGGTTAATGTTTTCAGCTTTGATGGCGACCTTGACAGTGTTTTCGATATCTGCAAGGGCAAATGTGACATACAGTTTTAACTGTATTACAAACAACAACGCCGTGTCCGCACAAACAGGCGAGAATCAGTTGTTTGTTGAAGTCGCCCCTTATGGCACAAACCAGGTGCTTTTCATCTTCAGAAATATTGGGCCTGGTGCGTCTTCAATATGCGACGTATATTTCAAGGACGGCTCTCTGCTTTCACCTATTGCTGGAATCCAGGATAGCGATGACGCAATCGGTGGGGTTTTCGGGCATTCGGGTGTTGATTTCACAGAAGGTGCGACTCCGGCAAATTTACCGGGCGGTAATAGCTATGACCCGTGGAAGCTGAGCAGTGGTTTTATTGTTGATTCGGCTGATTCAGATTCTCCAGTGCAGCCTAATGGCGTTAACCCGGGCGAGTGGTTGGGAATACTTTTTGACCTTCAACCAACAAGAACTTTTGAGAATGTTATTGGAGAACTCGGCGATAGGTCATTGCAGATAGGTATCCACGTCCAGGGATTTGCAAATGGTTTCAGCGAGTCCTTTGTCAACAACGGCATTATTCCCGCCCCGGGAGCCGTTCTGCTCGGTGGAATTGGTGTCTGCCTCGTTGGCTGGCTGCGCAGTCGAAAGACGTTGTAAGGTTTTAAGACCATAATAGAGATGCAAAGAAAAAGTACCGACATCTCCGCCCGGAACCGGGAGGGGAGTGACGCACAATTGTTTTTTGCGTAGATTTCCTCGACTGTATATTCCGGTGTTTCAAATCAACGATGGCAGCTTTTTGGGATTTGTGATTTTACAGATAATTTGCGTTCGGTGTGGCGAATTTTACTGTTTTTCCCAAAGCCAGTTTTCCGCCATAATATAAAAGTCGCTTAATTCCACGGCTCCATTTATATCAAGGTCCTCGATTAATTCCTGACTTACACCCCACATCATGCCAAGTTCGGCCAAGTCGATAAAATTCACTTTGCCGTCGATATTGAGGTCTGCGACATTACCGCTCTTACTGGCTTGCGTCGTTCTGCCGTAAGCGCCCATATTGATTCGTTTGCCGCTGGGCCACGGCTCCGCCGTCCAGTTGAAGTCAGGGTCGCCGGCGTCAATACACGGGCTTGTATTTGCGTCTAATATCCACCCGTTTTCTTGGCTGTTAGCCAGAAAGTATTGACTGAATAGCTTCAAATCTGACCAGTCAATCAAACCACTAAGGTCCAGGTCTTCCAGCAGGTTGTTGCCTGTCTCCAGCCATACCTCGGCCAATCCCGCAAAATCAAACAGGTTGATTACTCCATCATTATTGAAGTCAATTTTGTAGAAGGTTGAATTCCATCGGCCATCTTTGCTTTGAAGATGTAAATCCCATAAATTGGGGTCGCCGTTCGGGTCGAACGAGGCAAAACAGGGGTCAATATCTATGTCGCCGCCGCCCCAGGACAAACCTTCTTCAGGGTCGTAAACTGACTCGCTGCCGTTCTGCACGTCACTATGGCTAATTGACAGACTGCTGGTTATTTGATTATATGTCTCCAAACCTATTTGCATCCCTTGATTCGCATCATTTGCCCACAAGATATTGTTTGTAAAAATTGCATCGCTGCCAAGACAGTATAGAGCGCCGCCGGTGTCGGCAGTGTTTTTTACGAGCGTGCAGTTTGTTACCGCCGCATTGCCGGAGTTGAAACAGTCAACGCCGCCGCCGTTACCATTTAACGCTTTATTATCACTAATAATACAGTTCGTGATAGAAGGATTGCCCAGCCAGCATTCGAAACCTCCGCCGTCCAGAGCGGCAGAGTTTCCGTTAATCACACATTTTGTAATTGCTGAGTTGCTGAGTTGTAAGAATAATCCTCCGCCGTGCGTGCCCGCAGAATTGCCGGTTATAACACAATTGGTAATAGTCGGACTGCTGTTATAACAGAAAATACCGCCGCCTTTGCCCCCTGTGTGGGCATTTTTGATTGTAAGTCCCGCTACGATGCAGTTTGCGTCCTCGCTGCTGTGAAAGTAGAAACCCCTGCCGGCCCCATTCGGGTCAATAATAGTATTATTTACAACGTCCGCATTATTTGGGTCCGTGCCGCGAATGACGATGGACTTGCCCTGCGGGTCTAAATCGTAATTGCCGCTGCCTGTGTATGCGCCGGGGTTAATGAGGACAGTGTCGCCCGGCGAGGCGATGTTTATTCCGGCCTGGATTTTGCGGAAGGGGTCTTCGATAGTACCGCTGCCCGGGTCGTTTGGCGATACAGCGTCCACGTAAATTGTGCCGGCCGCCTGCCCCGTGGTTATCGCAAATAACAACACCACCACAACGAGAAAAGCTGCGTTTTTCTCCACCACCCTGAGCTCCATTTACATTTTTTCACTATACGCTGGCTACTGCGTGACCGGCATTTTACTCACCCGGCAGCCGGCGTTCGCCAGTTTCCGATACCATCCCACCAGTTTGAGATGTAGTCGGTAATAGTCAGATTCCGATGTCTTTGGTTATACAATTCCATTGCCGTATTGCGAAGCCGGCGCATACATTCAAGCCCGCCGATTTGCCATGCGCGGATGCCTATATCCACCGCCTCGTGTTCGGCTTGTTCAAAATCGGCACTTTTTGTACTTAAAAGCTCTGTAAGTTTTTCTACCTCTGGCGCCAAAAGTTCCTGCCAGCGGAGTTGGTTTTGTGCCTGTTGTTTAAACAGTGCGCTGAGCAGTTCTTCCCGCTCCCGTCGTCGGTCTTCCCGCCGGCGTTTTTCTGTCGACAGACGCCGGAGCCGATGCTCGCGGCTCACAGACGCGAGCATCTCCAGTGTTGAGGCCAACGGGTCTACAATAACCCATGTCAGGCACGTCGTGGCCAACGTGCCCATTGCAATGCCCGTGAAAAACGGGAATATTCTCGTTTCACCAATCATTGCGGCGGCGCCGGCCAAAGCACCGAATAACGGAGCCGAGACGTAAAATACAAGGTAGCTGCAAGTGCTTGTAAGAGGATGCTCCTGTTGCATGTCCGGATCTTTGTAAGCGCCTTTGAAAATAGCGAAAAGATACAAACTTGCCAACAAGGTGACAAGTAAGGCCAAATGTCCGGACAGAGAAAATATTAACCACCACTTGAACCCCGCTTCCCACATCGCCAGAATGGAAACATAGCCCACACACAGCATAAACCAGACCATGCTGGCCAGATGAGTTGACTTCAGCATTTTTTTGTAATTCATCGAGATAACCCTGTTACAAACACCGTCGTTTGGCCAAACAAGACTATCAGTACCCGCTCACATACCTTCCGCCGCCGCGGGTGCCTCCGCTTTCCACAATGTTGACGCCTGCAAAGGCCCTCGCAATTGGCCTGATAAATTCCTCTATTTTCATCGCTATCGCAGCCATCACCGTTGGCGGCACGTATATAACGTCGCCTTCCTGCAGAAGAACGTCTTTTTCAAGCGCGCCATGTGCCGACATCCTGTCGAAATTTACCTCGAATATCTTCGGTTTTACGGATTTATCAGAGGACGGCCTGATAATCTGGATTCTTTCCAGCCATGCCAATGGAGTTGGCTGGGCTTCTGAAAGCGCAGACATAATACTGTCACGCCCTGTATAAAGTTTGGGACCGGGCGAATATACCTGACCGAGAACATAAAAGGATTTGCTCCTGAAAGCAATGACGCGGACCTCGATTGGTTTGTCGCCTGTGAATGTGTAAAGTGAGGAGGCCTTTTGCTGGATAGCTGCAGCGAGCTGCTCGGGTGTCTTGCCGGCCGCTTCAATTTCGCCTATTATCTCGAAGCCGACTTTACCGTCGGGGCGAATCCGCTGACGCTGAGCATTTAGTTCGGGGACTCTGGCGCAGTGAATTTCGATTTCATCCGGCGGCTGGAGAACATAATTTTCAGCCGTCACGTCCTTCTGATAAGGTTTCAGAAATGCTTCAATGTCACGCGGATGTGAGGAAAAACACCCCCCAAGCCCCGTTAAAAGCAGCCCGAAAAGCACTATCCGCAACACAGATGTATGAAATGTTTTCATTGGTCTGTTCCTTTCCCTTCTGTAATAATTATTGACAGATTTCGTATCTTCTCTTAAGTGTTTTGTGGACAATGACTTATAAACTCCTAATCTCATGCTGAAAAGCAAATATTACAGGAAGCCCGCAAAAGGTCAAGTAATTAATCAAACCGTATTATAAACAATTTTTACACTCAGAGTCAATTGATTTAGGTGTTTTTTTCCGCACGTCTTGGAATACGGATTCGTTTAATCTTAGTATCTTTTATGGGCTTTTGAAAGACCGATAGCTTCGACAGATAAGTCCGGTTGTGTTCCATCGGGGCTTCGCTGGGGTAATCCCAGGGTATGAAGCCACCATAAGATTTATCAGTTACGCCGGTCCTAATTTGTGGCCTGTGCCGAGGGAATAGAGGCGTTTTTTGCGTTTGGGATTGACGTGTGAGCAGACGATTTGGCCTACGAAGGTAATGTGATCGCCGGTGGGAATTTGCTTGACGAGCCGACATTCGAAATTTGCTATGGCATCAGCGAGCAGAACCGAGTCAATCTTTTTGGCAGGGGAGGTTTTGCACTTGAATTCGGTTAATTTGTCGGTATCCCGGCCTGAGTGCGAGCCGAAGAATAATGCGGCTTTGGCCATATCGGCTGAGGGATAAACGAGCGTCCAGCACTTCGAATGGCGGATGCATTTGATGGTGTAATGGCCTTTATAAACGCCGATTGCCATCATTGGCGGGTCATAAGAGGCAATCATTGTCCAGCCGAGCGTGACGGGATTGGCCTTGCCCTTTTTATCCTTCGATATCACGATGACGACCTGTTCCGGGTATTTGGTTTTGATTGCCTGCTCGAAACTTATTTGCTTTTGCATTGTTTTTCTCCGTAAACGGGCTTATATTAAGTGGCTGAAATTATATGGTAGATTATAATTCAAGAGTTAGTTGCAACAAGAGGGAAATATGGACACGATAGGATTTATCGGTTCTGGGAATATGGCGGAGGCGTTGATAAAGGGCATTATCAATGCAAAGTTGTACCAGCCAAAGGACGTTCTAATAAGCGATATCCGCAAAGAGCGTCTGGATTCGCTCATAAAGGAATATGGTGTTACGCCTGCCAAAGGGAACGTTGACCTCGCCGGCGGAGTTGACACACTTGTCCTCAGTGTCAAGCCGCAGAATATGGCCGACGCGCTTGATAGCGTAAAGGCGAGCGTTAGCAGAGATGTTCTTGTCATATCAATCGCAGCGGGGATAAAGGTAGCCAAAATTTCTGCCGTTCTTGGCAATATTCCGATAGTTCGCGTTATGCCCAATACGCCCGCGTTGATTGGGGAGGGGGCAAGTGCGCTATTTGCCAACGCGAAGGCAAGGCCGTTGATGGATAAGGCGATGAAGATATTTTCGGCGGTCGGCAAGACGGTCATCGTTGATAATGAGGATTTGATTGACGCCGTCACGGCGGTCAGCGGGTCGGGACCGGCTTATTTTTTCGCGATGATGGAGGAAATGATTAAAGCCGGACAAGAATTAGGATTGCCTGCTGAAATCGCCAAAATCCTGGTTCTTCAAACCGCGAAAGGGGCCGCTATGCTTGCTGCAGAACGGGACAAATTCGGCGAAAGCCCCAGCGAGCTACGACGCAAGGTAACAAGCCCCGGCGGAACAACCGAGGCGGCAATGAAGGTCTTTGCGGCCCGTGAATTTGGGCAAGTCATAGAACAAGCCCTTTGCGCTGCCCGCGACCGAAGCAGAGAGTTATCCGGCGGTGTGACATAGCTTGTCGCAGGTGAAATTATTCAACTACAATGGCTTCGACGGGGCATTCGTCGGCGGCCTGCTGAACGGCGTCCTCGTGCTCTGCCGGGACTTCTTCGACCTTTACCTCTGCCTTTTCGGGGCCCATTTCAAATACCTCCGGGCAAGTATCGCAGCACAACCCGCAAGCCGTGCAAGTATCCTCGATTCGAACCTTCATAATTGTCTCCCTTAACCGGTTTAGATTATTAAACTTATATCATTTTATTAGCTTGGAAGCCAAATATGTTCAAGCAAAAATTATGGAAATTATCAGGTCAGTTGTTATACTGCATCATACGAACTGTGAATTGAAATAATAAATCTTTTTACCGGCCGGGTCCCATGCAGACCGAACCCGTTAACCTGGTCAGGCGGGGAACCGAGCAGCCATACGCGGTGTTTGGCCGTGCCGTGGCAAACCCGGCCGATCTTTTTATTGATTATGGCTTATACTGTCTTAGCACGAAAATACCGTTCGCAGACCTTCGGCGATGTTGTCGGGCAGGACCCGATTGCGCAAACACTGAAGAACGCGATAAAGACGGGTCGTGTTGCCCATGCGTATCTGTTTACCGGGACCCGCGGCGTAGGCAAGACGACTATGGCCAGAATCCTGGCCAAATCGCTGAACTGTCTGGCGTCGAAGGAGCCGACAGCCGAACCCTGCTGCAAATGTGACAGTTGCGTGGCGGTAAATCTCGGCGAGGACATCGACGTTATCGAAATCGACGGAGCTTCGAATCGGCGGATAGATGACATTCGAGACCTTATTGAAAACGCAGTGTATCGGCCGGCGAGGGCGCGATTCAAAATTTACATCATTGACGAAGTGCATATGCTTACAACGGAGGCGTTCAACGCGCTGCTGAAGATTCTGGAGGAGCCGCCGAGCCACGTTAAATTCATTTTCGCCACGACCGAGCCGAACAAGGTGCTCCCCACCATTCAGTCCCGCTGCCAGAGATTCGATTTCAGAAACATATCTCCCGCCGTTATCAGCCGACAGCTTAAGGCCATATTGGACCAGGAGGAGATAAAGTATGAGGAAGACCTTGTTTTGGCTTTGGCAAAGCTCGCCAATGGCTCGATGCGAGATGGTCTAAGTTTGCTTGACCGGCTGATAAGCACGGGCGTTCAGCCATTGACGGCGGCTTTGCTTGAGGAGTTTCTGGGCTGCCCCAACAGCGAAAAGGTCTGCGAGCTTGTCTCGGCGATTGGCGACCAGAATGCGGCGGCGACGCTTGCCGCGACAGGGGAGCTGATGAACTCGGGACTCAGCGAGGTCCAGATTGCCGATGCGCTGGTCGAGTATATGCGAGACCTGATGGTTGTGAAGACGGCAGGGGGGAAAAGTGACCTTCTTATTCTTACCGAGCAGCAAAAGAAACGTGCCGAGCAGTTATCGGAAAAGTTCGACATAGCGGGTTTGGTTTACAGCATAACGGCCCTTGAGAAGCTGCGATGGTCATTAAAAAACAGCGATACGGCAAGGCCGCTTTTGGAGGCGGCGGTTCTTCGACTGGCGATGAACGAGCATTTTCTCAATGTTGACCAGTTGCTTTCACAATCTCAATCCCCGCAGGATAAAAAAAAAGTAACGGTTGACCGTCACACGGCCCCGGTCGCACAGCCAACGCCGCAGGAACATAAGCGATTGCCGCAAATTAGCGGGCTTGAGTCGATAAAAAACAATTGGCAGGATATTCTTAGGGCCGTCGGTCCGAGTAATGCGGGATTGCTGAATTGCGCCAGGCCTGTCAGGTTTGAGAACAGCACATTGACGCTGGAGTTCGGCCCGTCCAATGCTATTCAAAAACAGATGTGCGAGAGCAATGGCCGGATTGAGCAGATAGAATCGGTTCTGCATGATAAATACGGGACAAATGTGAGAATTGAACTGCAGGCAGGACAAGGTGAAGTTAAATCAGCCGATGAATCGACCCATCCAAAGACCAGAAGCCAGAAACAAAACGAAATTTTGAACGACCCCGCCGTCAAAACCGTCCTTATGGGCCTCGACGCCACAATCACAAACATCGAAGACGCACAGTAGCTGCCAGGCCAGGAGGGATTATTAATACTTTGACACGTTCACCTGCGGCATTGCGCCTGTTGCGAGGAAGATGATTCTTTCGCAGATGTTGGTAACGCGGTCGGCGATTCGCTCCAGATTATGCGTTGCCCAGATAAGCGGCGTTGCCTTCGATACCAAGCCGGGGTCTTTAATCATACGCATTAACAGGTCGTGGTAGGCCTCGTCATAAAGCTTATCGACCTCGTCATCCTCATTGCAGATGGCGCTGGCGGCTTTGGTGTCCCTGTTGACCAGGGCCTGCATACTTCTTTTGAGCATACTGTTGGCCTTGTCCGCCATTTTGGGCATAAAAATCAACGGCCTGATTAGCGGCTCGTCGCCGAGCATCACCGCAATCCTCGCAATCCCCTCGGCGTAGTCGCCCATACGCTCCAGTTCGGTAATGATATTGAGGACCGCGATGATTTCGCGCAAATCGGTAGCAACCGGCTGCTGCAAAGCGATTAGGTTTATACATTTTTCCTCAATCTGCCAGCGTTTTTTGTTGATAAGCAAATCGTCCTCTATGATTTTTTTTGCCTCTTCGACGTTGCGGTCTCCGAGGGCCTTGACTGAGCGGCTGGTCGCGGCGACAACCATCTCGCTCATATCGATGACTTCTTTGTTCATTTCCTTAATGTGTTTTTCAAAACTTTCTCTCATTTTAAGTGCCTCCGTAAATCAGCCAAAATGGCCGCTAATATAATTTTCAGTAAGTTTTTCTTTTGGGTTGGTAAAAATCTGGTCGGTATCGCCAAATTCGATTAACTGGCCCAGATAAAGAAAGCCCGTGTAATCCGACACCCTCGCTGCCTGCTGCATATTGTGAGTTACGATAACCAGTGAATATTCCTTTCTGAGCACCCGCAGCAGCTCTTCAATTTTCAGCGTTGAAATCGGGTCCAGCGCCGAGCAGGGTTCGTCCAATAGTATTATATCGGGTTTTAATATCAAAACTCTTGCGATGCACAGCCGCTGCTGCTGTTCCAGTGAAAGCGAACGGGCGTTTTTTCGCAGCTTGTCTTTCAATTCGTTCCATAAATTTACGTGCTCAAGGCCGCTCTGGATGGCCTGCATAATGTCGTCCTTGCCTTTGAGCAGACGATGAATTCGCAGCCCGAACCGCAAATTGTTGTATATCGACAGGTCGAAGACGTTGGGACGCTGGAAGACCATTCCGACTTTCCTTCGCAGATATATTAAATCCGTGCCGGGGTCGAGGATGTTTTGGCCTTCTACGAGGATTTTGCCTTCGACTTTTATATGCTCGACGAGGTCGTTCATTCTGTTGAAGCATCGCAGAAGTGTTGATTTGCCGCAGCCCGATGGGCCTATGATTGCAGTGATATTGCGGTGGGGGATGGTTATGTTTACATCCTTGAGGGCCAAAAAGTCCCCGTAGAACAGGTTCAGATTGAATGTTTCTATTTTCGTTTCGAATTCCATGTTATCCGAATCTTCCGGTTATATAGTCGTCGGTGCGTTTGTCTTTTGGATTGGTAAAAAGTTTTTCTGTCTCGTCTATTTCGACCAGCTCGCCCATAAGGAAAAACCCACAGCGTTCGGTGACTCGTGCTGCCTGCTTGGTATTATTGGTTACGAGTATTTGCGTGTAATCCTTTTTCAGCTCCCGCATAGCGTCTTCGACCTTTGCGGTGGAAATAGGGTCAAGCCCCGAGCAGGGTTCATCGTAAAGTATAACGTCCGGCTCGACTGCGAGTGTCCGGGCGATACACAGCCGCTGCTGTTGGCCGCCCGAGAGACGCATAGCGGGCATATCAAGGCGGTCTTTGATTTCGTCCCACAGGTATGCTTTTTTCAGGGCGTTTTCGACGATTTCCTTTACGGCGCCTTTTTTCGTAATCCCGTGGACCTTGGGGCCGTATGCCACGTTGTTGAATATGCTGACAGGCAGTACCTGCGGCAGGGCGAATATGATACCGATTTTCTTGCGCAGCAGGCTGTCAGGGATTTGTTTGATGCTTTGGCCCTCGAAGAATATATCCCCTGTTTGTGAGTATGATACATTTAGATAGTTCAGCCGGTTAATCGCCCGCAGAAACGTGGTCTTGCCGCTGTTTGCCGGCCCGATAATGCCAAGAATCTCGTTTTTGTAAATCTCCAGATTGAGATTTCTCATCGCCGTGGTCGAGCCAAAGCTGCAGTTGAGGTCAACGGTTTTTATAACGGCCTCGGCTACCATTGTTTCTTCTTCCTGTAATGTGCGCGAAGGATAATACTGACTAAGTTCATCAGAAAGACCAGGGCAATAAGAACCAGGCCCGTGGCAAAGCTGAGCTTGGCGGGCATATTCGGAACCTGCGTTGATATAACATACAAATGATAAGGCAGGGCCATAACCTGGTCGAAGATGGAGCGGGGCAGACGCGGCAGATAAAACGCCGCTACGGTAAATAAAATCGGCGCCGTCTCGCCCGCAGCTCTGCTCAAACTGAGCACTGTTCCCGTAAGAATGCCCGGTATCGCGTAAGGCAAAACACAATAGCGAATGGTCTGCCATCTGGACGCGCCCAGAGACAAGCTTATTTCCCTGAAGCTGAAGGGCACCGATTCCAGCGCCTCTTTGGTGGCGGTGATAATCACGGGCAAGCTCATAATCGCCAGAGTCAGCGAGCCGGCCAGTATCGATGTGCCGAACCTCAGGAACACTACGAATAATGTAAAGCCGAACAGCCCATAGACAATCGAAGGGATACCAGAAAGATTTACAACGGACAGTTTTATCAGGCGGGTGAACAGGTTGTCTTTTGCGTACTCAACGAGGTATATGGCGGAAAGTATCCCCAGAGGCAGAGAGAACAGCATCGTGCCGATTATCAGCAGGATGGTGCCTATTATTGCAGGGAATATACCTCCTTCTTTCATACCGTTTCGCGGCGACGCTGTAAGAAATTCCCACGAAATTGCTCCTGCTCCGTTTTTTACCACGTAGAGAATCGTCAGCATAATCGGGATTACAACAAACAGCGTGATTAATCCCAGAACGGTGAAGGCGACTTTTTCTCTTATTTTGGCGGCGTTCATTTTCTTGCCCTTCTCAAGCAGATATCGGCGATGAAGTTGATGATGAACGTTATGATGAAAAGTATCAGCCCGACGGCAAACAGGGCAAAATAGTGCTCGGAGCCGGAGACGGTCTCGCCCATCTCGCCGGCGATAGTTGCCGTCAGCGTTCTCAACGGCTGTAGCAGCGACTTCGGTATAACCGGCGAATTGCCCGTTACCATCATCACGACCATTGTTTCGCCGATGACCCTGCCTATACCGAGCATCACCGCGGCGATGATTCCTGATGACGCCGACGGCAGGACAATCCGCCACAGTGTCTGCCATCTGGTTGCCCCCAGGCCGAAGGCGGCCTCCTTAAAGGTCTTCGGCACACCAATTAACGCGTCCTCTGATATGCTGATGACCGTCGGCAGCGCCATAAAAGCGAGCAGTAAGCTGCCCGTAAGACCGCACATACCCGTGTTAAGATTCAGGGCGTTTCGCAGGAACGGGCCCATCCAGACGATGCCGATAAAGCCGAGGACAACGCTCGGTATGGCGGCTAAGATTTCTACCAGCGATTTCAGGACGTGTTTGAGATATGCCGGCGCGACCTCGGCAATGAACATCGCAGAGCCGACGCCTAAGGGCACGCAAATAACGATTGCGCCGACGGTAACATAAAGAGAACCAAGAAAAAGCGGGATGACGCCGAACTTTGGCGGTTCTGATATCGGAAGCCAGCTTTTGCCGAACAGAAAATCCCGAACGCTGTACACGCCGAACAAAGAAAGCGAATCCTTGAGCAGGAAAAGGAATATCGAAACGACAAATATGATTACAACCAGGCCGCTCAGCTTAATGCATGTTTCTATAAAGTATTCGCTAATTCTTTTGTGCAATAGCTGTGTCTCCTACAGGGACGAACCCTGTTTCCACAAATTGCTGCTGGCCTTTGGGGCCAAGCGCAAAATCGACAAAAAGTTTCGTTACTCCCTGTGGCTCGCCGTTGGTATAAAAATACAAACCCCGTGAAAGCGGGTATTTCTTCTGTAACACGTTGTTAACGTCCGGATAGTAGAACTGATTGTTTTTGGCGACGAGCACCGCTTTGGTCCTGTCCGATACATAGCCCATACCAAGATAGCCGATGGCCGTCTCATTGGCAGCGACCTCTTCGACAATTGCCTGTGAAGAGGAAAGTAGCAGTGTCGTCTCGGAAAACTCTTCGGTGTTTCCCTTTTGGCCTAACTGAACGACCTCTTCCTTGAAATACATATGTGTGCCTGAGCTTACTTCCCGCGACAGCGTTACTATTTTCATATCCTTGCCGCCGAATTCTTTCCAGTTAGTTGCCTTACCGGTGTATATTTTGTGCAGATCCTCGATAGAGAGGCGCT
Source organism: Planctomycetota bacterium (assembly GCA_043811995.1). GTDB lineage: Bacteria > Planctomycetota > Phycisphaerae > Sedimentisphaerales > Anaerobacaceae > Fen-1362. The sequence goes on from JBDRMP010000093.1 coordinate 56,528, forward strand.
CGACAGGGTTGTTTTCATTGACTATTAACGCTACGCCGTCATAGGCAACAGTAAACTCCTTGGGATTTACGCCGTGCTTGTTTGCGATTTCTATTTCTTTGGCCTTCATTTCTCGCGAGGCGGTAGCGACGTCGCAGGTCCCGTTTATCAACGAGGCGATGCCGACTCCGCTGCCCCCGCCGGTTATCGCGACGAAGACGTGGGGATAATCTTTCATAAACTCTTCACTGACCATCTGCGCGGCGTTGACAATAGTATCCGAGCCCTTGACCTGAATAAAGCCGGCCGGCTCGTTGGGGTCAACATCCTCACTGCATCCGGCAGCGGCAATCGCCAGAATTGTCATTAAAATCAGATGTTCCTTCATAGTAGCGGGATTTTAACGGGCGGTTTGCTTTTTTGCAAGACGTTGTGTATTCTTGTGTCTATTAGTTTATTAAGTCGAGGAATTTTATGACGGCCGGCTATACAGAAACGGTAAACAAGCTCATCGAGGAGCTGGGCAAGCTTCCGGGCATCGGCCCCAAGACCGCTGAACGGCTGGCCTTTCATATTCTCAAATCCCAGCCGAGTGAAGCCCTGGCCCTCGCTCAGGCCATAAGCGACGTTAAGACCAAAATCAAACAGTGCAAGACGTGTTACAACTTTGCTGAATCGGATATTTGCCAGATTTGCTCCGACCAGCGCCGTGATAAAACTCGGATATGCATCGTAGAACAGCCCAAAGACGTAATTGTTCTCGAAAAAACAGGCCAGTGTAAATGGGTTTATCACGTATTAGGCGGCCACATCGCGCCTTTAGATGGTATTGAGCCGGCTGACCTTACAATTGACAAACTCGTCGAGCGGGTTAAGGCAGGGGGGATAGCGGAAATCATAATGGCGACCAACCCGAACATCTTAGGCGACGGAACGGCCCTTTATATCAGCTCATTATTAAAAACAACCGGTGTCAAAATCACACGATTGGCCCGTGGTCTGGCGAGCGGCTCGACACTCGAATACGCCAGTGGCCGAATGCTCTCCGACGCAATAACCTCCCGCCAGCCGCTGGAGTGAACCTTTGACAATCTTCGATAGATATAATATAGTTTCGTAGGGTGGGGTTTTTATCCGCCGCAGGTGGATTACCCCGCCGATGACCTAATATCCTTGACAAATACGGTGTTTCAATGGGAATAAGCGAAGTTACACAAAACTGCCGAGTTATCCTTGAAAATTACTATGGCTCACGGTTCAGGGGGTTGCTTTTATACGGCTCTTTGGCACGCGAACAGGCCAGTATAACCAGCGATATTGACCTGCTCGTTTTGCTCAATAAACCCTTCGATTATTTCAAAGAGCTTCGTCAAATCATAGACCTTCTTTACCCTATCCAGCTTGACACTGACCGTCTCATTTCGGCCAAGCCCGCACCTGTCGATGAGTTCGAGGAGGGAAGCGTTGGGTTTTACCGAAACGCCAAGAGAGAAGGGATAATGCTGTGAATCAGAAATACGAACGAGAGATAAACGCAAATATCGAGTGAGCTCAGCAGTCGATTCAGGCGGCGAAAGAAGTGTCGGCAAGTGGTTTCTTCGATTTCGCGGCATCTCGTGCCTATTACTCTGCGTTTTACGCAGCAACTGCGGCAATGCTGGCGGAAGGTCTGGAATCAAGCAAGCATAGCGGCGTTATTGCTTTGGTGCATCAACGCTTGGTCAAGACCGGCAGGATAGCTAAAGAACAGGGCAAGGGATTGAACTAGCTTTTTGAATTGCGCGACGTGGGAGATTATGGGGTTACCGTCCACGTGTCGCAACAGGATGCACAAAGGGCTATCGAGGTTGCGGAAAATTTCCTGAAAGTTATCAAATCCTTGCTGCAAAAAACGTGATGAGTTGTTACCGACGCTATCACCGCCCGCCAGCCGCTCGAGTAATCTTTGACAAATTGCGGTAGTTACGATAGATATATGGTAGGGTGTGCTGTGCGCACCAGTTTTTGTAGGGCGGGGTTTACCCCGCCGAAAGGATGAATCTTAAAAAATGATTTTGTACGACGAACTAACAAAAATTACGAGAGAATATGAACCCGATGAAGCATACAAGTTAGTTTTATCAATCAAAGACCCTTGGGAAAATTTAGATTCTATAATAGATTTTGTCAGAAGATGGAATAAGAGGGTACCTATTGGGAAAAACAAAGATGAAATAAAAAAGGTTGTTTTAAGTTTACAGGATAAATTTTCTGCCTTTAAAAATACATATATTGAGAACTTTGAATTTACGCAAGAAAGCGATAATCTCATTAGGAACATCTTTGATGATCTATCGAGAACTGTTTTGAAATACACGGGGACATCAAAATTGATGCATGGCATAAACCCAAAATTATTTTTTATGTGGGATAAAGGTATTTGTATTCATTACGGGGTTTATCCGAATTCTGCTGGATACGTCAATTTTATGAAATTGATGCGAAACGAGATAAAAGAGTTGCTGAAAGAGCATAGTAAAGAGGAAATACTAAAAAATACTAATAGAACGTTACCAAAATTGATAGATGAATATAATTGGGAGCATTTCAGAACTTCGAAATCAAAATAATAAGGTCGGTGAGTTGAGATTGCTTCGCTTTGCTCGCAATGACACGGAAATGCACTTTCAGTCATTGCGAGGAGCGGAGCGACGAAGCAATCTTGATCCGCAATCTACAATCCGAAATCCGCAATTCTGTCCTCAGTCATCTGTCCTCTGTCATCTCTTCTTTCGGCCGATGTTTCCACCTTCGATGCAGCCACCAGTATTGGGTCGGGTCTTTTTGCGGACAAACGTTTCAATCTCTTTTGTGTATGAGGGCGATGAAATCCTGTCGGGTTCTTTCTTTACTGTAAGAGCATACCGGCAATCTTTACAGCGACTCCATAGGTATTTTGCTAATGGTTATTAAGGATTTCTCCTATATCATCTTTTTCCTCCTCGGGTTAAAAAGTGGAATAAAGTCCTGTTGTTGGAAACGTGGGTGAGAACGCCAAGATGAAATAATTTTAGGAAAGGAGAATTGTGATGATAACCAAGACGAGAGAATGTGCTTCTGAATGTGCGGAGGATATCTTTTGCGGAGTGAACACAGTGGCCGAGGTCGAGGAGGCAAGCGACCTTGAAAAAAAGCATATTCCAATTATAACCGCGCCGAAGAAGGTCAAGAAAGGCGAGCATTTCGAGGTTATAGTCGAGGTTGGCAAGCTGCTCGCACACCCCAACGAGCCGGGGCACTTCATTCAATTCATCGAGCTGTATGCTGGCGATACGTTTCTTGCGAGAATGGATTTTACCGCCAAGACGACCTGCCCCATTATGAAGGCCTGTGTCTGTCTGGATCATGAGCACGGCAAGCTTCGCGCCTTCGAGAGATGCAATCTGCACGGGTCCTGGGAAAATGAGGTTGATATTGAGGTTGTTTGACGGCACTATAGCAGAATAGATGCAGCGTTTTTTTGACAACGGAAACGGAAAAACCGGATTTCCGATATGGTGAGCACGATAGAGCCGAGATGGGAGCATTTTGCCCACGAAGCCGACATTGGCATAAGGGGGATTGGTCCGAGCAAGGAGCAGGCGTTTGAGCAGGCGGCGATGGCGCTGACCGCAGTAATCACCGACCCGAAGACCATCAAGCTCGAACAAAGGGTCAATATAACCTGCGAGGCGGCCGACGACGAAATGCTGCTGGTCAACTGGCTAAACTCCCTGCTCTATGAAATGGCGACGCGGCGGATGCTGTTTGGCAGGTTCGAGATTTTTATCAACAAAAACCGGCTTAGCGCATTAGCGTGGGGAGAGAAGCTGGATGTATCGAGACATACGCCAGCCGTGGAGGTAAAAGGTGCGACGGTTACTGATTTAAGCGTAAAGAAAGACAAGCAAAAACGCTGGATTGCCCAGTGTGTTGTTGATGTGTAAAGGCGGCGAAACAAAGGGATGGACATAAAGAGATTAAAGAAGCGCAGCAACTATGAATGGCTCATCGAACCGACAGGCAGGATGAAGGTTCCCGTCGTGATATTCGGCGATGAGCGGTTAGTTGCCGCAATGGATGAAAAGGTCGCTCAGCAGGCCATTAACGTGGCTGCCTTGCCTGGAATCGTCAAGGCCAGCTTTGTAATGCCCGACGGCCACTGGGGCTACGGCTTCCCTATAGGCGGGGTCGCGGCCTTTGACCCGGAGCAGGGGGGAGTCGTATCGGCGGGCGGAGTCGGCTTTGACATTTCCTGCGGCGTCAGGACAATGACCACAGGGCTTCAGGCAAGCCAGATAGAAGCGGTAAAACAAAAGCTGGCCGACGTCCTCGAAAGAAAGGTGCCCGCAGGCCTTGGAAGCACGGGGAAATTACACCTTACCCCGAAAAAGCTCGACGAGGTGCTGGGCGGGGGGGCAAAATGGGCGGTTGAGCACGGCTTCGGGACAAATGAGGATTTGCAGCATATCGAGCAGGGGGGCGCAACGCCGGGGGCCGAACCGGAGTACGTCTCCGAACACGCCAAAAAACGACAGCAGGATGAGATGGGGACGCTCGGCTCGGGCAATCATTATATGGAGGTCCAGCAGGTTGTGGAAATATACGATGAAGACGTTGCCAACGCTTATGGTTTACGAAAAGGCGAGGTGACTGTCAGCATTCATTGCGGCTCTCGCGGCCTCGGTCATCAGATTGGCACCGACTATCTCGCAAAAATGGTGCCGGCGGCGAAAAGCTTTGGAATTGAACTGCCCGAAAGAGAATTGGCGTGTGCACCGCTCGATTCGCCGCTTGGCAGGCAGTATCTCGGCGCTATGAGGGCTGGTATCAATTGCGCGCTGGCCAATCGCCAGATACTTGCTCATCTGGTCAGGGAGGCATTTTTAACGGTGTTCCCTCAGTCGCAGCTTAAACTGCTTTACGATGTTTCACACAACACGTGCAGAGAGGAGTCGTATTCTATTGACGGTCACAAAAAGCGGCTCTTTGTGCATCGTAAAGGAGCGACGCGTTCATTCGGGCCTGGCGACCAGACACTTTCTGCGGACCTGCGTGATTTTGGCCAGCCGGTGTTGATAGGGGGCACGATGGGAACCGCTTCATATATCCTGACAGGCACCTCTGAAAGCGTCGATTTGGCATTCGGCTCATCCTGTCACGGGGCAGGCAGAAGTATGAGCCGAAACCAGGCAACTCGCCTCTGGCAGGGCAAAGATGTTGTTTCGCAGCTCGCAAGTCGCGGCATTATCATTCGCAGTCCTTCTTATCGTGGTGTGGCCGAAGAAGCGCCCGAGGCATATAAGGACGTAAGTGCGGTTGTCGAGGCGGCACACCAGGCCAAACTCTCGAAAAAGGTCGCCAAGCTAACGCCGATGATTTGCATCAAGGGATAAAGCTAAGAAAAAACCGTTTTAATGTGGATACACGAGAAATAGTTGTTACAATTATCCTGCTTATTTGGCAGAGTAAAAAGAACAAGACAAAGATAACATCCTAATTGAAAGGAGGTCGTAGAAATGAAAGGAAACGCACAATTGCTTCAGACCCTGAACAGCTTGCTCGCTGACGAGCTGGGGGCGATAAACCAGTATATGGTGCATGCGGAAATGGTCGAGAACTGGGGCTACGGAAAGCTCAACAAGCTGATTCGTGCGCGGGCCATTACGGAAATGAAACATGCCGAGAAGCTCATCGAACGAATGTTGTTTCTGGAAGGTATTCCCATCGTTGATAAACTAAGCGCAATTCATATCGGCTCGGACGTGCCGAAACAGTTCGATAGCGACCTCGGCGCGGAGATGGGGGCGATACGGTCATATAACGCAGCGATTAAGCTCGCTCAGGAAGTCGGCGACAACGCCACCAAGGAAATTTTGGATTCGATTTTGCAGGACGAGGACGACCACGTTGACGAAATCGAGATGCAGCAGGACCAGATTAAGCAAATGGGCCTGCCCCAATACCTGAGCATGCAAATCGGCTGATACCGGCAAGACGTCCTTACTTGTCGCGAGGTCGCCTTCGACAAACAGGGGAAAAATAACCCTCCGCTCCCCGAAGGGCTGCGGAGGGTTATATAAGGAGGAAAACAGAGGGCAATCAATAGGGTGCGGGTGCCCGTGGCACACTCAGCCAAAATCCACAATCAGGCAGGGGATTGGAATAATCAATAAAATTCCTGGGGCAGTGCCAGGTGTATGGCACTCTACGATTGATTATTTGTGATTGATTATTGATAATTTGTTATTGAAACGGGTCGGAGAATAGTGTAAAAAGGGTAAAATCCGCTATATGCGGGTAAACCCTGAGGATAAATCCTGGGCTTTCGGTGCTGCGATGGTGCGTAACGCGAAGAAAAAGGCGTTGTATGAGGTTATAATCAGGGCCAAGTCGAAGACGGACTATGAGCAGCTGCATCCCAAGCTTGAGCCGGTCGAAATGGCGGAGCAGCAGGCGCCTCAAGACGTGGCAGACATTGCGCCGCCGAGCGTAGTGCGATGGGTTCGTAAGCCGAGAATTGTGCAGTTTAACGCCGGACGGATAGAATTTTCGATGCCGTATCAGGTCGGCATAGCGGTATTGTTAGCGGCACTGCTGGTATTGGTAGTGGTTTTCCGGCTGGGTGAACGGGTTGGAAGCAGGGAAAATACCCAATTAATCCCGGTCAACCGAACATCAGCGCAAGTAAAACAAGAGATTGCCCCTGCAAAAGAAACGGTGACTGAGCAGACAGCGTCGCAGGGCAGGAACCGAATCGTGATACAGATGTATCAGGTCCGGGAGCAATTGGTGCCCGTAAAGGAATACTTTGACAAGTTAGGCGTTGCGACTGAGATAGTTGAGAGAAATAACTGGTATTATTTAGTGACTAAGAACGGCTATGATAATCCCGACAAACCCGGGACGGATGGATATCTTGCCAAGCAGAAGATAATAGAGCTTGGGGCCGGGTATAAGGCGCCCACGGGGTACGAGACGTTCCGTAAAGCTGATGGGACGGCGCCGTTTAACGATGCATTTGGAATAAAATTTGAGTAACAGATTCAGGAGAAACTTAAATGTCGATTGACAGGTCGTTGAGATTGAAGGACGCATTAGTAAGACACCGCAACGTATTGACGCGTGCGGAGCGGATAGAGCGTATGAAGGACGAGGAGCGGTGGGAAGAAGGTGGGTCTGTTCTTGGACTGCCGAAGGTCGCGCACAGGAAGAGCCACGCGGGTAAAAAGGCGGCGAAGGAAAAAGAGGCAGCAGAGGGCGCAGCGGGTGTGGAAGGTGCAGCAGTAGCAGCAACAGCCGCGCCTGGTGGTGCAGCAGCCGGAACAGCAAAGGCGGCAGCGCCGGCGGCAGCAAAATCCGGTAAAGAGGCGAAGAAAAAATAACGTGAATAATTTGGTTATGTGTGAAAAGGCCGACCGTAGTCGGCCTTTTTTTATTTTGCGAGGTGAGCTCTTAAGAGTATGATTGATTGGCTATGAAGAAGATACTTGCGGACAGGACGGGTTATATAGATTCGAGCGGGATACGCAAGGTGTTCGCTCTTGCGGCGAAAATGAAGGACCCGGTGAATTTTTCAATAGGCCAGCCGGATTTTGACGTGCCTGAGCCGGTGAAACGGGAGGCCATAAGGGCGATAGAGGCGGGAAACAACAAATACTCGCAGACAGCGGGAGATGTGGAGCTGATTGAAAAAATAGCAGGGGGGATAAAGACGGAGTTCGGCTGGGAAAGCCCGAAGGTGCTGGTGACCAGCGGCGTGAGCGGCGGGATTCTGCTGGCGTTTTTGGCGCTTATCAATCCGGGTGATGAGGTTATAATTCCTGACCCGTATTTCGTGATGTATAAGCATCTTGTGAATATGTTGGGGGGAAAGTGCGTGTTTGTGGATTGTTATCCGGATTTCGACCTGCCGGTCGAGAGAATTTCGGACGCTATCACGGACAGGACCAAGCTGATAATAATAAATTCTCCCTGCAATCCGACTGGGGCGGTTTACGGAGAGAAAGGTATTAAGGATATTATAGATATAGCAGCTAAAAGGAATATTGTTATATTGAGTGATGAAATATATAATATATATAGTTATGACGACATATGCGTTAGTCCGGCAAAATGGTACGATAGGACGCTCGTGCTGCGAGGTTTCAGCAAGAGCTGCGCAATGACCGGATGGCGAATGGGATATGCTGCGGCAGGAGGGCAGCTTGCCGACATGATAGAAAAGATGACGATGATACAGCAATATACGTTTGTATGTGCACCGACCCCTTTTCAAAAGGCGGCGATAGCGGCGATGGATTGCGATATGACGGAATTCGTGAACGCATACAGGAAGAAACGCGACTTGATTTACGAAGGGCTGAAAGACAAATTCCAAATCGTCCGGCCCGGCGGAGCGTTTTACGCATTTGTGAAGGCGCCGAGCGGCAGGGCAACCGAATTCGTCGAAAAGGCGATAGCTAACAACGTGCTGGTTATACCCGGCAACGTATTCAGCGAGAAAGACACACATTTCAGAATAAGCTATGCGACCAGCGATGAGAAGATTAAAAAAGGGATAGAAATACTAAGAGGACTGGCATAGAATTAGTTTAGTTTTGAGTTTTTAGTGTTGAGTTAAGTCAGATGGGAGACAGAACCTTGAATATGGGAAATAGGACGAGAAAGGTACTGATTGCGATTGTGCTGGTGATGGCAGGGGGGCTGTGTATCAGCGCAGAAGAGCAGGCGGGGCCGCCGACACTGAAAGGGCCGGTTGAGGCGGTCGTAATTGTGTGCAGGGGGATGATTGACGACGGGCTGTATAAGTCAATACAGCGAAGGACAGAGCTTGCGCTGAGCGAGGGAGCGGAATACCTCATATATGAAATAGAAACATACGGTGGATTTCTGGAGTCCGGGGACAGCATATCGAAGTATTTTATTCTGGAGGCGGGGCACAAGGCGCATACGGTGGCCTACGTGTACAAGGAGGCCATATCAGCGGGGGCGATGATAGCGGTATCGTGCCAGGATATAGTGATGCGGGAAAACACGATAATAGGGGACTGCGCGCCGATACAAATGGGGGCCAAGCTCGAAGGAGTAGAGCGGGAGAAGGCCGAATCGTTTGTGCGGGCGACGTTTATGCGGGCGGCAGAAGCAAACCATTACCCAAAACCCCTGCTGAAAGCGATGGTGAGCATCGGGACGGAGGTTTACAGAGTAAAGAATATCAAGACGGGAGAATATGAGTTTTACGAGACCGAGCAGTTACCGGATGACGAGAAGAGATATGACCTGAAAAACAAAGAACTTATCGTCAAAAGCGACGAGCTGCTGACACTTACGGCCTCGAAGGCAGCGGAATATGGAATAGCCAGAACAGTGGTAGAAGACGTAAACGGGGCGTTGGAATTCTTTGCGAAGCGTGACGGAGTTCAATTTAGCGGGCCACCGAGGGTGCTGGAGACGAACTGGTCGGAAGATATGGTTCGATGGCTTAATTCGCCTGTGCTGATGGGGCTGCTTTTGATGGTGGGGCTGCTGGGGTTGTATGTGGAGTTTAACACGCCGGGAATAGGCCTGGCGGGGCTGGTGGCAGTAATATGCTTTACTGTCCTAATCGGCAGCAAATATTTGGTCGGCCTGGCCAACTGGGTGGAAGTGGCGTTGTTCGTCGTGGGAATACTGCTTCTTTTAATAGAGCTTTTCCTGATACCCGGTTTTGGGGTGGTGGGCTTTTCAGGGATACTGTGCATACTTCTTGGTCTATTCGGAATGCTTATAAAGAACCCTCCTGGCCGATTTCCGTGGCCGGAGACCGATTTTGACTGGCTGTGGTTTACATATGGAGTATTGTCGATAATGCTCGGTTTTGTGGGTTTTGTGATATTGGCAGTTTTGCTGGGTAAATACTTACCGAAGGTTGGTTTTATGAGCGGATTGATTTTGCTGCCTGCGATGGCGAAGAAAGGCGACGAAGTTGAGGTAAGTATGACTTCGCCGCCGGAAAAAGGCGATGTATGCGTAAAAGTGGGTCAGACCGGCGAGGCGGTGTCAAGATTAAGGCCGGCAGGCAAGGCGAGATTCGGCGAGGCGGTTGTGGACGTGGTGGCGGAAGGAGAGTTCATTGACAAAGGAACAAAAGTAACCATAATTGAGATTCACGGCAACAGGGTTGTAGTTAAAGCAGTAGAACAGTAGGGCGAGAACAGGAGAATTTTGATGGACTGGTGGCTTATATTCGCAGTGTTTTTGTATTTCGCGTGTGCGGCGTTGATAGTGGCGGAGGTATTTGTGCCAAGCGGTGGAATGATAATGTTATGCGCAATTGGTTGTTTGGCAGGGGGGGTGGCGATATTTTTCAGCCGAAGCGCGGCGGCAGGATGGACGGGAATAGGGATTGCCCTGGTGATGATACCGAGCGTTCTGGTGGGGGCGTATAAGGTATTTCCGAAGACGCGATTCGGCAAGCGAGTGCTGCTTGCGCCGCCGGTGCGCAAAGAAGGGGAGGCAATTCCGGATATAGAGGAACTTAAGGGACTATTAGGCGCAGTCGGGACGGTGACTACGACGATGAGGCCTGTGGGAATGTGCGATTTTTCGGGCAAGCGGCTTGAATGTGTGGCCGAGAGCGGATATGTTGACAAAGGGAAAAAAGTAAAAGTGATTAAGGTAGAAAGCACTCAGTTAACGGTGCGAGTGATTTAAGGTGTATAGATAAAAAGAAAGGGATTGAAAATGCTAACTTTAAAGAATGTTATCTTTGCAGAAATATCACCTGGAACTCTGGCCGTTGTAATAGTAATAGGAATTTTTGCTTTACTGTTTGTGCTACTGATATGGAGTTTTCTGCGTTTATGGCTACAGGCCTACTTTTCACGAGCAGATATAACCATTATGCAGTTAATCGGAATGAAACTGCGGAAGGTTGATGCCAAAACGATAGTCCTGAGCAAGATAACGGCGATTCAGGCGGGTTTGACGCTGACAACGCAGGATTTGGAGAGTCATTATTTAGCAGGGGGACGGGTGCCGAATGTTGTGCGTGCGCTGATTGCGGCCAACCGTGCGAACATAGACCTGACTATGAAGATAGCGACGGCGATTGACCTGGCGGGGCGAGATATCCTGGAAGCGGTGCAGACATCGGTGAACCCGAAGGTGATTGACTGCCCGGACCCGAAGAAGGGGAAGGAAACAGTAGATGCAGTTGCGCAGGACGGGATACAGCTAAAGGCCAAGGCGCGGGTGACGGTGCGGGCTAATATCGAGCGGTTGATAGGAGGAGCAACGGAAGAAACGATTATCGCGCGAGTGGGTGAGGGAATTGTTACGACTATAGGAAGCGCGCTGGTATACAAGTCGGTCCTGGAGAACCCGGACAAGATATCAAAGGCGGTGTTGAGCAAGGGGCTGGATGCCGGGACGGCGTTCGAGATTCTGTCGATTGATATTGCGGACGTGGACGTAGGCGAAAACATCGGTGCACAACTGCAGGCGGCACAGGCGGAAGCGGATATGCGGAGGGCAAAGGCCGAAGCCGAGAAACGGCGTGCAATGGCGGTCGCCAGAGAGCAGGAAATGAGGGCGATGGTGGTTGAGAATGAGGCGAAGGTGCCGCTTGCGATAGCGGAAGCGTTCCAGAAGGGCAATCTCGGCATAATGGATTACTACCGTATGAAAAATATAAGCGCCGATACGTCGATGAGGGACTCGATTGCCAAGGGAGGCCCAGAAGGGAAAAAGTAAAAATTAAAAAGGAAAAAGTGAAAAACTAATGATAGGCGATTTATTAGACAAGATTGTTTCTGACGGCAAAGAGACGATAGATTCGCTGATGAAGGTCCTGCCTTTTATTGTTATAGGTGGTCTGTGGCTTCTGGGTGCGATAGTCAAAACGGTGCAGGCGAGTAAAAAGGGCCAGCTGCCCCAACGACAGCAGAAAACGAAAGTCGGAAAACGTCAGCCCGAGAATTTGGCGGATTTCATAAGGATAGTGAAAGAGCAATACGCCTCGGCCAGAGCGCAGACGATGAAGGTGGCGGATCAGGCATCTGAAAAAGTATCGGAAATTCGGCAAACGATTTCCTGGCCGGATGAAGAGTCCTTCAATAAACCGCCTATGCTCGAGGTTACGACACCCGCGCCACAGCCGGTTGTTGAGAAACAGTCGCCCGAAGGACAACCGCCTGTTTTAGAACCTGCTTCATTTGTTCCAGGCCAAATTGCTTTGACCAGGGATTATCTCACTAACGCTAACGAGTCGGCTGCTGCGTCTGAAACATCCAGGGCAAATCCGTACTTGAAAGAGATATCAATACAATTTGCCAACCCGGACAATCTTCGCAAGGTGATTATATACAGCGAGATATTAAGGCCGCCTTTAGCGCTGCGGGAATAGTTTAAATTTATTGCCCGATACCCGAAGACCCTCAACAATCATAAAGTTGGGGGTCTTTTGTTTTTTAAAAATAAGCAATATCGAACGTCCTATAATATATGTTATGTTTCATTCGGGTTTTTGAGATGACTTTTAATATACACGCGCTATGGGCAATCTCGCTTTAATCGGGACGGCAACAAGCGGTCTGATGTAAATTGTCGCATATCAAGGATGCTGAATCGATAAGGCCGAGGTTCTGCAGGACTAAGGAGATGTTGACGGCTGCGTCGGTTGCTGAGAGCGTTTCGCAAAGCCACTGTTCGAGATTTAACAGCGAAGAAGCGAATTTGATTTTGTCGCAATAAAGAAGAGCAACGCGGTAATGAAGGTTAAGCGTTTCCGGCTCAAGACAAGACGCAGGCGAAAGATTTTCGAGAGCGAGCGCCTTTTCATCGGTTTCGTGAAGGCAGACGGCAAGTTTGTTCCGGACAGACGCATTGGTAGGGTTCAGTTCGAATGACCTTTTGAACAGCTCGATTGCCTGAGTCGGTCGGCCGACGCTCATCAGGAGAATGCCGAGACGATAATGCAATTCTGGATTCTGCGGAGACAGCCGAAGCATATTATTATGGGCGTTAAGGATATGTACTATGGATTGCGATTCGGCGTCGGCCCGGTCGGCAGATAAGTGGAAATGAAGGCGGGCAGCTTCTGCGACAAGCAATGGGCCGTTGGTTTCGACGGCGGAGGCCAGCGAAAGCGAAACAAGGGCTTCCGAGTTATTGCCGGCGAGCTTTTGAGAGGTAGCCAGACCCAGATATGCATCAACGATATGGTCATTTATTAGGGCGGCGCGTGCAAATTGCAAGGCGGCCGAGTCGGAGTTGCCGATTCGAAGATGGTGAGAGCCGAACTTTATATTTGCTTCGAGAAAGTTGGGACAGACGGCGATAGTATGGTTATAGCCGGCAAGCGCCTCGTCTTGTTGGCCTATGGCGGCCAGAACTACGGCGCGTCTGAGCAGCAGGTCGGGCCTGTCCGGGAACATTTCGAGCATATTGTCGATTTGGTCGAAGGCCTCATTGAAATCACCTGCTTCGATGAGGGTATCGATTGGGTCAATATCGGGCGCGAAGTTATCTGGCTGAATAAGTATGGCGGTTGAGAATGTGTCGGCGGCGTGTTTGTATTGTGCGACGGCAAGATAAAGGTGGCCGAGCGTGAGCAAGGTCGGGAGGTCATCGGGGTATTCTGCGGCGAGAAGCAGGTATTCGCGGATAGTTTTTTCGATTTGGCCGTTCTTGAAGTAAATGGCGGCGAGACGCTGCCGAGGAAAGCGAAGGTAATTTTTGAATTTGAGGCAGTCCTGGTAAAAGGCAATGGCGTCCCCTTCACGGCCGAGCCGTTCACAGCAATGGCCCAGCGCGTAAAGCGCGGTTACATTTCGGGGATAGCGGGAATAGACCAAATTCAGCAGCTCGAAGGCGTCGGAAAGGCGATTATCGTTCAAAGCCACTGCTGCTGCGGCAAGGTCGGCATAATGAGAACGGGGATGAAGGCGTCGGTATTCGTCGAGCGTTCGCTGGAGAAAGACGGGATTTTTTGCGGGAGTCGATTCGACGATTTTTTCGAGCCACTTGGCGCCGGAAGGGTCAGAATTGGCAAGTACCTCCGCGGCCTGTCCAAGCCATTGCCATATGAGGTCAGCCGTTTCGACCTCAAGCCCCCTGCCTAAAATTTGTAGTAACTGCCCCATATAAGGTCCTGGTTGCTAATGGGAAATCACCCTCCTCATAAGCCGATTCCTTGAGCTATACAGAACTAATGGCTGGCTCCTCCGTCCACAGGGGTTTATCGTCAAAACGGCAATGAGCAGTTAGGCAAGGTTCGGGAAATCGACGGGTGATGGGGGGCATTTTTGCGGGCAGGATGTCGATTGCGCGTGTTGTATCGATTGTCAGGTGGTATCAAGTTTTAGGACGTTACCCCCCTGCCGTTAATCCGGCCGGCTTGTCTGGGCCTGTTTTTCGACTTCGGCCAGATAGGCCAGTGTGCGTTCGAGCTTGTCTGAGAGGTGCTTGAGCTTGAGCATCGTCTTGACGCGAGTGAGCAACTCGAGCTTGTTAACGGGCTTCGAGACGAAATCATCGGTGCCGCAATCGACGGCCCGCTGCATATCACCGAATTCGTTAAGTGCGGTAACCATAATGATTGGGATGTGGTTTGTGGCGGAGTCGTTTTTAATTCTGCGGCAGACCTCAAAACCGCTCATCTTGGGCATCATAATATCGAGCAGGATAAGGTCTGGCTTATCCTTTTTGACGATTTCGAGCGCCTCCGGGCCGTCGTAGGCGGGGATTGTTCGGCAATCGAAGTCCTCAAGATAGGCCTCGAGCAATTCGAGGTTTTCGCGATTATCGTCAACGACGAGGATAACGGGGGTCTTGTGCTGCTGGTTGTCGTTTTTTTTCTTTACCATAGGTAGTTTGCTCCAACGGGATAAAAGTTTTTAATTAGCCAAGCGCCTTTAGGATTGCTCGGCAGAAAGCCGGGAGGTCGTCGGGCTTGCGAGCGGTGATGAGATTACCATCGACGACGCATTCTTCATCGACGTAGCTTGCGCCGGCGTTAATTATATCGTCCCTGACGGCCATAAAACAGGTTGCGGTTTTGCCTTTGAGGATTTTGGTGCTGCATAACAGCCACACGCCGTGGCAGATAGCGGCGATGATTTTGCCGGCGTTTACCATATCGTTGGCGAATTTTATCATATCACTGCTTCTTCGCATAAAGTCGGGGGCAAAGCCGCCCGGCACGACCATGCAATTATAATCAGCCGATTTTGCATTTTTCGCCGCGACAGTCGAACAACAAGGATAGCCCTCTCTTGAAGGATAATCTTCGTTTGCCTTAGCGGCGATGAAATCGCAGTCGATGCCCGCTTCTCTGAGCCGATAGCAAGGATACCATACTTCAAGGACCTGATATTGTTCAGCGACCATTATGGCGACCTTTTTGTTCCCTGCCATTGGATTTTACTCCTCACTGCCTTGCGACGGTATTGGATTCGATAAATTGACGGATTTCAGGGCGGAGGTAAACGGCTTCGATATCGACGATTTTGGAGACCGCCTCGGCGGCAAGGGCGGCGACGTCGGCGGAATCGGACTGGGTATCGACGAAGAAAATGCGCTGCCCTTTTACGGTGCACAACCCCCCTACCCCGCCTGCAAGCGGTTCGCGGCGAATTGTGATGCTGTTTGCTTCGAGCAGCGTCAGAAGCTCTTCGAGTATTCTTTGCTCGTTCATATCAAGGGCATCTCGCCAAAACAGACACTCAAGAAAGAGCACGGAACGGGTCGATACAAATAGTTGTAAGCGGTCGGGCTCTTTTATTAAGGAATTTTACAGCAGGGGTCAGACGTTGACAAGTATTATCGCAAAACGACAGACGATGCACAGACAGCTTGCACAGCAGTGCCGGCAGAATGAAATGCTCGCCAGGGAGGCCCTGCAGCTCGAATCGCTGGCCAATCTCGGCTCCGCGATGGCGATGATAGCGCACGAGATAAATAATCTCCTGACGCCGTTAACCAATTACGCCGAGCTTTCGCTGCAGAACCCCGAGGACCGTGTGCTTACGGAGCGGGTGCTGCGCAAGACCGCCCGGAACTGCCGGCAGGCGGGCAAGGTTATGGAAGGCATATTGGCGCTTGCGAATGCGGGAAATGTGGAAAAAGTTGAGACCCCCCTGCTGGGGCTTGTGAATGGTGTGTTCGATTGTCTTTGCCGGGATTTCAAAAAAGACGGGATAACGGTTGAGATTCGGGTAAGCGAAAATTTACAGGTTTGGGCCGTGCCTGTGCAGTTGCAGCAGGCGATGATGAACCTGATACTCAATGCGCGCGAGGCGATGGTGCCCCGCGGCGGGGTGCTGACGATTGAGGCGGAGGAAAGAAGCGGGGACATCCGCATACATATAAGCGATACGGGCAGCGGAATTGAGCCGTCGGAGATGAAGAGGGTTTTCGACAAGTTTTTCAGCACGAAGCAGAAAAGCGGCTCAGGCCGGTCCGGCAACGGACTCGGACTGGCGTTATGCAAAAAGGTTATCGACGGACACAACGGCTCAATTTCGGTGGATTCTCAGCCGGGAAAAGGAACGACGTTTACGATAATACTGCCGAAAAAGTGATCCCTCCAACGGGCAAATCCGTGAGAGTCAGGGCGCTATGCTGTCAAAAATTACTGTCTGGCTTATAATAATTTTAATCTCGGCTGTTATATTGCTGGCTGTTTTGGCTGACAGTATGACCAAGCGGATGGGACATGATGAGCAGATGTACTGCACAGGCGGGGCTCTATTGGCAGAAGGGAAGATGATTTACAGAGATTTTTCGTACGTGGCGCAGATGCCATACCATGCCCTGCTTTTAGCGGCATTGTTTAAGATGCTCAATACGAGATGGTTTTTGCTTGTTGGTCGGCTGGTTTCCGTTATTTGCGATATTTTTGCGGCCGGCTGCATTATGGGAATATCCCTGCATATATTCAAGCCCTTGTCAGTTGCAGGTATTCTTTTAGGTTTGGGAGCGGTTCTTTTATGGGTATTTAATCCGCTCGTCGATTACGCCAACGGTTTCACATGGAACCACGACGTTGTAATCCTTTGTGTGATGCTGTCGTTATGGTTGTTGTTATCCATGGACTTTCGATTTAAATCTAAATACTGGAGGGCTGGTTTTGCCGGTGCGCTTTTGACTTTTGCCACATGTATGCGTATAACAACCATCGTTGTGCAATTGGCCATCGGCGTTTTTTTGCTTATTGACCATTGAATAAATTCCTAAATATCTCATAAGGCAAGTTCAGCATGTTTGAAAAACGATCGCAGCAACGGTTGTTGAGACCGGCTTTTCCGCAACGACTTGCGAACAGATCTGGCCAGATGCTGGATGTTATCCGGTATAAAGTTGGCCAAATCGATATACTTGGCCCTATTCCAGACCTGCTCGGTGGGATTAAGTTCCGGCGCATACGCAGGAAGCCATTCGATGACAACTCGTCTTTCAAATCGCCCAGCCAATCGCCGTGCTGCACTGCGGTGCACCATCCAGCGATCCCAGACCAGGATGATGCCGTTGGGAAAGTGGTCCAGCAGGTCAGCCACAAACGGCTCGGCCTCATCGGCTGTGATGTTTTGATCGAACACTGTGAAGTAAAGCCCCATGTGTCGTCGCTGCGGCGAAAGGGTGATCGCCGAAATAACCGAGAGCCGATCTCTGCGATCCCAACTGTAATGAATCGGGGTTTGCCCCTTGGGCGCCCAAGTGCGTCGGACGGTGGGTTGGAGCATAAAGCCGCTTTCATCCGCAAAAACGATGGTTTTACCGCTTTTTCGGGCGTTTTTTTATCCGCGGCCAGTCCTTCTTTCGCCATAAAACAATGGCCTCTTCGTCGCGTTCGCGAGACCGT
>JBDRMP010000094.1:0-6013 GCA_043811995.1 Planctomycetota bacterium
GCAAAAGAGTCTGCAAAAGGCACAAAACGGTGCGTTTGCAGAATGGAAAAATACTGTTGATGGCGCATCGAAATCGTTTTTAGAAGCACATCAGCCAAAAATGCAAAAGAATATTAAAATGTGATGTTATTCAGAGGCCTCAACTGTAAAAAGAGATACGCCGAGGGGCTCTTCAATGAGTTATCATTTGTGTTTTCTTTGAGGGCCGAACGAACTTCCTCAACGTAGGAATCGACAAAGACCGCGTTGGATGTGCCGATATTGAGGTTTTTACTTGGGGCACTGTGGAATGTGGCGAACCAAAGGCGGCTCGCAATAACGAAGTAAACGGTCGGACGATGGGTGGATTCCTGCTTTCAGAGATGACAAAAAAGGCCGGGGCTACCGGCCCGGCCTTTGCCATCAGCACAACGGTCGCTTTTCAGTAATCCTTGAACTGTCTCATCCATAACGGCCAATCTGTAGGCCGGGCGCCGCCACATTTGGCCCGCACTCCGCAGACGTTATACTGTCTGTGCCATTTCAAGGTCCACAGCTCCTTAAGTCCGACTTTCCTGACAGACCCATCCATAAAAACGATATCTACGTTCCCACTGTGTCGGTTGACGCAAACACGCCGAATTTCATTGCTGGCAAGGATGTTGCCTGGGCAGTTCTCGCCTGAGGCATCGCCTGGGAAGCTCCCTGGCCCATGATAAGGTGCGTCGATATGCAGTGGCCAGGCATCAACGATCCACATATCTGCAAATACGGGTATATTACTCGTGCCTTTGTTCTGAGAGGTTCTCCAGTAGTATGAAATCGGATAACCATTACTATTACCGCGTCCGTAGACGTCGGATGCGCCCGACGGTGGATTGAGTACCCAGGCATTAAGACCGTAGCTGCCTACATCTGTGATATTGGTTGCCGGATCCACGACGACTTTCCATGCTACATTGGGCAAAGCTCCCACCCCGGGCATTGCCGTTCCCGGGCCGGGCGGTGGCTTTACGGCCTCGGGGCAGAGCCACATCTTTACATCCCTGGAATACGGTCTCATGGTATCTCTCCAGAATTGGCCATAACCCGAGCTGACCCCGCGGAACTCGCCGCTGAAGAAATAACCATTGTTATTCTCGCAGTACATCGCAAACATAAGGCCCCATTGCTTGATGTTGGACTGGCAAATAACGGTCCTGGCCTGTTTCCTGGCTTTCCCCAGCGCCGGCAACAATATCGCCATAAGCAGCGCGATAATGGCTATCACTACCAAAAGTTCAACTAACGTAAACGCCCCTTGAAACCTGCCTCTTCCACGGTTAGAAACCTTTACTTCTGCCACGTCAAATTCTCCTTTTTGTTTGCCCATAACAAAGTTCTTTATATTTTCCTGTTCTACTAATTTCTCTACCTCTGCATTGTGAATTATACACCAAATCCGACTTTCTTGCAAGATTAAAATCCGCAGTTTAACCCGAATTTTTCAAGGCCATTTCATACCACTAAATAGGCCGGTTTTGGCCCCGAAAACGCTGTTTTTTGAGGTCTTGAAATACGCTTTAGGTATTTCTAATTTGTTACATACTTAATTACAATCTGTTTTGTTTCATCGCCTTCGGCTTTAATTACGCCTTTGTCCGTTATAAGTTCGACGATTACATTGCGTTTCGGTCTCGGCATTTTGCCCTGTTGGCTGATTATCTCGACGAACACACGATTGTTGTCCTGCCGGGCGGCGTACTTTGTCAGCAGATACTCGCCATTGCGGTAGCCGTAGCCGTCGCCTGCGTCCTCGTATAATGTGCCTTCAGCCAGTCCATTTTCATCGAGACAGACCAGCAGCGTCAGCGGGTTGAGCGAGGGTTGTTCTGTGTTTTGCACTACTCGGCCGAGCGGGATGATGGCTCCGCCGCGGATTTTCAATTCGGGTTGATTAGCGTCTTTGGCAATGTCTTCGCCAACCAGTGAAACCATCCGCCATATACCGGCTGGTTGGTTGGGAATTGGGTTTGACGCGGGTCTCAGTTTCGGCACTATCAGCAGGTCTGAGCCGAGCAGGAAGGCGCTGTCCTCGCGCCGCAGTTTCGGGTCAGTGGGGTCGGCGAAGAAGACCGGACGTGCTACCGGCAGGCCGGTTACCGACGCTTCATGGAACAGTGTGTACAGGTACGGCAGTAAGCGATACCGCCGCTCCAGAGCTGTCCGGCAGGTGGCTTCTACCGATTTTCCGAATGCCCACGGCTCTTTGTCCCTATTGCCCTTAGCGGTGTGCCCACGGGCGAATGGCAGCAGCGCTCCCACGCCCATCCACCTTGCAAACTGTTTTGCATCGCCGTTGCCACAGAACCCGCCGATGTCCGGCCCGCTGAACGGCTGCCCGGACAAACCGAGATTCAGAGCCATCGGAACGGAATAACCAAGATGCTCCCAGTTAGCAACGTTATCGCCTGTCCATGTGGCAGCATATCTGTGGCCCCCGATGAAGTTTGCTCTTGTCAGTACAAATGGGCGTTTATCAGGATTGGCCGCCTGGATGCCCTGACGCGAGGCTTTAACCATCAGCATACCGTAAACGTTATGATATTGAGCGTGCGGCCCCTGTGGCAAGCCGTTGCCGCCGCGATGAATGTTGTCGGTCGGCATTGTCTTTGACTTTACATCAAAGACGGCCGGCTCATCCATATCGTTCCAGACGCCGTCAACGCCGAGCGCCATAAAGGGTTTGTACAATGATGCCCACCAGTTTTGTGTTTGCGGCATGGTAAAGTCAGGAAAAGCGCACATACCGGGCCAGACCTTGCCGTTGTACTCGCTGCCATCAGCTTTTTTTACAAAGAAATCGCCGGCAGCGCCTTCGTCATAGACAAAATAGCCCTTCTCGGCTTTGACGCCGGGGTCAATCATCCAGACCGACTTGAAACCCATCTTGTGCAGGTCGTCGTTCAGGCCGGCAGGGTTCGGAAAGCTATTGCTGTCGAAGGTGAAAATCCGGAAGCCGTCCATATAGTCGATGTCCAGCCAGATGACATCGCAGGGGATGTTACGGCTGCGGAATTCCTTGGCTATCTGGCGCACCCGTTTGTCAGGGTAGTAAGAGTACCGGCACTGGTGATAACCGATTGCCCACCTGGGCGGCAGGGGCATTTTGCCGACCAGAGTCGCCAGTTTCCGTAGCACATTCTGTGGGGAATTGGCATCGACGACAATCACAGGGAAACTTGGTCCTTCAGCAGAGAATTTTATGTCTTTGGTCAGGTCAATCTGACATCGCCAGGTAGTATCGGCCAGAACTCCAAAAGCAGTTCCATCTTTTCTTACTGCCAAAACCCACGGATGCGACTGATACAGAGATTGAGTTGAACCGCTGTAACCATAGGCGTCGGTATTCCAGCACTCGGTAACATAGCCGTTGCGCAAAAGTGTTCCAGAAACTTCACCGGTGCCGTACAGGCTTGTGCCGGTCTCAATCTTTATAGTGGCGGTATGCCTGCCGTTTTTATCCATGCCGAACTGCGGCGCAAGCGTCCATGCGGCGGGGACCTGGCCGATTACATTTGGCTCGCGCTCAAGTGACATTGAAGGAGATAAATCCTTAACTATCACATTCGGCTCGTAAAAACGAGCGATGCCGTCACCAAGTAATTGTGCCTGACCAGTTTGTTCTGCATAGCATATAGACAGAACAGATAAGGCAACTGCAATTACCCAGAATTTAAATTGTTTACTAAAAACCATCATGATTTTTCCTTTCAATCCATTTCATAACCTAATTTTATCTATTTTAACTTGCGCCCAAAAAGGACTTATGTAAACTTGGCTATAGAAAGGAGTTTTTTCTATGGCCAAGGCAAAGATGAAAATTAATAGACGTCGCTGGTAGATAGAGCGTATTGCCTGACTTGGCAATTACAGACGCTTTGACCTACCTCCATTTATTGTACCATTATGAATTGGAGTGTCAAGTCTTTTCTTCATATTGCTTTGCTTGTGTTTTAATCACCTGCAATAGCTCAAGGTGTGCTGGTGAGCAAATTTTCAGCTAAAACAGCGAAGTCCAGGAAATTGATAACATTATCAGGCGGCAGGGAGATATCGTAGTTTGGGTTCCAATTGCCATCCCCAAATTTACTCAGCCAGTGATTGGCAAAAATGGCAAAGTCGATCAGATTTACGATACCATCTGCATTAAAATCAATGGTGTATAATCTGCTGGTTTCAGTGTTTTCATAATACTCCCAGATACAAATTCCTCTGGGAAGATTCGCGATAATATTTTCGCCATCTTGTGTGAGGTTTGAGTTATCCTGTGGCAAAGACGACTAATTATACTAAATCCAGCCACAGATTTTGGGATTTTTGTTAACTGTGAATTCTCCGGGGGGATTTCTGGGATTTATAACTGAACCTCAAATATGGCGATTTCCTGAGGGCTGAGGCGGAGCGGCTTGCTGCGCTCGGGCCACTGTGTCAGCCATCCATCGGCAGGACGCAAAGCGGCACCATCCGACGCTTCATCTGTCGAGTCGAATAACTCCGGCGAGCTGAACTCCACGCTCTTCACTTCGCTTGTGTTTATGACAATAAGGACTCCACTATGGCCCTCGCTTCGCAGATAGGCCAGAACACCAGGCTCATTGCTGGTCGCCAACCATTTCATATCTCCGAGCCGGAGTACTTTATATCCGGCTCGTGTACGCAGCAACTTTTGTGTAAATCGGAAAAGTTCGTTCTGTAAATCGAAGTTGTCGCCTTCGGAAGGGCCGAACTCGAATTCGCCATCGAACATATCCTCTCGGCTGCTTGACCAGTCCCCCGTCCCCCCTTCGAATCCCTGCTCCGTGCCGTAGTAGATTATCGGCACGCCGCCACTGGTAAGCATATAGGTCAACGCCAGTTTCAGCCGTCCGTGTCGCTTTCCGACGTCCGGCTGACTTTCAGCGGCAACGGTCAGGAATCGTTTGCCGTCGTGATTGTCGAGGAAGCGCACCATTCGGTCATGTGCGTGCGGCGCAAGTTCTCGTAGGGCTCGTTCGTGGACACTTTTCAACGCATCTGTGCCCGCTGCATTTTTAGCGAAAACGTCCAGCATCACCTTCATACCGGGAAAATCCAGTAGAGAATCGTAAATCCGTTCGCCGTTTTCATCGACAAGATAGAGATTTAACTTGGTGTTGTCGTATTCCCACGACTCTCCAAAAATCAGGAAATTTTTCTTGCCGAGCGACGCGGCGTGGGCCTTGACTTCCCGGCACCAGTGTCGCCAGAACTCCGGCTCGACGTGCTTTGTGGTGTCCACTCGAAAGCCGTCACAATCCGTCGCTGTGATTAGGTCTTTGGTCGCCTGCGTTAGATACTCACGGACCTGCGGCAACTCCGTCTTGAGGTCGTCCAGATTATACAGCTCACCGCGAATGACGGACTGTGGGGCATTCCAGTCAATCGGTCCGTGGGCGTGAAACAAATCGAGATTGTCGAAGGGAGGCGGATAACGCAAAGACGGCTGACGCCAGCGCAGCGTGTAGGTCTGCGGCGGTGCTTTCCATGCCGCCGGTCCAGGACTGTTCGGCTCAATCAAATCGGCCATGTGGTTGCAGATGACGTCGAAGAAGACGCGAATGCCGCGCCCGTGCGCAGCATCGATGAGAGAACGCAGATCCTTCAGTGTCCCCCAGTGCGGATCGATTCTGCCAAAATCAAACGTGCAATAGCCATGATACTGTCCGTGTGAGTTGAGCATAAAAGGTGAAATCCAGATGGCGGTCACTCCCAGAGCTTCGATATAGGGCAGCTGCTTGGCGAGCCCGCGAAAATCCCCGCCGTGAATTGCTTCGCCGTTTGCCGGGTTCACCCGACCTCGCGGGTTTGCATTATCATTAGACGGGTCGCCGTTATCAAAGCGGTCGGTGATAATCTGATAAATGACCTGGCAGCGCCAGTCGTCCGGCGAGGGGAAATAGGATGCCAGTGGTTTCTTGGCCGCGGCGGTCAGGGAGTAGGCCGAGTCCTCCATCACCGGAGCAGGAGACCGGCT
>JBDRMP010000095.1:0-5290 GCA_043811995.1 Planctomycetota bacterium
TAAACGACAATTGCTGTTCAAAAGGTATTTGGCTTGATATATAATCGAGACCGATTAACAATGTGCAGGGATGCCCTCGAAGCAAAAAGTTGAGGAAAGGGAAGTTTATTTCTTGACTTCGATCTCTTCATAGGTGGTTAAGAAAACAGCGTTAATCTGCGACACGAAGTGAAGCGTAGGGCCCGTTTCGGAAATCCGTGTCAAAAAACTCTGCGTTCTCCGCGGTAAAAATCTGTGGTTGAAAATTCCGTGAAATCTGTGTAATCTGTGGTTGCTGTTAATAAATTAAATAAACGAGAACCGAGGCAGGATATGACAGAAAACCAACAGCAGGAACAGGGCGGGGGGCGTAGCACGCAGTGCTTATCATACGCAAGCAAAAAGCAAAATCTAAAAGCCATTCCGCTATACGCGGAGCGCTATATGCTGTCCGCTGTGGCCTTGACAACAAATGCGGGAGGATTTATAGTTAACTTACTAAAAAAGGCCGGAAGAGAATCACATCTTTGCCCGCCAGCGTGCCTCGCCAGCCCACACTTAATTGTCATCTTTGGATAAACTTAGAGCGAGAAAACTCCGGTGTTTTGTTGCGGAATATTAACAATTTCTGAAAGGGTGAAAAGATGGAAACGAGAAAGATTTTGACAATTTTGGTTTTGGCTTTGGGCCTGGTTGTCTGCTGGGCAGGGGTCAGTCCCGCAAAACAACAGATGGGAAACGGATTTGCCTACCATGGCCGGCTGGCAAAAAACGGCGGACAGGCGAACGGACAATACGATTTTCTGTGCACGCTCTGGGACGACCCTGTTGCCACCGAAGAGGCAAACCAGGTAGGCGATCCCTTAGAGTTAAGTGACATTGCAGTAAATGGTGGTCAGTTCCTGTTAAATTTGGATTTCGGTACTGCCCCGGAAGTATTCAACGGCGATATGCGGTGGTTTGATATTTCTGTGCGGGAACATGTGGAACCATACGATGATTACGAGCCTCTTACGCCTCGTGTGGAACTAACGGCAGCTCCCTACGCTGTAAGTGCCACAAATATCACGGGCGAGAAAGTTGTCAAATCCGAGAATCTGGGAGACGGTGCCGTCGGTAAGGAAAAGATTGAGAACGGCGCGGTCAGTAAGGAAAAGATTGAGGACGGTGCGGTCGGTAAAGATAAGATTGAGAACGGCGCGGTCGGTAAGGATAAGATTGAGAACGGCGCAGTCGGTAAGGAAAAGATTGAGAACGGCGAGGTCAGTAAGGATAAGATTGAGAATGGCGCGGTCGGTAAGGAAAAGATTGAGAACGGCGCGGTCAGTGAGGATAAGATTGAGGATGGTGCGGTGACGACAAGCAAGATACTGGATGGGACGATTCTGTTCGCTGATATCGGTGATAATGGTGCTTCGAACGGCCAGATAATGAAATGGAACGGAACCGCCTGGGTTGTGGATGACGACCTGTTGGGGGCATCCGACGAAGACTGGACAATCTCAGGGATGGATATGTACTCTGCTGTAGCCGGCAAGGTCGGTATCGGGACAACGTCACCAACGGAGAAACTGGATGTCGTAGGTAATATCCGCGCCAGCGGCACTATTTCGGCATCCAACTCATCAGAAACCTTTAAGGCCGCAGCCAACGATGGCAGGGGTGTCTATGGATCGTCCAGTAGTAGCAGCGGCTACGGCGGCTACTTTGAGGCCGCAGGCGGCAATGGCTATGGCGTCTACGGCGTGGCTAATAATACCGGTCCTATCACCAACTACGGCGGCTACTTTAAGGCCGCAGGCGGCAATGGCTATGGCGTATATGGCGAGGCCTCCAACTTAGGGGCAATTAATTACGGCGGCTACTTTAAGGCCGCAGGCAACAATAGCTCCGCGGGCGTATATGGCGAGGCCACAGGCGACACTGGCAGGGGCGTCTATGGCTTGGCCTCTAACGCAATTGGAACAAACTACGGCGTCTATGGTATTACCGCCAGTGCAGACGGCTACGCCGGCTACTTCGTAGGGGGACGGAATTACTTTGAGGGCAATGTCGGCATCGGGACACCTACCCCTAGTGTAAAGCTGGAGGTTGTAGGCCAAGTCAAGATTATGGACAGCATACCCGCCAGCGGCACTGTCGGATTGGTGCTGGACAAGGGCGACGACGGAAGTGACGGAGTCATTGACTATAGACAGGGCGGTGAAAGTTACTGGAAAGCAGGCATGCTGTCAGGATCGGAACATCAGTATGTAATAAAGAATAGTCAGAGTGGGCTCGCAGCAATCACGATCGAGACAAGTGCCGGAGCGAACAGTCCGCTGTATCTGAGTTCCAGCGGCGACGTCGGCATCGGCACGACGGCTCCGGGAGCAAAGCTTGAGGTTGCTGGCCAGGTCAAGATTACCGGAGGCTCACCGGCAGCCGGCATGGTTCTGACATCCGATGAGGACGGTCTTGCAAGCTGGCAAACTCTTCCAGCCGTCGGAGACAACCTGGGTAATCACACTGCGACACAAAACATTAAACTTAGTGGTTATTGGCTTTCCGGTGATGGAGGTAGCGAGGGAGTATATGTTGCAAACAACGGCAGTGTTGGCATTGGAACGACAAATCCGACCCAAAAACTGGAGGTTGCCGGCGATGCTTTAATGACTGGAGGAACCCTAAGCATTGATCCGACGATTCCAACAGTGTCCCCAATCATTACCCTAAAAAGTGACAGCACGTTTGACAAACAGTCATTAATCAGTTTCTGGAATCAAGGGGCCAGTCTCTGGATGATTGGCAGCGACCTGTTGAATGAAAATACAACTAACTTTAGTATCAGAGATGTACAGTCATTAGCTTCTCGTTTATACATAAACTCGGCTGGAAATGTAGGCATCGGGACAACGAACCCTGCAAGAAAACTGCATATAAATGATGTGATGCGGCTGCAGCCGCGAAATTCAGCGCCGAGCAGTCCATCTGAGGGCGATATATATATGGACAGCACCTCACATAAGCTGATGGTTTATGATGGTACTACCTGGCAGGCATGCTGGTAATTAAGGAGACGTATAATGAATATGCAAAAAAATAAACGGTTTTTACTATGCGGTATTATGGCCCTTGTAATTTTTACGACGGTCGGCGTTGCAGATTACAAAAACGTCCGGAGCACGATTGATGGTGGTGGCGGGACAAGCGGCGACGGCCAGTACGGCCTGAAAAGCTTCGTCGAACTCAGTGACTCTAACCAAAGCCAGGACGAGTTTGAGGTGCTGTGGGGTTTGTTCGGTGCGTCAGGTGAAAGCAGCGGCGGCCCATACAACCAGATAGGGTCGGTACCCTTAACCGACGGCAACGAGATGAGCGGCGGAGAATATACGGTGACCGAACAGTCCGAGGCCCTGCCCGATTGTATCGTAAGTTTCATCGACTTTGTGAGATTCGTTGAGTACTGGCTGTGGGCCGATTGCAGCGAACTAAACCGTTGGTGCGATGGAGCCGACCTGAATCACGCTAATGGTGTTGACTTCGATGATTTGGATCTTCTTGCCGATGAATGGCTGCTCTATTGTCCGTACATCTGGCCGTTGAGGTAAGAGTCCGAAGTCTTTCAGTTTGGACCTGCTGCGAAATCGCGCGCTCGAGCGATTCGCACTTATATCTATTCCATATCAGCAGGTAAATCCGTGGTTAAATTTCTCTGTGTCCTCTGTGTCGTCCGCGGTTATAATATCTGTGTCCGCCTTTGGGCGGCCAGCTTATGTTCGAAAACGATAATGGAATTAGTTTATGACAGAACAACAACAGCAAGGCACGGGTGGGAGCATAACGCCGGAAGTGCTCAAGAGCGCGCTCAAGGCGTTCAAGAAACGGCTGAAACTCACCGCCCTCGATGACGATTCCAATCTCGGACGCGGGCCGTTTTCGAGCGGGACCAGGGGCGTTTACGCGATACAGCCGCCTAATCAGTTTCCCCGCGAGGTCTGGAATGAATTGTGCCGGCTGGGCAAACTCCGCGACACCGGCCACGGATTGTATGAACTGGCGAAACCGGAACAGGATAGCGCCCATCACCGCTAACCTTCCTTATCCGCCTTCCTGTTCCCGAGAAGTCACCTCTTTGGTTTGGCAGCAGGGAATCCAGATATTCCGTCCCCTGCCCTGCGTAGCGCAGCGTCGCAGCGTAGCGCGAAGCCTTGCGGAGTCTCGGCTTCCGAGGCAGCCCCCCCACGTCTCATTTTGCTCTGCAAAATGGTGGGGGGCAGATCCCCTTCCTGCCCCCTTGTCCTCGAATGCCGTAGTCGGGGAGGCAATTCTTAGGCCGGGGGCATTCCTTTAGCGGGGGCTGGGACAAGATTTATGCTTTTTTCAGCCAAAAATTAAGCTTGTATTTGCCGAAAAATCGGGTTTAATCATGGCGGTTTGAAGAGTTTAGAAATAGAAAGACACTAAGGGAGATGTAAGATGAGGCATTTAACGAGAAATTCCGTTTCACTTGTGGCCTTGTGCGCTTTGGCTCTTGCTATTATTTTCTTTCTCCCCGCCTGCTCAAAAAAGGATCCTAAATCTGAGGTAATAAAAATTGGGGCAATTTTGCCATTGACGGGGGAAAGTGCGTTCTGGGGTGAAAACATTAAAAATGGGATTGAGCTTGCTGTTGATGAGATAAATCAAAAAGGGGGAATTCTGGGCAAAAAGGTTGCGATCCTTTATGAGGACACCCAAGGTCAACCCGCTGTCGGCACTCAAGTCGTATCTAAATTGATTTCTATACACAAGGTTCAATGCATTATTGGTGACGTCATCAGCTCTGTAATGCTTGCTGTAGCACCGATCATGGAGCGTAACAAGTGCGTTTTGTTGGGTTTTGGTGAGTCGGCAGAAATTACCAACGCAGGTGATTATATCTTTCGTAATTGGAATTCAGTAGCATCTGATGCAGAGATAACAGGTGATTTTGCAGCGAAGCATTCACATGCCGTTGTAGTTCTTTCACAGAACGATGCTTTTGGCAAAAGTGCAAAGGAATTGTTTGTCTCCGAGCTACGCAAAAAAAACGTTAAGATTGTTAT
The DNA here is from genome assembly GCA_043811995.1 of Planctomycetota bacterium. Lineage (GTDB taxonomy): Bacteria > Planctomycetota > Phycisphaerae > Sedimentisphaerales > Anaerobacaceae > Fen-1362. The sequence continues at coordinate 5,046 of JBDRMP010000095.1, forward strand.
GGATGAAGTGTTTTCCAAAGGAGAAACAGACTATAGAGCAATCTTGACGAAACTCCAGACGCTCGAATATGATGGACTGTATATTGCCTCATTTCATCAAGATACCTTAGAGCCTATCCGAATAACTCCTGAATGGCCGATATATTAAGAGGCAATGATGCCTTTGAAAGGGTTCAGGGGTGAAGAAACGAAAAACAAAAAACCGATACAGAATTTCAGACGAGTTATGGGAAAAAATCGAGCCA
>JBDRMP010000096.1:0-22600 GCA_043811995.1 Planctomycetota bacterium
TGGCTCGATTTTTTCCCATAACTCGTCTGAAATTCTGTATCGGTTTTTTGTTTTTCGTTTCTTCACCCCTGAACCCTTTCAAAGGCATCATTGCCTCTTAATATATCGGCCATTCAGGAGTTATTCGGATAGGCTCTAAGATGGGATCGCTAATTTTATCAACTGGCATGCCTTGGTAATCACGTATTGTCCTAATTCTCCCGCTGACATCTTCTTCAGGATGTTTATCAAATAAAGACATAATTTTTTGTGGGTTTTCGTCGTTATACAATGGTGAGTAAGCAATTGAGCTACCATCAACAGGGCTTTTATAACTTTTGTAGAAAGCTCCTGTTTCGCCAACATCGTTTATAATTTTGAAAGTTTTTGCTTCAATCCCATATTTTTTAATAATTTCACGTTCACGCTGAGGTGCCATCATCAGATCGTCTACTATTTCAAGAGTAGCTTTTTCGATTTCGGTTGGCGAACTTTCTTGCCACTTTTGGCCAATTTGACTGTATTCGTCCTCTAGGAGAGGCACTCTCTCTTCAATCTTTGATATTTCTCCGATTTGTCTGTGAACTTTTACATATCCTATTTCTTCTAACTCGCTCAGTGCTTTCTCAACCGTATCAGCAGATATGCCCAATTCACCCGCTGCTATAAAGAGTATTTGCGGATTTGTAACTACATCTTGCCCTTTGATAATATTGCATATTCTAACCGCAGCCCCTAATCTTTTTGACTTGTTATAATATGCTTCAGTGATGCCGCCTATTTGTCGAACCAATCCCTCATTAATGTCTTGTAGTCTTGCGGCTATGATCTTTGGTTCCATAGTTTTAACTTTCAGAAACCTGTCTATGCACCATTTTTCATCCTGCCATTTACCCCGCCGGGCCCCGACATTCGTTATCGGGGCTGAGATTCGTTTTACCACGTGGGATACGTCTTTCGTTATCCCATTGTGGTCTCAAACGGTTTAAATAGCATTATATAATCCTGTTTATCGCATGCAAATAAGAATATCGCGTAGTATCTCACGGGGTAAATCCTTCGTAGTCCTACGGGCAACGGAAATTCAGCATCAAATCATCTCTTTTTTATTTAATACACAGTGTTAATCCGTGTTAATCTGTGTCTAAAAAAATTGGTGTCCTTCAGTGTCAAAAATCTGTGTCTGCCTTTGACGCAGAACTCTCCTTTTTCACTTTTAATCAGCGTAATCTGCCTGCCCTGTGTAGCGAAGCGAAGTAGGGTGAAATCTGTGGTTATAATTGTATAAAACCCCTCGCCCGCGTCAAGTGACGATGTTTGTTATTTTCGGCCTTTGGTGCTTGTTATTTGTTTAGGATTTATGGCTTGGCCATCCCATAGGGAGGGTTTAGGATTTAGGATTTTGACCTATACGCTGTCCGCTGCAAAATAATCCGTGACACGAAGCGTAGCGAAGAGCCCGTTTCGGAAAATCCGCCTGCCCTGCGTCCTGTCCTTCGTAGCTTTAGCGTAGAAGGAAGCGCAGCGCAGATCCTCGGGTATAGCTCCTTTGGTCTTCTGCCGGGGACTCAGCTTCTCTGGATTCGCAAACCCGGGACCAATTCCCAACCCTCCTCACTAAAAAACCTCGATTCATATAAATGTTCATAGTCCTTTCGACTAATCGAAAGGACTACGGCAATTCCTAGCGTAAATAAACAGTCCCGGCGCACCGGGATACCACAATATTACATTTTGCTTTTTGCATTGATTACCCCCCGACCGTATCAATATAATCCCGACCGCAGGTCCTCCGCAATTTTGCATTTTGCATTCTCGTCCAGCGGAGCTTTAACGTAGTCGGATTGATTTTTGCATTTATAACCCCCCGCCCGCGTCAAGTGACGATGTTTGTTATTTTCGGCCTTTGGTGCTTGTTATTTGTTTACGATTTATGGCTTGGCCATCCCATAGGGAGGGTTTAGGATTTTGACCTATACGCTGTCCGCTGCAAAATAATCCGTGACACGAAGCGTAGCGAAGAGCCCGTTTCGGAAAATCCGCCTGCCCTGTGTCCTGTCCTTCGTAGCTTTAGCGTAGAAGGAAGCGCAGCGAAGAAGGGTGCAAATCAGCGTAATCTGCCTGCCCTGTGTAGCGACCTGTCCTTCGTAGCGCAAGCGAAGGAGGAAGCGAAGTAGGGTGGAATCTGTGCCCTGAGAAATTCAAAGAATTTCCAGCCTCGTGGAATCCGCAGGATTCCCGAGACTTTTGTCCTCGAAATCTCAAGGAGATTTTAGAGGGGACTAAGTCCCCGAAAATCTTTTAGATTTTTTGGGGTAATCTGTGGTTATTTTTTGCGTTTTTGTGGCGGAATCTGAGGTTTTCTTTGTGTTTTTCGTGTCTTCGTGGTGAAAAAAACAGCGTCAATCTGCGTTAATCAGCGTCTAAAACCTTTGTGTCGTTACGGGCGTGGGGATTGGGTGATTTGGCCAGCCAACAGGTCTAAAGTGGCGTGCATTTTAGGGTCGTTTTTTCGCAGGTCTTCGATTTTACCGCAGGCGTGCATTACGGTCGTGTGGTCACGCCCGCCCAAATGCCCGCCGATTTCCTCCAAACTGTGCTTTGTGAGCTGTCTGGCTAAATACATACAAATCTGTCTTGGCTCAGCTATGCTCTGGCTGCGCTTCTTGCTCTGCAGGTCCGCAAGTCGGATATCGAAGTGCCGGGCCACGACATCGGTAATATCACCGATTCTTATGTGCCTGATGCTCGCCTCAATCTGCCCATCCAGCGCCGTCTGCGCCATCTCGAGCGTAACTTCCCTGCCCGTCGTCATCGATACGGCATATATTGTGGTCAGCGCCCCTTCAAGCTCCCTGATATTGGCGTGAACCTTGTGGGCGATGTAGCCGGCAATCTCATCACTTACGGCAAAACCTCGCAGGTGCGCCTTCTTCTGCACTATCGCCATCCGCGTCTCGTAGCTCGGCGGGTCTATCCGGGCCACTAAACCCCAATTGAACCTGCTTATCAGCCGCTCCTCAAGCGATGGCATCTCACTCGGTGCGCAATCGGCGCTCAGGATAATCTGCCTGCCGTTGCTGTATAGCGCATTGAAAGTGTGGAAAAATTCCTCCTGGCTGTGTTCTCGCCCGCGGAGGAATTGTATGTCGTCGATTATGAGGGTATCCACCGAACGAAACCGGCTCTGGAAGCCGGGCAGGTCGCCTTGCTCAATGGCCTGGATAAAGCGGTTGACGAACACCTCGCAGCTTAAGAGCTGAATGACCGCGGACGCGGATTTGTGTTTAACCTCGTGGCAGACGGCGTGCAGCAGGTGGGTCTTGCCGAGACCGGAATGGCCGTAAACAAAAAGCGGATTATATGTATCTCCCGGCGACTGGCTCACGGCGATACAGCTCGCGTGCGCGAAGCGATTGCTCGGACCAACGACGAAATTGTCAAAGGTATAATCGGGATGCAGCATCGGCTCATGTGTGCGCCGCTGGTTGTTTGAGTCCTGCTGGGCTTGACCGTTGGCGGAAAACTGGACTGATACGAGATGGCCGGTTATCTGCTGAGCTGCTCTCGTAAAGGCGCCCCGGCAGTTATTTTGCAAAAACTGCGCGCAAGCTTCGTCAGGACAGCCGATTTCGAGAGAACCCCCGGTGAGATGCACCACGTAGAGATTATCGAACCACTTCCGCATATTGACGGGGTCGAGCGTCCTTGCATGGTCGAGAATCTCAGCGAAGATATTTTCGACTTCAGCGCCGGCCAAGCTGAACTCCTTTATGAAAACAACAATGCCCACAACAAATAGAGGTTGCCCGTTAAAATAACGTCCCTGTTATTCGAGCGACCGAAAAAACATCACCCTCTGTAGTTTTATGATGACCATCCCTGAGCAACGACAGAAAAAGTGTAACTGTCGCGAGCGGATTTGTCAAAACAAATCCATCCTGCCTTGACAAAAATCATCTCAACACTTGAATTTGTGAGGGGATTCTGCGAAACTTCTTTGTCATATATGGGAATTTTCTCAAAAACCATCGGATACTTCAAAGAACGGTTAGGCAAGACCCGCGATAAAATCAGCTCGTCGCTGTCGAGCGTGCTGAGTATCGGCAGAAACATCGACGAGGACTTATTAGACGAACTTGAAGAAACGCTTATAAAAGACGATATCGGCGTTGAAACCACGGCCAAGCTAATCTCTGATTTGAGAGACGCTTACCACAACAGACAAATCAAAGCTACTGAAGACATCATCCCGTTCCTGAAAGAGCATATCAAGGGCTATTGGCCTCATCAGGACAGGCAATTGCACTCGGCAGCCAAGGGACCGACGGTAATTTTAGTCGCCGGCGTTAATGGCTCGGGCAAAACTACCAGTATTGCCAAGCTTGCCTATATTCTCAGCAGGAATAACAGCAAGGTAATCGTTGCGGCCTGCGATACGTTCAGGGCGGCGGCGGTCGAGCAGCTTTCAATATGGGCCGAACGCATCGGCGTTCAAATCGTCAAACACAAGATGGGAAGCGACCCGGCAGCCGTCGCCTACGATGCCTGCGAGGCGGCCCTGGCGAGAAACGTTGATTTTCTCATTTTAGACACAGCCGGCCGACTGCATACGCAAAAGGATTTGATGAAGGAATTGACCAAAATCCGCGACGTTGTCAGCCGAAAAATTGAAGGCGCCCCCAATGAAGTGCTGTTAGTCCTCGATGCCACGACGGGCCAAAACGCTATCGCTCAGGCCAAGATGTTCACACAGGCAATCAACGTTTCGGGAATCTTTCTGGCAAAGTTAGACGGCACGGCACGAGGCGGAATCGTCATCGCAATCAAAGACCAGCTCGATATCCCCGTCAAATTTGTCGGCCTCGGCGAAAAATCCGAAGATATAGCCGAATTCGACCCCGATAAATTCACCGAAGCACTGTTCGCGTAAAACATACTTTACAGCAATTAAAATTAAAGGAGCACCCGATATGAAGACGCAAATCGCAATCATTTGTTTAATGCTTTTGTCTGCGGTTTCTTTTTCACAAAAAGCGTCGGCTGCGGAATCCACATTGCCAGCCAAATGGGAAGAGCTCACCGCCCCGGATTTTGTAAAGGCGGTTTCGCAATCGGGCAAAGTTTGCATAAAATGGTTGCGTTTTTTGAATATTTTCTAAGTCGTTGCTGATACAACATTTATAGAATGACAATTTTTACAAAATCAGCAGATAACGATCTTCGCGGTTGTAGCTTAGTTGTAGGTGTGCCAAGGCAATAATTTTTGAATACTTTGGATTCTAATTGACCCCTGTTAACAAACGCGCTTCATATAAAAAAAGGCTGCGATATTTTAGCTCACAGCCCTTCTGTTCGGAATTATGTCTTAGAAAAATTTATGGTTCAGTTCCCTCCAGCCAGTTCTCCGCCAAAATCGCGAAATCAACAAAGTCAACCGTTCCACTGTAATTGATATCAGCGGGATTGATACCAAGTAGCTTAAGATAAGGGTATGTCTGGCCGTTGCCGATCCCCCACATATCGACAAAATCCCATCCTGACGAGGTAAATGTGGAAAGTGTTTTCATTTGGGCCGTCGTTTTGCCTGTCCCGCCGGCACTGGTCGTCTGGCCGGAGGTCTGCGTATCCCAGAAACTGTTGTTCACACTGCCGCCAGTGTTTCTCCCCATCAGACCGCCGACCTCATCATCACCGCTGACCGCACCTGTTAAATAGCAATTGCTGATACTACTGTAGTTTATCCCCACCAGACCGCCTACATCAAACGTGCCACTGACCGCACCAATCGAATAGCAATCGCTGATATTGCCGCCACTATTGTATCCCACAAGACCGCCTACAAAACCATCACCACTGACCGCACCCGTAGAATAACAATTGCTGATAGTACCATACTCTTTGTATCCTATCAGACCTCCCACCAAGGAAGAACCGCTGACCGCACCCGTCGAATAGCAATTGCTGATATTGCCGCTGTTTCCCCCCACCAGAACGGCGACACGATTAGAACCGCTGACAGCACAGTTCTCAAGACCGAGATCTTTCACCAAGCCGCTGGAGCTGATAGCGCCAAATAAACCGATGTAATTATTTCCCAAGCCATTGATGGTAAAATTAGTGATTTTATGCCCGTTGCCGTCAAAAGTCCCTGTAAAGTAAGTCCCGTCGAAACCCATACCCCCAACAGTATCCGCGGCAATGATCGCCGTTGTAAAGACCCTCCCTTGCGTATCAATATCCGCCGTCAGGATAAAGCATTTATTGTAATCTGTGACATTGGCGGCCAATGACAGTAGGTCTTCCGTTCTTGCGATCCTGTATGGGTCACCTGATGTGCCGGCACCTCCGCCATAGCCTGCCCTTTTGAAGAAAGGATACGTCTGGCCTTCAACGATATTCCAAATAGTAAGAAAATCCCACCCGACATCGGTAAACGTGCCTTTTGTTTTCATTAGAGCCGTCGTTTTGCCTGTCCCGCCGGCACTGGTCGTCTGGCCGGAAGTCTGTGTATCCCAGAAACTGCTGTCCACACTGCCGCTGGGCGTCTTATACCCCACCAGACCACCAACAGGGGAAGAAGTGCCGCTAACCGCACCCGTCGAATAACAATTGCTGATACTGCCGCCCCAGTTGTATCCCACCAGACCGCCGACATCATAACTACCGCTGACCGCACCTGTCGAATAACAATTGCTGATACTGCTGACGTTTTCCCCCACCAAACCGCCGACCTCCGCGGAAGAACCGCTGACCGCGCCTGTTGAATAGCAATTGCTCATACTGCCCGCGTTTCGTCCCACCAGACCGCCTACAAGACTATCACCGCTGACCACACCCGTCGAATAACAATTGCTGATAATGCCATACTCTTCGTATCCCATAAGACCGCCCACCCAGGAAGCACCGTTGACGGCACAGTTTTCAACACCGAGATTTTTCACCGTGCCGCAGTGGACATAGCCAAATAAACCGAGGAACCAGTTGCTTCCGCCGTTGATGGCAAAATGTGTGATTTTATGGCCGCTGCCGTCAAACGTTCCCGTAAACGACGTTCCCTGGAAACCACTGCCTGAGATGGTATCCGCGGCAATGATGGCCATCGTAAAGACCTGACCTTCCATATCAATATCCGCCGTCATGATAAAACTCTTGCCGTAATCGCCTGTGTTGGCGCCTAAATACAGCAGGTCATCTTTATTGGCGATTTGGTACGGATTGTTTGGTTCACCCGTCCCGCCGCTATATGCGCCGTAAGCACTACCTGCCGCAAGGGTTATTATGGCTATAAGGGACAGGATAAATATTGTTCTAGTCTTCATTTTCGGTCTCCTCCAAATTAAAATGGCCAAAAGCCGGCAGCAAAAGTCAGGTTCTGTAAGCAATCCAATATACGTGTTTTACTAACTCCGCCGCTCTTTCTGGTTTTCTATTATTACCATATTTATCTTAAAATTGCAAGCATTTTCGGTAATTTTCTTTCCCATTTCCCACCGCAAACAGCCATTTATATCCAACATGTTCAAACCCAACATTCGCCTTAATCATGCGCCCAGTTTTTGGGGAGTATTATACTTTACCCGCTAAAATGTTAGGTTTTGTAAGGTTTTCACAGGCTCTATGCCTTTATCCAGCAGCCGGATATATAAAATGTTTGCGAATTTTTTGTTTTTTATAACTCATTTATATGACAATACTTATAAAACGGTCATCGCTGCAGAGTTGGCAGATAACGAGCCCTTTAGTTGTAGTGTGGTTGTATGGATTACCGTTGCTTATTACAGAGTCAGTAAAGAAAATAAACTGGAGTGATTGAGTTTAAAGATTGCCAATGAAAAGCAAATATTGATATTATTATGGAATTGATAGATTGGTTGAGTAGAGAAGCGTCTAATACAATAAATGCCAATCAATATATAATCTTAAATCGTGCAAAACGCTGAACTAGAAGCGAAACGGAGACTATGCTGATTGGAGCGTCTCCTACGAAATTTTAGGAGAGTACAATGATAGACAAAAAAGCAGACATGGCAGGTCCTGGTATCGGTAACTATGCAGAACTTGAGAAAATCCTGCCACAAGATTACAGCTCTCTGTTATCTCCGAAAGATACGCAGAAGGCAGTTTTTGCAGTGAAAAACTATATTGAGGGAAATCTTTGCAAGGAACTTAATCTGATGATGGTTACCGTTCCTCTGATAGTGGATGTTGATAGCGGCGTAAATGACCTCCTTGACCGAGATGGTTCGCGAACCCCGATCCAATTCCATATTTCAAACGACCATGACAAGAATCCAATCGATGCACAGGTTGTCCAAGCGGCAACCAAGTGGAAACGTATTGCCCTAAAACAGTTTGGCATGAAAATCGGAGAAGGGCTGTGCACTGACATGCGAGCAGTGCGCAAAGACTACTTCCTGGATCATGATCACAGCGCATACGTGGACCAGTGGGACTGGGAGTTGGCGATAACCGAAAAAGACCGGAACCTTCAGTTTCTAAAACAAGTGATAGAAAAGATATGGAAGGTAATTAAGGGTGCTGAGACCTATGTGCAGGAACTGTTCCCCCAATTGAAGACAGATAAGTATCCGAGCCTACCTGAGAAACTGACATTCATTCATGCTGAAGATATTCTTGAAAAATATCCAGACATGCCTCGTAAGCAGCGTGAAACAAAAATTGCGCAGGAAAACCAAGCGGTTTTTATCTATGGCATCGGTTGGGTGCTGAAAGATGGCTACCCACATGAAATGCGTGCTGCAGACTATGATGATTGGGTAACGGAGACTACCTCCGAGGATGGCAGGCTGATGCACGGCCTTAACGGTGATATTCTGGTCTGGAATCCAGTGACAAAGCGTCGCCACGAATTGACGTCTATGGGTATCCGCGTCAACGCTGAAACGCTCAAGAAACAGCTGGAGATCAGCAACCAGCTTAATTTCCTCAAGCTGCCGTACCACAAAGCAATTTTGGATAACAGGATCCCGCTCAGTATCGGTGGTGGCATTGGGCAATCCCGCACATTTATGCTTCTCCTCAAAAAAGCGCATATTGGCGAGGTTAGTGCCACCGTATGGCCAAAAGTACTCAAGGAGATGTGCAGAAAAAAGAACATACATGTCATAGAATGAAGATGAATTGGCATTTTTCCAGCGTGTGGTAATTCGATATTGTTTCGGATTTCACCACAGATAATAAATCCTTTGCGCTCAAGTAGAGCGCATTTTGATTTGAGGTCCAACATCAAATGTATTCAATGGTTGCGGGAGGTTTCGGCGTCAAATCATAAAGACAACGGTTAACACCCTTTATTTGTGTAATTCGCTCACAAAGCTGCTTAAGTTTATCCCAGGATAATGCGGTAGCAGTTGCTGTCCTGGCGTCAACACTTTCAACACAACGTACTACAATAATCTGACCGAATTCTCGTTTATTATCTCGTATCCCAGTTGCCCGATCACTTAGCAGGACAGCCAGGTACTGAAATGCTCCACTGTCTACAAGTTCTTCTTCAACTATAGCTGTGGCGGCTTGTACGATTTTCAGTCGTTCAGGTGTTACCTCGCCAACAATACGAGTCGCCAGTGCCGGACCTGGAAACGGGATCCGTTGCGTTATCTCTGATGGTAATCCCAGAAGATTTGCTACTTCGCGGACACCATTTTTTCGTAACGTCTTAAGTGGTTCAAGCACTGTATACCCGTAGGACTCCTCTGGGTCAATACCAAGCTGAGTGAGAATATTATGTTGCCGTTTGACTCCGGTTACTGTTTCCTCAATATCTGTTAGAATTGTACCATGGAGCAAAAACTTTGCGTTTGATTCCTTGACAATCCGGCTAAAGACCTTTGCGTAAAAAGCGTCTGTAATGGCCTGTCTTTTCTCCTCCGGATCTGTCAAACCCTTCAGTGCAGAAAGAAACTCTTCCCTAGCATCCACTACTTCTACGGGAATACCAACATCAGTAAAAATCCTGACGACACGCTCAGGTTCTCCTTTTCGCATCAGGGCGTTATCAACAAAAACAGTTTTTAGTTGTTTGCCTATGGCACGGTGGCCAAGTACTGTCACAGTGGAACTGTCGACTCCGCCGCTCAGCGCGTTAATTGCCTTTGCTTGACCGACGGTTTTCTTAATATAAGCTATTTGCTCTTCGATAAATTTCTTATAATCCATGATAGCCTCCTTACAGACTTCTATAAGCCTTATTACAACCTTTTGTTTTTAAGTTTGACACCATGCTTTTGCAGATATTTTTTTAGTTCTGGTATATCAATAATATGAAAATGAAATACCGAAGCAGCAAGTAAAATGGTCGCACCCGCTTGTACTGCTTCATAGAAATGTTCCATTTTGCCCGCCCCTCCTGATGCCACTATCTCGGCGGAACATACTTTAGCCATTGCTCTTATTACAGGCAGATCATATCCCGTCCTGGCACCATCCCCAGCCTTACTTGTCGGCAGTATTACTGAAACACCGAAATCATCAACTTTTTTTGCCCAATCTATAGCATCTGCACCGGTAGCAGTTCTTCCGCCGTCAATATAAACTTCATAACCAGAGGGCAGTGATTCGTTTATATCTACATCTATAGCAATAGTAACCTTATCCGGGCCAAACTCTGTTAGCATTTCGTTAATAATCTCAGGTTTGCGAAAAGCTGCGCTGCTTATCGATATTTTGTTTGCACCTGCTCTTAAAACTGCTGCTGCTGAATCAATATCGTAAATGCCGCCTCCAACAGTGAAGGGGACGATCGAAACATCAGACACTCTTTTGACTACTTCAAGCATGGTTGGTCTGTTTTCAATAGTTGCAGTTATATCAAGAAGAGCAAGTTCATCTGCTCCTGCCTGACAATAAGCTTTTGCACATTCGACAGGGTCACCTGCATCACGAATCCCGACGAAATGAACACCTTTAACAACCATGCCGTTTTGCATATCCAAGCATGGCATAATTCTGACCTGTTTATCCACGTTTATTTTTCCTTTATAAAATACTAAACTATAGAACCAAACACCTATATTCGCTTCAGATTATAACATTAATGGTTAATATTGCAAACAGGTGTATCGCTGATTCTATGATATATGAGACACTCTGGTTGATACTGTACAAAATTTTACGGGCGGGTCTAACTGCGTTTTCTTCTCAACATCATCGCAGCAAAGCCAGGCAGCAATGGAAGGGAATCGAATTCTCTATAGAGCTTGGCGGACTGGAACCTCTTTCTCAGCTTCACCAACGCCCGACGTTACTCAACATATCTTCAAATTATAGATGTGCTCTTTTGTAACCATGCTGGTTTAAAACATTCGAGTGGACATAGTTCAATAGGTTATATAAAATGTTTGCGAATTTTTTATTTTTAGTAATTCCTTGATATAACAACACTTATAGAATAAGAATTTTTGCAAAATTGGCAGATAATGAGCCTTGCAGTTGTATTGAAGTTGTAAGTGCTAAAACAATTTCAAGCCCTTAGAATCTTTTTTGGAAAACCCTGCACCCCAAAGCTACCGGGGTTTCGGATCTCTCTTGCTCCGGTGGTCAGCAATCTATGCGCCCCGAGTAGGATGAGGCAAATATTGTTTGTAACATTTCTCTTTTATCCTGTTCAAGAGTAAGGGGACACAAATAAACGTGCCTCTATATTAAAAGTAGAGTCCGGATTCGCTCAAAAAAAGTTGCTGAAGAATGTAGAAAACGAGAAGCTCGGAAGATAACACACGCGATTGACTTGCAGCAGTCAAGTAAGGTATTAGCTGGCCCCATATGAATAGACCTGTCCCACGGGGGCAAAAATATTCCAGATGGCCCGTATCATTTGTCGAGGATTTCCTCCACTCGTCCTTCATCCACATCCATAACATACCGGACGCCCGTAATCGCTGCGGCCTCCGTTGTGAGCGCCGCTATATCATCGCGAGACAGATGTTCCAGAGAGAATTTTCTGCAGCCAGCCATCAGTTGCCGCAAGCCCTGGGCAAGCCGTTCATAGTATGTGTACAATCCAAGGGCTCCGGCCGGGATATTCTCGAAGTCACCGTTGCCGAGTTCATTGCGCAGCTCGCTTGCGGTAACGAATATCTCCTCCTTTGTTGAGCCGAACCGCTCCACGTAAACCGGAATCTGGTGTGCGTCAATAGCTCGGCCGATAGTCTTGCCCACCATGGCTGCAGCAACCGGAGCACGAGCCATTCCGATGAGCTTCACATACGGCGCCCCAAGCGACAGTCCTTTGAAAATCAGGTCCTCGAAGGTAAAACCTCCCCCGACGGCAATCGCCGGCAGGTATTGGTTCCTGTCCGCGAGCCGCTTTGCATACTTGTAAAGTAGTGAATGTAGATGTATCGGCGGCACACCCCACTCATTCATCATCCGCCAGGGGCTCATACCTGTTCCACCTGAGGCCCCATCAACGGTCAGGAGGTCCAGTTTGCACTTGGAGGAAAAGCTCATCGCTCGCGCCAAGTCTGCAGGCCGGTAAGCGCCTGTTTTCAGAAAGATATACTTTGCTCCGGCTTTGCGAAGCTCTTCTATCCTTCGGACGAACGATTCTTCCGTAACCATTCCCACGCGGGAGTGTCTTTCGAATTCCTTGAAGCTCCCCTTTTGGAAGGCATCTATGACAGCCGGGTTTGTCGGATCCGGCAGCACGATGTAACCTCGCTTGTGCAGGAGCTGCGCCTTCTTAAGGTCCCGTACTTTCACTTCCCCGCCGATGTTCTTGGCGCCCTGTCCCCATTTGAGCTCCACGCACTCAACGCCAAGCTCGCTTATCGCGTATTCCTGCACCCCCAGCCGGGTATCTTCAACATTCGCCTGGACTATGATTGCCCCGTAGCCGTCCCTCTGATGCTCGCGGTAAAGCTGCACGCGTCTTTTGAGGTCAACCGTGTCAACCACCCGCCCTTTCTCGATGATGGCCTGCACGTCCATGCCGACGACGTTCTCTCCAATTGTCAGTCCGGTCCCCGCCAGTGCTGAGCCGATTGCCAATCCCTCCCAGTTGTTCTTGGCGATATCCGTGGAGCCAATCCCCGATATCAGCCAAGGATACCGAAACTTGATACCTTTATCGTGGCCTATTCTGACCTCAAGATTCACGGCCGGGAAAATCGCCTTATCACTATCGGGCTCGATTCCATGCGCTCCAACGCATGTTCCCATTATATTCAGGTGCGAGTAATCAACAGGGTAGCTTTTCTCCGCCGCCGTCGTTATGACGCCAAAGGGCTGAGGGTAGATAACCTCATGACCACGATAAGCGGACTTGCCTATCTCGCACATCCCGATGCAGCCGTCAACACAGGTCACGCACATTCCAGAGCCGGGCGTCACCGAACCTTCGGTTCTGTTTTTCGTAAGGGTCGCAGCTGAAGAGTTAACTCTTGAAAAAGACATAGTATGATTCTCCTTCATTTATTACTTTTTATCTCACAGGCAACACATGGGTCCATATAGCACATCAAATCATCGAACGGGTCCTTTTGAATGCACGGCGGGCTGAGATTGGCGCAGCCGCCGCATATCGCCTTTTCCGGTTCCGTATAGGTGCAGCGCAACGAGCAGGCCGGGCAAACGTAAATGCAGCCACCGCATTGGCGGCAGACATCCGAGGGCACATCGAAAGGTGTTCCAATGCTGCGGTTTTGCCCCCTTCCACGGAAGCCGATAGCTCCCGACATCATCTGTTCTTCGCACATGCGCACGCACCGGCCGCACAGTATGCATTCTTCATATTCCTGTCTGAACCGCTGCTGGCTCACATCATGCTTCGAAGCCAGGTCCTGTATTATTTTCGACTGTGGACAGGATGCCAGCAGCAGCTCGATTATCATTTTTCTGGCCCGAATCACCCGCGACGAGGCGGTTCGCACCTTAAGTCCCTGCTCTGCCTGATACGTGCAGGAGGATACGAGTTTGGCGCCGGGACCTTCGCCAATCTCAACAACGCACAGCCGACACGCCCCGTAAGGCGTCAGCCCATCCATGTGACACAGCGTAGGAATGGGAAAGCCCAGAAACTGCGCTGCCTCAAGGACAGTTGTGCCCTCTTCTACAGAAACTTCCAGCCCATTAATTGTTAGTGTTATCATGCCTATTTTTCCCCAATAGCTGTCGGCTGCCCGCAGGCCGCCTGCAGGTCCTGTGTGAACGCGAGGTCACACCTCAGACATCGTCGTGCCTCCGCTCTGGCCTGCTCTTCAGACAAGGACGCTTCTACTTCGCTGAAATTCTTTCTTCGCGCTTTTACCGGCAGCACAGGCGGTGTCGCTCTGGTGGCACTTTCCAACTCCTCATCGCTGACGGCGGCTGGCTCGACAAATACGGTCGGCAGTTTCAGGCCGGGCGGCTCCGCAAGCGTCTCGCCTCGCAGGTATCTGTCTATGATTCGCGAGACCTTCTTTCCTGCTGCTATCGCATCAATGACGGTGTTCGGACCGGTCACAAGGTCGCCGCCAGCAAAAACGCCTTTCATATTCGTTTCAAGCGTATTAGGATTGACCTTGACCCTTCCACCCTTGTCAATGTCCAGACCCATCGAGGCCAGGCACTCACTTTGCGGCCGTTCCCCTATAGCAACTATCAGCGTGTCAAGCTTTATCGTAAACTCGGTGCCCGGCACGGGAATGGGTTTCCGTCTGCCGGTTGCATCCAGTTCGCCAAGGCGGTTGCGGACGCATTTAATGGCCACCAGACGTCCCTCTTTGGAGTAAATGCTGACGGGGGACACCAGCGTCTCCAGCTCCACTCCCTCCTTTATTGCCGCCTCGATTTCCTCTTGACGCACATGAATCTTTACGGGTGATACCAGGGTTTCAATCGTTACTCCTTCTTCCAGCGCCGCTTCCACCTCCTCTTCGTAGGCAGGCATCTCGTCACGTGTGCGTCGGTACAGAAGTGTGACACTGGTAACTTCCTTCTGCCGCAGGGCTACTCGTGCGGCGTCAACCGCCGAGTTCCCGCCGCCGATAATCCCGACATGCCCACGCGCAATCTGTTCGCCTCTCAGGTTGAACGCCTTCAAGAACTGCATGGACGGGTAAATACCTTCCACGTCCTCTCCTTCAAGGTCAAGTCGCCAGCTTTGGTGCGCGCCCATAGCCAGAAATATCGCCTTGAAGCCATCCGCGAAAAGCACTTTGATGTTCATATCTTTTCCCAGCTTCAGACCGTGTTGCAGGGTGATATTCTTGTTCATCAAAGTTTTGATTTCTTTTTCGACAATCCGCCTGGGCAGCCGATAGGCGGGCAGTGAGCATACGAGCATTCCGCCGGGCTTATCTTCCGCATCAAATATGGTAACTTTATGGCCGAGAAGGGAAAGACAATGAGCCGCCGTCAATCCCGCAGGGCCGGCGCCGATAACCGCAACCTTTGCGGCTTGGCCTTGTGCCTTGGCAGCTATCGCCGGCCGATAAACCGAAGGGTCCACACGGTCGGTCACGAACCGTTTCAAAGGACGTATGGCGATGGATTCTCCTCCCCCGACGCCGAGACCACATCGGTGCTCGCACTTGCGGTCGCAGACCCGGGCGCTGATGGCCGGAAGCGGATTGGCTTCACGGATAATCTTGTACGCCTGCTCATACTGTCCCTTTTCGATAAAAGCCACATAGCGCCACGGCTCCGTATCCACCGGGCAGGCGGCCTGGCACGGTGCGCCGACCAGGTTCTTGCAGACAAACGCGTCGCATCGCTTATCCTCTATGTGCCGCCGGTATTCCTCGCGAAAATATCTAAGCGTGCTCAGCACCGGGTTCGGAGCTGATTGGCCCAGTCCGCACATTGTGGTGTCTTTCACAACACCGGCTAACTCCTCAAGCAGGTCCAGATGCCCCGGCGTTCCCTTGCCGAGAGCGATATCTTCAAGAATCTCATGCATCCGCTGGGTGCCTTTGCGGCACGTAAAGCACTTGCCGCACGATTCATCTTTCAGGAAATTCATGAAGTACCTTGCGATATCCACCATACACGTGTTCTCGTCCATCACAATCATGCCGCCGGAGCCCATTATCGAGCCGGCCTTGGTTAGACTGTCGTAGCTGATAGGAAGGTCGAACATTGATGCCGGGATGCACCCGCCCGAAGGCCCGCCCGTCTGCACCGCCTTTATTCGTGTCTTTCCAACCGACCCGCCGCCAATCTCATATACCACTTCTTTTAATGGCGTCCCGAGAGGGACTTCAACAAGGCCGGTGTTACGGATTTTCCCAACCAGAGAAAAAATCTTGGTCCCAGTGTTACCAGCAATACCTATTTTGGAAAACTCGTCACCACCATTACGGATAATGAAGGGAATATTGGCCAGGGTCTCGACGTTATTGATGCAGGTAGGACGACCAAAGATTCCTTTGGAAATCGGGTATGGGGGGCGCTGGCGCGGCTCTCCCATCCGTCCTTCGATGGATTTTATTAACGCCGTCTCTTCGCCGCAGACAAAGGCCCCGGCGCCTCGAACTATATCTATGTCGAATTTAATCCCGGACCCGAGGATATTATCTCCGAGCAATCCCATATTCCGGGCCTGGCGCAGCGCTATGAGGGAGTGTTTTATCGCCAGAGGATATTCGGTGCGCACGTAGATAATTCCATTGGTTGCGCCGATGGCTATAGCCGCGATTATCATACCCTCAATAATTGCATGCGGATTGCCTTCGAGTAAACTTCGGTCCATGTAGGCGCCTGGGTCTCCTTCATCGGCGTTGCAGACGACGAATTTCTTCCCGGAGCCATTACCGGCCTTGCTCGCAAGCTCCCATTTTCTACCCGTGGGAAAGCCTGCCCCGCCCCGGCCTCGTATTCCTGATTTCTTAATCTGTTCAACGACCCAACCGGCGTCAGCACGGGAAAGCACCGCCGCCAGCGCACCATAGCCGCCCTGGCTGATGTAATCCTCTATGCGAGTGGGGTCCACCTTCTCATTGCCGCTCAAGACCCCGCGGACCTGGTTGGCGAAAAAACCGATATCATCCTGTTTTTCGATGGGTTGACCTGTACAAGGGTTAGTCGGCAGGAGGTCCCGAAGCGCTTCTCCCCGCGCAGCGGCCTGAACGATTCGTTCCGTATCCTTGGGATTGACCTTAGGGTAGAACGTTCGCATCGGTTCCACGAGGATAGACGGCTCCATCTGACAAAATCCGTGACAGCCAGTAATCCGCAATCTCACCTTTCCGGCCAGATTGCCGGCTAAAATGGCTCGCTGAGCTTCTTGAATAAGCTCGGCTGCGCCGCTGGCAATCCCGCACGTCCCTGCCGGTACCACGATTGTCGTCTCGCCGGCATCGCTTTGCTCCCGCAGGCGGCCTTGCAAGACCTTGAAATCATCAATAGATGTCAGTTTTTTCATATATTATTCCTGATTCGGCCGGTCAGTCCCTTCGGCCAATACTGTATCCAGGTCCAATCTTCGTCCCTGACACCCGCGACGCGTGCAAACCATAAGAACGGCGCCTTCCTGCACCCGCAGCCGGGCCATGCCCGCTCCGCATTCCGGACACGTCCATTCGCCGGTCAGGTCACGCCCGCACTTCGGGCAGGCAAGGCCGACAACGGAATTTACAGGGATTTCCTCGTCGCAGGCCGTTCCGAAACTGCCGTAGAGACAGGATAGATGAAGCGAATGCCGGCCTCCATCCCAGCAGAGCGCCATGTGTATCGATGGAACGCCGTCGATGGGCTTTGCCGGGTCCATAAGGTTCTGCCGGCAGTGCGGGCATTGAATGGTCAGCGGAAAGCCGTGATTTGCCTGCGGCTTATCCAGACCCGCACGGGTCTTTCTCAGAATCTCCGCAACCCTGCTTTTTCTAACATTCGTGTAATAGCGACCATCGGCCACAACGATAGGGCCCAGAGCACACGCGCCGAGGCAGTTTACTGTCTCGAGGGAGAACTCCTTATCCTGAGTTGTTTCGCCGGATTTGATGCCCAACTGCCGGATGAATTCATCAGCAATCCGTGGAGCGCCTCGCACGTGGCATGCCGTCCCAAGGCACACTGATACCAGGTGCTTTCCTCTGGGTTTCAAACTGAACGCCTTGTAGAACGTGGCTACCCCGTATATGTCGGTCAGAGAGACGCCGGTCGCTGCAGCCACCCTGCGTAAGGAATCTTCCGGCAGGTACCCGTACTGCGCCTGAACCTCGCTGAGAATGGTCAACATGCCTCCCAGTGAGCCGTGATGTTCAGCGACAACTCTCTCGATAACTTGCTCATCCATTGGAATCTCTTATCAACAGGCAATATCGATTCGTGTAGCGACTACGTTCTCTTAACAATACTCCTCACAGTGCCATATACCTCCTGGTGAGTGACGCAATGTGCAGGAGTCAAGATTTCCACAGTTGCAGCATAGCCCCATGCTTATATCGAGGGCAGCTTTCTCTTCGGGTAAAGCTGAAGCCGTCGGCCCCTTCGCACGCAGCGATGTTGAATCATCGAATTCTTCACAGAACAAAACGGGGAATTTGATGTTTTTTCGCTGAATGCATATATCCTTGCTGTTACACGTCAAGCATAGTCCTAAAGATTGTTCTTCCATTGCCATGGATAAACCTGCCTTTCTGCCTGCTTCCTCAGAAGGTTCATGCCAGGTGATGACCCTTGGCAAAGGTACTTCATCACCGACAAGCACTGTAGTACCAGCAATGGGCATACCGCTGGCCGAAAATTTCGGCATCGCTTACAGAGTTTTTTGCTTTAACTAATTGATTGATATATGGTTGCAGAATCCGATGTGGTCATCTTTGCAGGCAAAAACGAGCATTCCGGGTTGGCTAAAAGGACTATTGATGGTGGGGAAAATTGGGACGGTGGGGAGTTTTTCCCCATCGCGCGTTTTGGGATTTAACTCTTCTATTGGCTGGTTCAACCACTCGGGAAAGTTTTGTCCAGCTTTGCTTGCTGCATCTTTTTCCGCAGGGTCTTGCGGTCGATTCCGAGTATCTCCGCCGCTCGTGTCCTGTTGCCGCCGACATTTGACAGGACGTTGCGAATATGGTCCGCTTCTACTTCCGCCAGGGTCCTGTTCACGCCGTTTGTGCGAATAACCGAAAACCGGGCTAATGCGGGTAAGTCCGGAACCTCGACAACCAGTTCATCGTTCATTACGATGATGCGCTGGATTGTGTTTTCCAGCTCCCTCACATTGCCCGGCCAAGAGTAGTTCTTCATCGCCTCAAGGGCCTTCTCGGAAAAACGTGGAACTGCTCTGCCTAGTTCTCCGGCGAACTTTCTGGCGAAGTGTTCCACCAGCAGAAGAATATCGCTGCCCCTGTCCCTCAATGGCGGGACCTCTATTGTGATTACGTTGATTCGATAATACAACTCCTCACGGAACACCCGGCTTTGAATGAGCCCAAGCAGGTTCTTGTTTGTTGCAGCAATGACTCTCACGTCAACCTTCCTCGGTCGAGAGTCCCCAACCATGTAAACCTCTTTCTCCTGAAGGACCCGCATGAGCTTCACCTGCATTGCTAAGCTCGTTTCGCCTATCTCGTCCAGAAAAATCGTCCCGCCGTCGGCTGTCTGAAAGAATCCCGCCCGTGACTCATAGGCGCCAGTGAAGGCACCCTTGACGTACCCAAAGAGTTCGCTCTCGATAAGGCCCTCCGGGATACCCCCACAATTGACCGGCACAAATGGAGCGGACGCTCTTTCGCTGTTGTAGTGAATCGCTCTGGCCACCAGCTCCTTGCCGCTTCCGCTCTCACCGGTAATGAGAACCGTCGCCGAGGTTGAAGACGCCTTTCGTATTGCCTCGAAGACCTTCTGCATGGCCTGTGATTCACCAATAAGACCGTGGGTGCCTGCAAGCCCCTGAGCAGGTTTCGTCGATGACTCGCGTCTTTGCTTTAGCTTCTCAAGCACGCGACGAACAGCCGTTAATATCTCGCCATCAGTGAACGGCTTGGGCAGATACTCCTCGGCCCCGCTTTTGACCGCCTCGACAGCGTTCTCCACCGTCGCATATCCGGTGATCATCATCACCTCGGTGTTTCTGTAGTTCTCCCTGATATGTCGAATCAGGTCAATGCCGCTTATTTTAGGCATCTTCAAGTCCGTAATGACCAAGTCAACGGGTGTTCCCTCAAGGAGGTTCAATGCTTCCTCAGCGCCAGGAGCGGTATATGTTATGTATCCTTCGGCGGTCAGATTCCTTTGGAGAACCTCCAGCGTGCCGGGGGTGTCATCCACAACGAGAATGGTCTCTTTTCCACTGTGTGAATTCATAATTCCTCTCTGTTGTCCAGGATAGTACCTGGCTCGATGGGCAGTCGAATAGTAAACTTCGTTCCTTGCCCGGGCTTGCTCTTGACCTCAATTGTCCCGCCATGAGATTTTACTATTCCGTGGACCACGGGCAAACCCAAGCCCGTCCCCTGGTTTACCTCCTTGGTCGTGAAGAAGGGTACAAACAGCCGGTCCAGAACCTCCTCGGTCATTCCCACTCCGGTATCCTCCACAATGCAGACGACGTACTGGTCCTGAACATCCGTCAGCACGCTAAGTTTTCCCTCTTCCGGCATTGCCTGAATCGCATTTACGACAAGATTGACCAGAACCTGAGTCAGTTGGCCAGCATCAGCCGTTATCTCAAGCATCCTGGGACAAAACGTGCAAACCAGCTCTATCCCCTCGTTTTCGAAACGGTGCTCAAAAAGACCGAGTGCCTCCGAAACGATGTTATTAATATTCGTATGCCCCTTGAAAATGGGTGTCTGCCGTGCAAACAACAGGAGTTTTTTTATAACCTCTCTGGCGTGGAGGGATGCCATCACAATCCTCTGGATGTCGTGCACCGTTTCCTCAGGCAATCTCGGATTCCTCTGTACAAGCTGCGCAAAACCGAGGATACTGCTCAGCGGTTCATTAAGTTCATGAGCGACGCCCGCGGCCAACTGCCCGATAGTGGCAAGGCGGTCGGCGTGCATAAGCTGCTTTTGTAGTTGGGCTCGCTCTTCCTCTGCCTGCTGACGTTCAACAATGAATGCTATTTGCCTTGCTATCGCGTCTAAAAGATTCTGCTCTTCCTTCAAAAAGGGACCATCACTACTGGGCAGTTTTTCCTCTGCATAGACCACTTCAACACTGCCTCTGGACTTACCGCCTAAAATCACATCTGCTGACTGCTTTTGACGCTCCTCCCTGAAGCCGGGCGTTTCGTATTGTCGGCCGTCCAAAATGATTCGAGCCGAAGCTATTTCGGGATATTGCCACGCCGGCGGTATCAACTCAACAATCCGCTGAAACACTTCATTCGGGGAGCCGCTAAACGTCTCGAATATCTGATTGATACGATAGAGGCAACTCAGTTCTTTCACTCGTTCATTAAGAGCTAGAGCTGTTTCTTCGCTTAGTCGTGCATCGGCCTGACTCTTACTCGCCGCTCGTCTGCCTACCACGTATCACCTTGCCTCTGCAAATGCCGTATGGCTTCCTAACGATGCATCCTGCTTGATTTTGTTCGGTCCAAGTACCTATATGGGCCTTGCGATGATAACATATAATAGCGATAACGCTCGAAAAAACAAGCCCTTGTGGTAATTACCTATCACGCAAATCGACAAGATGCGGGACTAATTCAGTGCTGGCTTGGCCGCCACGACGGAAGCCAGCCGTGGACTCTGTCTTACCCTTGCTGAAGAACAAACACCTCTCATTGACAAAAAGGGTACGGAGCAGGGATCCGAACCCCCAAATTAATCCGTTTTTTTGCCAGTTTCCGTAGGATCATAGCCAAGAAACCCGATTATCCCAGGCAAATGGCAACTATCGGGTATTGTTCGGCTGTGTTCCCAATTCCAGATGTTATATTGTTGCCACATTATGGGTCACTACAGATATTTTGATTTACACTACCTGTTAATCTGACAGATATACATCCTGCTATTCTGAATAACTCTGTCCGTTTGTGCAGAAACATCCTGAACATATCTTGTTGCCATTTGTAAATCTGCGTGGCCAAGAAGCTTTTGGACCGCAAATGGATTGACCTGCCCCCATTTTCTGGTCCAGTTGTCATGAGAGTATTCCACACCTGTTCTCCATCTCTTGAGCAAGGCGCAGCGTAGCGGAGCCTTGCTCAAGACACTTCACCGCAAACGCCGCCGGGGCCATGTAATATAATACTCCCCAAAAACTGGGCGCATGATTAAGGCGAATTAAGGTGGATTTGTCGCCTGAGACGATAACAATTTCAGGAGACAGATTCATGAAAAACAAAAGACGTAATCACACGGCTCAATTCAAGGCGAAGGTTGCTTTTGAGGCAGCCAAAGGCGACAAGACAATAGCGGAGCTGGCCAGCGAGTATGAGGTTCATCCGACCCAGATAACGCAATGGAGAAAGCAACTATTGGAATTGCTGCCGGAGATATTTTCCCGGCGGCGGCAAAGCGACCAGCAACAGCGGGAAGAGCTGACGGCGGAGTTATACCAGCAGATAGGCCAGTTAAAAGTGGAGCTTGACTGGCTCAAAAAAAAATCTGGATTTGACGCTTGAGCAGAAGCGGAAAGCCATTGAGCCGGCTCACAAGAAGATAGCTGTTTATCGGCAGTGCGAGCTGCTGTCGCTGAGCCGGAGCAGTTTGTATTATAAGCC
>JBDRMP010000097.1:0-4923 GCA_043811995.1 Planctomycetota bacterium
TGGCTCGATTTTTTCCCATAACTCGTCTGAAATTCTGTATCGGTTTTTTGTTTTTCGTTTCTTCACCCCTGAACCCTTTCAAAGGCATCATTGCCTCTTAATATATCGGCCATTCAGGAGTTATTCGGATAGGCTCTAAGAAGTCCCGAAAAGCCCCCTTGCGTTACAGTTTTTTTGTGACTTTTTCAAAAAAGCAGCAAAAATCACGGAAAAAGCGTAAAAAATGCAGTTTTTTGCTTTATCAAAGAACTTGTGTCCCCCCCTAAAAAACCGAGGCCCCGCGAAATCCGCAGGGCCTCATAAAATCAGCAATCGACAATCATAAATCTACAATAGGTCTATTCCCATTCAAATTTCTCGGTCTGGTTGACAAGCTCGTTGACCCGCTGTTTGACCTGCTCGTTCTTGAAGTCCTTGCCCTTCCATTTTTCGACCTCGGTCTTTCTCTGGTCAACTTCTTTCTGAAGCTGTTCGAGCTTTTTGGTAAGGTCCTCGTAGGCAAGCTGTTTGCGCTTCACAATCAGGTCGAATTGCTGGCCCACTACCTTTTCCAGTTCCCCTGTCAGTTCCTTTTTCTGTTTTTCGTCCGTTGTTGCCTTGATTTGCTTGAGCAGTTCTGAACGCTTTTCCCTCAGCGCCAACTGGTCTTTCAAAACCGCCGCCAGCGGCGGATTATCCTTTGACGCCTGGAAAATAGGGCCGTATTTCCTCCCGCTAATCCCCATCGCCCTCATAAACTGGCCGGGATTTCCCTCTTTCAACTGTTCGAGCT
Organism: Planctomycetota bacterium; assembly: GCA_043811995.1. Taxonomy (GTDB): domain Bacteria; phylum Planctomycetota; class Phycisphaerae; order Sedimentisphaerales; family Anaerobacaceae; genus Fen-1362. The sequence goes on from JBDRMP010000097.1 coordinate 773, forward strand.
TTGTCGCCTCGTCGGGGTAATTCTCCTTGAGCCACTTCATATATTCTTCGCCTTTTTCCTGCATCCGCTCGCGCATCATCTCCGGCCGTTCGCCTTGCCCTGGGCCTTCCATCATCGGTCCTCCCAGCCGACGGCGGGACTGCTGCTTGCCCTGCTCGCCTTTTTGTTCTCGCATTCGTGCCATAAATTGTTCTCGTGCGATGTTGTGAATCTCCGCCATAAACGCATCCGGGTCCTCTTCCCGCAGTTGCATCAACGCATCCGCTCTTTGAGGGTCTTTTTCTCTTATCTGGGCCAGAATCCTTTCGACCTGCTCAGGCCCCAGCTCGAAGCGTCCCTCGCGCATCGGCGGCTCAGCCGTTATCTGCTCCTCCTTTTCCATTTCCGCCGCGCTTGCTAACCCCCAGCCGGTTCCCATCAGTATCAAACTCGCCACACATGCCACCTTCAACCAGTCGGTCCTCATATTTTTATCCTTTCCAAAAATCTCCGCTTATTCCTATCAGTTCCATTTCCAAATCATCAGCGGCCATACTGCCGCTTACGCTGCTGTCACTCGACTCCACACCGTGCAATTCATTCTCAATCGTTGAAATCTCCGCCGCCAGAACTGCTATATCCGGGTCATCCGTTGTAATGTCGCTGCTCTCCCAGATTTTGTCCGGTATAGCAGCCGCGTATCGCACCGGCGTCTGTCCAGCCGGTTGCCTGTCAAAATACTTTAACGCCACAGCCGACACCACCACAATCGCCGCCGCCACTGCCGCTGCCAATATCCTTCGCTGCAAGGTTATCCTGTGCCGTCGCCTTACTACGGCAGACACCATCTCCTTCACATCGGCAACCACGTCTTTATCCGGTTCCTGCGCAGGGAACGCCCGCAAAAGCTCGTCGCCTCTTTCAATGTCCTCTGCCGCCTCGCCGGCCGCTCCGGCATCCATAAACTTCGACAGCAAATCCTTCAAATTTTCCCTGTCCGAACCATTCATTTTTGACTCACCTCATAAGCTCGCGCAGCCGTTTCATTCCGCGATGAAGCTTCGAGAGCGTTGTTCCTATCGGTTCACCCCTCGACTGCGATATTTCCTTAAACGATAACTGTGAATAATACCTCATCATTATCAATTCCCTGACGTCTCCATCCAGCTTTCCCAATGCGGCCTGAAGCTCATCAATTTCACCCCTGTTGTCGCCTTCGTTGTGCGTCGGCTGCAACATCACGCGCCGACCCTGCTCATTCAGAAGGCGCGTCTGTCGCTGCTTGAATCGCAGATGGTCGTGAAAGAGATTCGACGCCATCGTGAACACCCATCCGTCAAAGCTGCCGCCCCTGTAGCTGCCGATTTTTTCCACTAACTTGACAAATAGCTCGCTGAGCAAATCTTCGCTAATTTCCCTGCTTCCGGAAAGGCGGTAAAAATATCCAAAGCAACGCTTCGCATAAATATCAACCAGTTGCGAAAAGCACGTCTCATCGCCTTTCCTGCATCCGATAATTATCTGCTCTAAAACGCGTTGTGGCATACCCAGCCATTTCTACTAATTTAGACGGTTCTATCCGGCCTTTTATTGCATTGTGCCGGCCGAAATGTTATCTTTATACCCTAATTATGGTTATAGATGAAGTGAAACAATCCCCCAAAAACACCTGGGGAGCCAAGCTCAAACGGACGTTTACCGCCTTTCTGCCGGTCGATAAGACCCGCCGAGGCCAATGCCTCCGCTGCGGCGCCTGCTGCAAACTGCCCAACGTCTGCCCCTGGCTGCGATTCGACGCCGAGGGTAAGGCCATCTGCAAAATCTATCCCCTGCGTTCCCTTAACTGCCGAAAATACCCCCGCACCACCTCCGAACACATAACCCCCGACTCCTGCGGCCTGCACTTCGACTAACCGATTCATAGTGTCGCGTCTCGAAGCCCTTGTGGTAAAAATCTGTTCAGCCAGTGTCATATTCTGACACTTCGTAGATATTTTTATTGACATCGTTTAGCTGCGAGTTAAATTCGGGCTGTTGTGAAAAAGTATGGGACACATTCAGGAGCGGATAATATGAACAATAAAATGGCATTTCTGTTTGTCGGGATTGTTTGTCTCATATTTTGCGGTTTTGCTTTGGCCAGCGGTGTTTTTGAGCCGACCGTTGCAAACCTCAACAACGACGATTCGGCTGACTTCGCCGATTTTGCTTTGATGAGCGAGAATTGGCAGCAGACAGGTATCGGCCTTGCGGGCGATTTAGATGACAGCAATGCCAGCCAATAGATTTAGACATCGACGGGATAATCGCCTTCGAGGATATGGCCAAATTCGCACAAAACTGGCTGCTGACTGGCGCGGGACTTACAGGCGATTTTGATACAAGCAATTTGGTCGATTGCAACGATTTATCCATAATGGCGGACTGCTGGCTCAAAGGTTCTCGGCCAGTGAGTGTTTTTGAACAATTCAAGGCGGCCTTGGCCGCAGGAGATATAAATACGGCTGTATCATATTTTACAGAGGTCTCGGCAGAGAATTACCGTATTTTCTTCGAGCAACTCAGCCCTTATCTTCCACAAATGGCAAACGAGATGGGTGAGCTAATCTTCATAGAGCAGAAAGATGAAATAGCTTATTATGACCTTTTGCGGGAAGAAGGCGGACAATTATATGCCTATCCTGTAATTTTTGTCAAAGACGAAACGGGACAATGGAAAATCTATGACTTTTAGGAAGTTTTCAATGGTTGCCAAAAAAGAATTAGTTGCGATTATATCTCTGACATTAAGTGGATTTATTATCGGCGTGACACCTTGGGCACTTCTTCTGTTTGGAAGAACCAAGAATTCTGTTCATTGGTTGGGCGAAGTTGGGTTTCAATATTGGGGCTGGTTTTTAGTTTTTTGTTTAACAGGATACGCCTTCATAAAAACATTAAGGTTAAAAACTATCCCTAAAACTACGAGAACAATCGTTGTGGTTGTTTCCTTAATTATATTAGGGTGGTCATTATTGTGGGCTTTGCTGATAATATTGGGGCTAGCAGTCTCTACTATTGTCTGACTTGAAAGTGAAAATCATTATGAAAAAGAATTTAAGAATGTTAATTTTCGCTATTGCGATTTTACGAATAGGCTCCCAAGCATTTGGTTTCTGTGACAGCAGCCACGCCAATCTGACACAAACAGCAATCTATAATTCGGCCCTTGGTAAATATCTTCAAACCCAATTAAATATACAACAAGGATTGGGCGAAGTGTTGACTTTAGACCAATCCGTCATTCCGCCTTCGGAACGTATTCCTTCCGCTCAATTTGAAGATCGGATATCTTCAATAATTCCAACAAACCCTACTATTCGAGAGCTATTGATATGCGGCGCACGGCTAGAAGATATTCCAAACCCGAGAGCCAAACACCACTTTTATGACCCATACCGTAATGCTGGATTAGACGACAAAACAGACCATCCCGAATGGCGAAAATATGCCCCTGCGATATGGACAAACTATGAATTTGACTTTACAGGCGAATCTGCCGGATTATGTTGCTGGCATGGGCGATTTAATCTTAATATCGAACTCGGAAATAGATGGTATAGCCAAATATGAAATGCGTCATCAAGTCGGTTCGGAAACATATCTTTTCCCGGTTATTTTTATAAAAGACGAACATGAAGTTTGGCAAATATATGGCTTTTGAAAAATTTAGGGGCTTACATAATGATAGAACAAGGAAATGGCAAAAAAATAGATAAACCTCAAAAAGATTGGGTTGGGATCGTGTTCGAGATTTGCTTTTCAATAATATTATATTTCGTAACGGTATTTCTCTTTACGAGATATGTTATGAGACAGCTCCCACATTGGTTTAGTGACATCAGAGGGCCATTAGCCATCATAGCGCCAGCTATTGGATGGTTTATTCTTATTCGATGTTCAAAGATTTTCGCTCCTTATACTAAAAGGATATTGAGTATTGTCATTTTTACGATCTGTTCGGCTATACTAAGAGCCTATCCGAATAACTTCTGAATGGCCGATATATTAAGAGGCAATGATGCCTTTGAAAGGGTTCAGGGGTGAAGAAACGAAAAACAAAAAACCGATACAGAATTTCAGACGAGTTATGGGAAAAAATCGAGCCATTGATACCAAAGCATCCAAACACG
>JBDRMP010000098.1:0-2471 GCA_043811995.1 Planctomycetota bacterium
TGGCTCGATTTTTTCCCATAACTCGTCTGAAATTCTGTATCGGTTTTTTGTTTTTCGTTTCTTCACCCCTGAACCCTTTCAAAGGCATCATTGCCTCTTAATATATCGGCCATTCAGAAGTTATTCGGATAGGCTCTAAGAGACGAAAATGTTAAACAGATTTTTGCCGGGGACTATCAATTTTGGCGGAATCGGTTAAAAAGGCGAGCCATTTAAGCCAGGATTTTTTATAGGTTTCACTCGAAATGAGATATGCCTCGTTGTGGCCTCCGCGAAGCTCGACAAATTCTTTTGGCTCATTGGCGGCGTCGTAGAGCTCCAGGCCGAACTCGAAGGGGACGGTTTCGTCGTCTCGGCTGTGAATCACCAATATGGGGCATTTGACCTTTCGGACGTAGTCGATTGTGGGATATTTAAACCGGGCAAACCACCGCACGGGCATATAGGGATAGTATTTGCTGCCTATATCGGCGTAAGACGTAAAAGCCCCCTCGATAACGAGTCCGGCCGAGCGGGTTCTGGCTGCCAGATATGCCGCGACGCTGCCACCGAGGGACCAGCCGAAGATGATAATTTTCTGCTGGGGGATTCCTTTTTTCTTCGTCAGCCACCTGTATGCCGCCCTGACGTCGAGATAAGTCCCGTTTTCCGAAGGACTGCCCTGACTGGAGCCGTAACCGCGGTAATCGAAGATGAAACAGTTCAGCCCCAGTCCATTCAAGAGGTTTACGGTATCGAGGAAGAACATCATATTGCCGCCGTTGCCGTGGCAGTAGAGGACGGTGAAGTCCGTCCCGATTTCGCCCAAGGGCTTCGCCGAGGCAGGGACGAACCAGCCGTGGAGGTTCAAGCGGTCGCCGGTTCTGAAAGTAACCTGCTCAAAATCGAGGCCGAGTTCGGCGGGTGTATAGGGCAATTCTTTGATGGGGTCATAGACGAACTTTGGCTGCATAAAATAAAGCGTCAGCGCAAGGCCCATATACGATACAACCAGCATTCCGATGATAGTTAAGGCAGTCGAAACCATATATGTATTTTAGTTTGATTGGGCAATTACGACAAGCTACAATCCGATTATGTTTAAACGAAGAAAAAGCAGAACAGTCAACGTGGCGGGGGTGAAAATCGGGTCATCTTCGCCGGTTGTCATTCAATCGATGACCAAGGTGCTGACGACCGATGTTGGGGCCTGTGTCCGGCAGATAAATCAATTAGCGGCTGCGGGATGCCGGCTGGTTCGGGTGGCGGTGCCGACGTGTGCGGATACGAGCGCATTTGCAAAAATCGTCCCAAAGGTAACTGTCCCCCTTATTGCGGACGTTCATTTTAGCCCGCAGCGGGCAATCGAGGCAATCGAGGGAGGAGCGGCAAAAATCCGGCTTAACCCCGGCAATATAAAAAATCGCAGCGATATCTTACGAATTATCGACGCCGCGAAGATGCACAAGGTCGCAATCCGTGTCGGCGTCAACGAAGCAAGCATCAGAGACCTGAGAAAACCGGACGTCGCAAGCGGCAAGCGTGTTGCTTTGATGCTCAGGGAAATGAAAAGTTACGTGCGGCTATTCGAGGGCCGGCGATTCACGCAGATTGTCCTTAGCGCGAAAAGCAGCGATACGATTCGGACAATTGAAATCAACAGGCGCATCGCGGAGACGTTCGATTACCCGATTCACTTAGGACTGACACACGCCGGGCTGCCTGAGGATGCGTGTGTCCCTTCGGCGGTTGCGCTTGGGACGCTGTTGGCGGAAGGCATTGGGGACACGATTCGCGTAAGCGCGGCAGGGGAGCCGGTCATCGAAACGGAAATCGCCAAGCAGATTTTAATATCACTTGGCCTGTATCCGGCGCCGGAACTTCAACTGATAGTGTGTCCCACCTGTGCACGGGCACAGATTGATATAGTGCAGCTTGCCCGCAAAGTGAAAAAGGCAGTCAATAAAATTGACAAGCCGATACGAATTGCGGTGATGGGGTGCATAGTCAACGGGCCGGGAGAGGCGGCGGACGCGGATTTGGCGGTATGCGCCGCGAAGAACAAGGCGTTCATTTACAAAAAAGGAAAGAAAATCGCGGCTGTCGCAGAAAACCAGATTATCCCGATGTTATTGAAACTATTGGCAATTTGACCTATGAATTCAGAATCAAAGTTGAGGAAGATATTGATTCTGTTGTGTTTGGCGGTTTTTGGGGGAGCCGGCAATGCTTTTTCGCAGGATTTGTCGGGCAATCGCGAAAACTACGAGCTTGCCGGCTGGAAGTTTTATAAGGGGGACATTTTGTCAGCCGAGAGCGGCGGCAGGATATCGGAAAAAAGGTGGCAGGAGGTTAGAGCCTATCCGAATAACTCCTGAATGGCCGATATATTAAGAGGCAATGATGCCTTTGAAAGGGTTCAGGGGTGAAGAAACGAAAAACAAAAAACCGATACAGAATTTCAGACGAGTTATGGGAAAAAATCGAGCCAT